>CAVUJE010000036.1:0-10750 GCA_963741705.1 uncultured Chitinophagaceae bacterium | reverse complement strand
GTTATGTCGTTCACTTCGTTCAGTTACTAGTTTGCTGCTACATATTTTTGGCCCGGCTGAAAACTAAAAGAGGCATGAACAATTGCTGCCTGGTGCCGTTGAAACTGCGTTGATAAAATTTCTACCGGATAATTAGGCGTATACCTGAATTGCCATTTTTTATTCCAGATATAATCCGTTGTATTATCAATTGGTAACCGGTCTTCATATTCTCCTTCGATTAAAAATTTAGCACCACTCTCCCACTCTTTCTTATATCCTGCTTTTCCAAAATAATTTTCATAGAGCTTCATATAATTCCTCCCATACAATAAGCTACCAATGGTATTGGCTAATCCGTCAATATCACTTTCTTTAAAAAACTGGCTTACGCGTTTTCCTCCAGCCACAAAAAATTCATACTTTTTGAATTTTTTATTCGGATCAAAATCATCTTTATTTTTGAAAACAAAACCACCCCACGGATTCAAATGATGATTATTAAAACCATAGCGTGCATCTGCAATAAAACTAACATCACTGCTCAACGTTTTTGAATATTTTGAAATAACAAAAGAAGGATTAATTGCAACACCTTCCACGGTATTGTATTGCAAAGTTTTTATTAAAGGATCAAAAGAAATTCTATATTGATTGGTATAACTGTAATGAGTTCTGTTTACTCCTGACCAAAGGACTTGCATGATTTTTAATGGCCCTTGTTTTTTCTTCAGTGAATCGATATTTTTTTCTGTTGAATCATTCCTTGCCTCAAAAGCGCTGTCCTTGGTTTTATAATCTTTAATTTCCTGTGGCTCAAGCGGGACGGGCCTTATAGAATCCCAATATGAATGGGGCTTTTTGTTTACTGCCGTATCATATTTAATCACAACCCGGTCAAAAAAACCTTTCGGAAAATTCGGATCAAGGTTATATTTTGAATACACATTAACGAAATCACCTTCCGACCTGATTCCGAATTTATTGAATGTAAAATGGATCACCTGGTTTTTAATTCGCCAAACATCATTCGTTACCGGCCTGTGAATCTGAGAAATCTCTAAAGAATCGAGGATTTCCAATGCTGATTTTTTATTTAGCGTTAGATGGCAACTAAAGATGCGCCAATCATTTTCCGTAATATTTATAATACCTGAAAAGAGGGGCTCATAATCCCGTTTGGGAACCACTTTAATCACATTTACCTCCTCCCCGTCTTCAAAAAAACTTCCAAGAAATTTATAGTTATAAAAATTTAAAGCATTATTTGCAATTGGAGAAACAAAGCCACGCGGGTTTACCTGTGGCGCAATGTTTACATTGTTTTTATAAAAACTGATGAAAGCCGGAAAACTGAAACCCAATCCATTGTTGCCGCTTACACGTGTGGAAACCACTTCCAGCTTGAGCTTATCCGGTTGCTGTGAATAAACTTTAGTAACAGATTCAGTTAAATAAATAATCCCCTTCCCCGAAGAATCGAGCCCCATTTCTTTCCTGTCTTCATCAGGTATTTTTTGACCCATTATTGCTCCTGGCAAATTGAGAAGTTTAATCATTCCTTTCACATAAACTTCCGCCTCAAATGCTTTTATCTGTGATTCATAAAAAGGACGCTTTTTGATTGCCTGCCTGATGATTTCATAGGCGGGATCTTCGCCTCCTTCTTTTATAATCACTTCTTTTAGCGTTAATCTTTGAAGCTTTAAAACAAAATTTAATGTTTCTGATGAAGAAGTAACTGTTATGTTTTTATCTGAAGATGCATATCCCACATAGCGGCACTCCAATGTATAATTTCCGGGCGAAAGGTGCAGAATATATTTTCCTTCATTGTTGGCTGTAACTCCCATGGGTGTTCCTTTTACAAGAATTGACGCAAATGGAAGCGCATTTCCTTCAGTATCTTTTACGGTTCCTTCAATTGTTTGTGAAGAAGCTACCAAAACAGGAAAAATAAAAAGTAATATCAAAAGTTTATGCATGCTCACAGGGATTCGAAAGAAATAAGAGATTAAAAGCTGAAATTTTTACGCAGCAGGATGTGTTTCGTTTGATCTTTCCTTCCTAAGAAAGCTACCGGTTAGCGCTGCAAACCCGGCTACCAAAGCGCCAATCAGCGCTGTAACGAATATTAGTAAATTGGGGCTATCGGTTTTAAAAATTAATAAAGAAACGCGGTGTGCTAAAATGTTATCATTTTGAACGCTGATCCAAAAGCTCAGAAATCCCCATAATAAAAACAATGAAATAAATCCGCAAATAAAAGAAAGAAGATGTTTCTGTTGAATAATAACGGAAATCAAAAAAGCAACTATAGCAATTGACCACCAGGGAAAATAAAGGCAAGACAGGAAGCTAAAAAGTATAATTAAAATCGCAGAGACGATAAATTTCATGTTGTTGATTTATTGAATTAATTGGTTTTGAAATTATTAATTAAAACTCATTGTCCATTTTACACGGCTGTCATCAGCTTCAGAAGTTTTCATCATCCACAAAGGAAAATATTTACCAGCAGCCCAGGTATCAATGAAATCATCGTAATATTTGCTTCCGGGATTTCCACTTTCTCCACCGGGATACACGCCGAAGGCCTTTGTTTCCGGAGTTAGAGAAACTATCATTCTCCAGCTTGGGCCGTGTTGGGCTTTAGCCGCGTTAATCGTATTAGTTCCTCCGCCAATTGGCAAATGTAAACGACTGAAAGCATCCAACCTTGCAAGGTGTTCCACATGAGTGTCTTTGTATTTTGCCCATTCAATTGTGCCATCTTCATCTGCTTTTCGTATTACAGCCGCCGCCATTTTAAAAGCGGCTGTCACATCATCGGATAATGATTCAATATTCGCAGTATTGATATTGTCAAAAAATCTGAAGTCCGGATATTTATTGATAATGTCTAACAAGGTACTTTCGGTTGGCCAGGGCAATTGCAAACCTGATTTCACAAATTCGTCCTCCCATATAACAGTTTCCAGGCTATCCCAAGTCACTACAAATAAAGTAGCACCTTTGGAATCTGCATCATTTCTGAAATCCCAATCTTTAAGAATTGAAAAATATTTTTGTTCCTGCGGGCTCAATTTATCTACCTGCATATTTTTTAATAAAACCGGAAGCGCCCATTGGCCAAAAATATTATAATTACTTGTTTGTAGTTTCATCATATCCTCCGGGGTAATATTGTTCATTTCTTCCAGTCTTTTATTTATTTCTATTGCCCGGTATGGAGGATAGCTTCCTCCCAAATAATAGGGATAGCTTGTATCAGTTGGCAATTGATTAGCGCTGCTCACAAAACCTCTTTCCGGGTTGATTAGATGTGGATTTTCATATTGAGAAATCATACCTTGCCATAAATAACTGCTGTCTGTTCCGGGCATTACAAAATCTCCCTGCCGGTACCATTTAGCCGGAAATTCTCCCTGGTCCCAAATAGCAATGTCGCCATTTTTACAAGCGAAAATGCAGTTTTGCCCAGGTGTGCGTAAATATTTTATGGCTTGCCGATAATCATTATAATTTTTAGCCTTATCCAGCATTGTAAACATTTTTAATTCGTTGCTGGGATCATGAGCTTTCCATCTTACCGCATAATCTTTCTCATTGGTATTTCTTCCGTTGGTAAAGGTTCTATCATACATGACAGGACCAATATTGGTATAGACAACTGTATCCAAATAATCGGGCTGGCCTTTTATTTTAATATCTTCAATTCTAAAAGTAGAAGAAACCCAGGCGCTGTCAAACCAATATTCTTTGCGGCTTTTGTCTTTAAATTTAATCTCATAGTAATCCCTTACATCACGCATGGCATTCGTAAATCCAAAAGCGCAACTATCATTAAAGCCAATGATCACAGAAGGTGCTCCCGGAAATGTAGCGCCATACACATTGTAAGAAGGCGTGCTGATCTGCATTTCGTACCAGATGGAAGGAAGGTTTAAACCAAGATGCGGATCATTACACAAAATAGGATACCCGCTTTTTGTTTTTTGCCCGCTTACCGCCCAGTTGTTACTTCCATTGTCCTTATCAGGCTTCTGTTCTGTAATTATTGTTGAATCTTTGTTGTCATAATAAAGAGAATCAGCAGAAGCCGGGATAGTTACATTAATTCCGGGAGGTGGAAAAACAGTTCCTTTAGGAACAATTGGAGTTAAAGAATCCATCACAATTGGATAAATTTTATCAAAATCAGCAGATGAAAAAATTGATTTGGCATTGGTCATTTCAAAATCACTTTCTGAACCCGCCAGTTCCAGCGCCATATATTTTAAAAAAAGCGCCGATTTTAAATTGGTCCACTTTTCAGGTTTGTAATCCAATAATTTATATTCGACAGGAAGTGTACTTTCTGTAAGACTCTCAATATAAGCATTTACACCTGCCGTATAATTATTGCATTCCGCCAAAGTTTCAGGATCTTTTTCAACTTCTTTCAAATTATTTTCAGCCGCATATACCATTCCCAGCCGCCTTTTATCGCGGTCATAATCCAATGCTTTTGGGCCAATAATTTCGCTTAACCTTCCGGCAGCGGCGCGGGTTTGAAACTCCATTTGCCAAAGACGAAATTTTGCATGCAAATATCCCTGTACAAAATAAGCATCATTGTTATTGTCCGCAAATACATGCGGCACCAGCCTTTGATCAAAATAAACTTTTACTTTTCCCTGCAGTTGAGGAAATGAAAGTTGAGCTGAATAATTTTCATCAACAGGTTCTGCATTTTGCCACAAACCTTTTTGAGGGCTTAATAATTGGCCTAACGGCACGGGAAGCACCATTTTAGTATTAAACAATAATATCAATATTAAAGTGATAAATCCATAAAGAATAACTGAAATAACTTTCATGCAAGTTGGAATATTAAAGATGTAAAATAAGGAATTTAGAAAGTAATATGCAATTGAAATTTAATAAAATATCAATTCGCTTTTTAAACAAACAGCAGTGAAAGAAGAAATAAGCAGAATTTTTAATTAGGTGCAATTAAAAAAGAGGTGAATTAATTGCTTAGAATCGTTTCAAATTATAATACCACAAGCCTTTTTAGCGTTATTATTCTTTGACTTTGTTTTATGAATAAATTTACGATACTTCTACTTCTTTGTTTAGCAATTTCCTATCGGATTAAAGCGCAAAATTCTCTGTCATCAGATGAGCTATTCACGAAAGCACGCAACGCCGCATTTGAAGATAAAAATTATGAAAAAGCAAAACAACTGGCTTTTGAAGCCCTGGAAAAATCGCCTGGCTACGCCGATATCGATATTTTTCTGGGCAGAATTTATTCATGGAACCATCAGTACGATAGCGCGAGAATTCATTTTTCAAAAGTACTCGATACAAAACCAAATGAAGATGCCAGCGTGGCTTATGCCGACCTGGAATATTGGAATGACCATTATCAAAATTCATTGGAAATTTGTAATATAGCTTTGACTGTTTACCCAAATTCAGAAGCGCTTTTGTTAAGAAAGGCAAAGAATTTAAAAGCATTGAAAAGTTATAAAGAAGCCGCTGTTGTGACCGGACAAATTTTAAAAATCAATAAAAAAAATACGGGAGCACTTGCATTGGCCACATCATTAAAAGATGAAGTCTCCATAAATAAAATTAGTATCAGCTACGAAAATTCTTCTTTTGATAAACAATTTGATAAAGCCTGGAACCTTGGAAGCATTTCCTATGGCAGGCAAACCAAATTGGGAAGTGTGATCGCAAGAATCAATTATGCCAAACGATTTGGTACAAGCGGTTTGCAGGGCGAGGTGGACGCTTACCCTCACATCAGTAAAACATTTTATGGCTATCTAAATTTTGGCTATTCCGGAGATGTCGGAATCTTTCCTGAATACAGAGCCGGATTTTCTTTGTATGCTAATTTGCCAAAAAGTTTTGAAGGAGAAGTTGGATTGCGATATTTATATTTTACAAGTGCCACTAAAATTTATACGGCTTCTTTAGGCAAATACTGGAAGAGTTTTTTATTCACAGCGCGCACTTATATTACACCATCAACAACAGATGTTTCACAATCTTATAGCATAGCTGCCCGATATTATATAAAAGGCGCTGATGATTATATCGGGCTCTCATTGGGCACCGGAATTTCCCCGGATGATAACAATCAAAATATTCAATACAGCAATAAACAAAATAAATTGGCTTCCAAAAAAATATCTGCAGATTTTAATCATACTTTTTTAAAATGGAATATTATTTCGTTAAGCGCAGGATTAATCAACCAGGAATATCTGCCATCAGTAAAAGGCAATCAATTTAATATTTCGATGGGATTGAGCCACCGGTTTTAGTTTTCTTTCCGCTAATTGCCTGGCAGAAATCTTATATCAAAAAAAAATTCTTAAAGCTCAACAGTAAACCAACTTTTAATAAGTTTTTTTAATTTTAATTTTACGTTTTTCCTTAAAATAAATTCTTAATAATAATTTTCTTTTTGAAATTAAACTCAAACACCAGGATAAACGATAGAGAATTTTGAATTAACCTTATTGAACAAATCCTTTCTTTTAAGATTTAGGATTTTTTTGAATAAAGCCTGGAAAACCTTACGCCAAATTATTAATAGCCAATTACTGAATTCCCTATTTTTGAATGATGGAAAATTTATCACAAGACACTAAAAATATATTGGGATTAAAGCTGGTGACAGATCCCCGATGGATAGACCTGGCTTCTATTTCAATCGAAGCCATACTGACGGATCACGCATGGTGCGAGCAAAAAGCAGCCATTAGTTGCATCTCACTCATTTCAAAATACAGCGATAAAGAAAAGCTGGTAACCGAACTTTCGCCAATAGTAACAGAAGAATGGGGACATTTCCGGCAGGTACTAACGGAGTTGCATAAACGCAATTTACCATTGGGAAAACAAAGAAAAGATATCTATGTAAACAAACTTCTGGAATTTCAAAAGAAAGGCGGAAGTCCCGAAGAAAGATTCCTTGACCATTTACTGACGATGGCATTGATAGAAGCCAGGAGCTGCGAACGTTTCAAAAGATTGAGCGAAGGACTGGAAGATGACTATATGAAAAAATTCTACCGCAGATTTATGGAAAGCGAAGCCGGGCACTATACTTTATTTATCAATCTCGCTGAGAATTATTTGCAAAAACCATTGGTAAGAAAAAGATGGAAAGAATGGATAGAGTATGAAACCCAATTGATGCAAAGCATGGAGGTGCGCGGCGACAGGATTCATTAATTATACCTACGTGATTATATATGTACCTGGCCTCACAATGAACCAAATAAAGGAGATTTATTTTTTCATTTTTTTTCTTTGTTTTCATCTGGTTTTGGAACCATTAATATCAAAGCTTCATGAATGATCTTCGCGGATACTTTATTTACCTTGCCAACATATTCTCCATCCACCTGGAAATGCGTTTTTCTTTTTAGGGTAACTTCTGCTTTGGTAGTTTGAATGACCTCTACTTTTTTTGGATTGAATGTGGTTTTCTTTAAAAATAATTTACCGAATTCCACTAAAGAAATTTGCCTGACAATCACCAGCTCAAATTTTCCATCATTAATAGAACCTCCCGGATTAATAAGCGCACCTGTTCCATATTTGGAGGCGTTGGCAAAAACAATCATGTAGGCCGGAATGTCTTTTTCAAAGCTGTCAGTTTTGATATGTGCTTTTACAGGCTTTCCCTCTAACAAAATTTTGGCTAACAATCTCACATAACCCCACATTCCGCGAATAGCATTTTTGTCATAATATTTTACTAATCGGGCATTCAACCCGACATCACTTAAATGAATACAAAATTCTTTTTCGTTAAATTCTAACACATCGCATTTCTGCTCCATTCCTTTAATGATTACATTCAAAGCTGCGGAATGATCTTCAGGTATTTCCAATTCAGCAGCCATCCCGTTTGCTGAACCTCCACGCAGGATTCCCAGCGGAATTGAAGTTCCCAACAATTGAGAAGCTACCATCGTAATAGTGCCGTCTCCACCTACAGCCACCACTTTTTGGGGAGAAAGTTCTTTTATCCGGTGGCGAATAGAGGCCTCATCTTTTTTGCCGGTAAGAATAAAAAATTCAATATGGTAAGATAGTTGTATAAAGTAATCGCGGATCACCGTTTCCCAATCAATTTTTTTCTTACCACCTGACACAGGATTGATAATAAATAATATATTTAAGTTGGAATTATCGTCCATGCTATTTGCAATTTAAAAATGAAGATACATTCAGATCATACACAAAAAAAAGTTTCCCTGGGAAAAAAGATAAAAAGGAAAATATTTCATTTTATGAGGTTGAATCATCACCCCGTCATTCGGGTCTATCATGGATATGGCAATGAAAATAAAATGATTGTGATGGGACATGTTTTAAAATTAAGCCCCTATCCGCGCAAAACTTTTCGTACTAACTGGATAGTGAATTTTTTTTCAATGATCAGGTTGTTCATGGTGACACCTTTTTCCCTTGCAAAGATTTCTATTGAATGGAATGGAACCATCTATCGCACGCAAGCTGAAAAAGATGGGTTTTTTAGATTTGAATTTTTCCCCAAATTGCCGGTTGACAAGGGCTGGCAAACAGTAGTGGTTCGTCTTGAAGAAGAAAAATATAAGCACAGAAATATTAACAGCGTTAGTGAAATTTATGTGCCGTTCCCATCACAACATGGATTTATTTCTGACATTGACGATACGTTTTTAATCTCGCATTCAGCACGTTTTCGCCGGAAGTTGCATGTACTTTTTACCAAGAACGCACACAGCCGGAAACCTTTCAAGGGCGTAGTAAAACATTATGAATTGCTTGCGAAACACAACAAGGTAAATGGAAACCGAAATCCATTTTTTTATGTTTCGGGAAGCGAATGGAATCTGTATGAATTAATCACCGAATTTGCTCAGCAGAACAGAATGCCTAAAGGAATTTTTTTGTTGAGCAAAATGAAAGTCTTACACCAATTCTGGAACACAGGTTCTACTAATCTGATGACCAAATTTACAAGGATTGTTCGCGTTATTGAAGACTTTCCGGGCTTACAATTTATTTTGATGGGAGATGATTCGCAAAAGGATGTATCCATTTATTTGTCTGTTGTAAAACATTTCCCCGGAAAAATATTTGCGGTTTATATCAGGCAGGTAGGCAATAAAAAAAATAAAAAAGCGGAGAAAGATTTAAAAGAAATGGGAAATCATTCCGTTCATTATTGCTATTTCAAACATAGCGCAGACGCTATTCTTCACTCGGAAAGTATCGGGCTTGTGGATGAAAAAAAAATATGAATAAAAGCAGTGAACCAATAAATAACCGGGATTTTTATTTTGCAGGCATTTATGAAAGACCATCATGAAATAAAAATCTCACCTGTCATATAAAGCCGGCACTGACCGGAAATATCTACCCTATCGTTTTTATTTTTGCATTTTAAAAAACCTTTTCTCGCAGACAACTGTATGGCTGAAAGTTCATCTTTTCCTGTGATGCCTGCCCAGTAGGGAATTAAGACTGTATGAGCTGATCCTGTCACAGGATCTTCATCAACACCTTCGTATGGCGCAAAAAATCTGGAAACAAAATCTACATCGTTTCCTTTAGCAGTTACAATTATACCCCCGGGAGCTAACTCCGCTATTAACTTTAGATCCGGAACTATATTTTTAATTTCTTCTTCATTGTTAAAAACCAACATGAATTTACTTTTGCCTTTAAAACATTTCTGCGGCTTAATATTAAATGCATTTATAAGTCCGGGTGTTGAATCAATTTTCTTTGGAGTGTCTGTGGGGAAATCAAGAGTCAGAAGTTCTCCTTGTTTTGTCACTGTTAAATTTCCACTTTTCACCGTGCTAAAAACAATTTCATCTTTATTATATCCCTGGTGATTGAACAATATAAAAGCCGTTGCCAGCGTAGCGTGTCCGCAAAGTGGTACTTCTGATTTTGGCGTAAACCACCTGATCTGAAACTGATCATTCTTTTTGACATAAAAAGCAGTTTCAGAAAGGTTATTTTCCAAAGCTATTTTTTGCATCAGTTCACCCGGCAACCATGATTCAAGAGGGCAAATGGCAGCCGGGTTTCCGCCAAATAATTCAGAGGTAAAAGCATCTACCTGGTAAATTGTAAGATTCATTTTAGAAAAAAATTTGAAGCAAAGTTAATTTTAAAAATAAAAATTTAATTACGTTTGTGCTTCAACGTTATAAAAGAGTAAAATAAAAAAAGGGAAATTTGTTGGTTTACTAAAGGCCCTTACTCTTTCTTTTCCAACTTCATTGTTCCGATGGCAGTTGACCTGTCGAAGCAACTATCTGAAATTAAAATGAGTGTCAAATCGTTTCCTGCCATTACATATTTATATTTTCCTGAAGCCGTATCACACTGGCTGTTGCCATATAATTTTTGAATGGTAAGTACAGAATCTGTAAGGTTGTATTTCATGGTTTCAATACTTTCACTACTTTCGGGAGAAGTAACGTCCAATGTATCATTGCTGAAATTAAATACTACATCCATTCCGCCCTGGATATTTAGAGTTCCTTTCCATTTGGTGTTTGATAATTGTGCCTGAAGATTAAATGCAATAAAGGTTACAAGCAATAATGCAAATATTTTTTTCATACTAATTGTTTTTATTTTTGGAATGATTCTCTAAAATACTAATTAATAGAATAACAAAATCAGATAGCTGATTAAAAACTTTTGGTAATTAATTTTTGCACAAAGCTTTAGCCATTTTCGATTGTTT
>CAVUJE010000035.1:0-31416 GCA_963741705.1 uncultured Chitinophagaceae bacterium | reverse complement strand
ACCATATTGCTAGTGCCACCAAGACTTAAAGCATTTACATAATTGTCCAAAGCTTTTTCCGGATTTTCCTTGAACTGTTTCCAAAGCCCGATAGCGCCCAACTGCGCAATTCCATATTCTATATAATAAAAAGGAACTTCATACAAATGCAACTGCTTTTGCCAGCCATTTTCGATATATTTTTCCAATCCTGAAAAATCAACTACCTCATCAGCAAATTCGCGAAATATTTCCATCCATTTTTTTGACCGCGCTTCCAGGGTATGATTTGGATTTTCGTAAATCCAATGTTGAAATTTATCTATTATTGCAATCCATGGGAAAATAGTTATCACCCGTTCCAACTGGTGTTCTTTGGCTCTTTTTAATTCTTCTTTATCCTCAAAAAATATATCCCAATGTTCCATCGAAAAAAGTTCCATTGCCATGCTGGCTACTTCAGCAATTTCCATCGGGTAATCTTTGAAAGAACTTAATTCGAGTTCATGCGTCAGAAAAGATTGAACCGCGTGGCCACCTTCGTGAACCATGGTAGTAACGTCGTGCATAGATTGCGCGGCGTTCATAAAAATAAATGGCGCGCCACTTTCTGCCAGCGGCATATTATAACCTCCCGGCGCTTTTCCACTGCGGCTTTCCAGGTCAAGGTGTTTCATTTCATTCATCTTGCGAAGGCAATCGCCAAAAAAAGGACGAAGTTTTGTAAAAACTTCTATTGCTTTATCAAGCAGCTCTTTTCCTGTTTCGAAAGGGGTTAAGGGTTTTGTGCCTTCCGGCTCAGCTTCCAAATCCCAGGGGCGAAGCTGACCAAGATTTAATTTTTCTTTTTTATGTGCATGAATTTTATTTACCAAAGGCACCACATGAAGTTTCACTGATTCATGAAAACGAAAAGTGTCTTCTTTCGTATAATCAAACCTGCCAAGTTGCTTAAATTTAAAATCGCGGTAATTTTGAAAATCCGCGTTAAGTGCTTCCTGGTTTCTTTTGGTAACCAATTGCGAAAAAAGATCGTTCAGTTTGTCTTTGTCCTCGTATCTTCTTTCTGCAATTTTTCTGTAAACTTCTTCTCGAAGCTGGCGGTCAGGGCTTTCGAAAAATTTGGCAGCCTGCTGAAGTGTGTAAGTTTTTCCGTTAACCTCAACCGACATCTGCCCTGTTATCATTCCATATTTTTGTTGCAAAACAGCAATCTCAGATTCTATCGGAATATTTTCTTCCCTGAAAAGTTCAATGCTTTTGCGGATAGAACGGAGATAAGTAAAATATTTATCGTGGTCAAGTTCTTTGATAAAAGGAGAATTTACTAATTTTTTATTCAGCTCAAATGCATAAGGTTGAATCTTTGGCTGAATTTCCAGGCAAAAGAAATTGAAAGATTCTTCCAGGCTTTTATCCGTAGTGTCGCAGGTCATTTTTATCTGCCGCCAGCAAACGTCTTCGTTAATCGCTGCTTCCAGTTCACTCATGTCTTTCAGCCATTTCTCCATCTCTGCTTTTGAATGAATTTCTCTTTCCAAAAGATCTTTAAAATATGGCTCGATCACTTCCCATGAAGAAACGGTAAGGTCCTGCGGTAAATAATGTCTTTCTAATTTTTGAATATCTGCTGTCATAATTTCACATTTAAATTTTCATCAAAACATAGTAAAGCAACAAAAAGAAAAGATTTTTATTCTATCAAATCATTGATCACTTTACACCCCTGCTCTCAATTTTTCGTGGTTTTGCTTGCTGGGGTTTTGCGTTTTTTACATTTGCGTTTTCCGCATGAGCAGGCTTGGCGGGCTTCGCTTCAGGAGCTGTTTCCTTTTCTTCTTCTTCTTTTGCGTTTATGTCAATCTTATTTTTCTCAATAATCCTGTACCATTTTACCATTTTTTTCATGTCGCTTGTATATACTCTGTCAAAATCAAGGTCGGGATATACTTTTATAAAATAGGCTTTTAAAACTTTGCCATCTGCGTTAGCGTCTGGCGCTTCCTCTTTACTTTCTTTCATCGCTGTAAAAATTTCAGCAAGGTTGGTGTTATCTTTTGTAGTATAAACTTCTATACTTTCAAGATGGGAAAAATTGTGCTGCCGTGTGCTCACGAATTTGGTAGAGTTATCTTCCAAAGAGCGCACCACAGCGCCATCAGACTTCGAAGATAATAATTCAAACAAACCTGGCATTCCGGTTACTGAGACTAACTTTTTATACTCCATTATATTCAATTTAATTTTTGGGAGTGCAAGATAATTGAAATGATTTTTAGTTTCAGTTAACAAAAGATAAAAGTGACTGGTTGTATAAAATGATGAACGGTACGCTGGTTTTGTATTATTGTGTCGTCCAATATTTAATTAATCATTTTTATGAAAAAATTATTTACTACCCTGGTTTTAGCGTTCATCTTTACTTCAGCGATCCACGCTCAATCCGTTTCAGGAAAATTGCAGGATGCTTCTAATAACAGTGAAGTATCAAACGCAACAGTCAAATTAACTATAAGCGATTCTTCAAGGCTTCCTTTATTTACGGTAAGCAATTCACAAGGCGCTTTTTCTTTTAATAATGTACCGAATGGAAGCTATACGTTGTCTGTTACTTCTATTGGATACAGCTTGTACGAAAAACAATTTGCCATCATCGGCCAAAGTGTAAACCTGGGAAATATGAGTATTTCAAAAACCGCTGAAACGCTTTCTACGATTGTGATTAATAATACGCCGCCGGTAAGGCAAAATGGAGATACATTGGATTATTCCGCCAGTCAATTTAAAGTAAACCCGGACGCTACCAGTGAAGATTTGATCAAAAAGATGCCAGGTGTTACTGTTGACAGGCAAACAGGAACTGTCACTGCGCAGGGAGAAACGGTAAAAAAAGTGACCGTCGATGGCCGTGATTTTTTTGGAGATGATGCTACCGCCACTTTGCGAAATCTTCCAGCCGATGTTGTGGATAAAATCCAGGTTTTTGATAAATTAAGCGATCAGGCCCAGCTTACCGGCTTTGATGATGGAAACACTACCAAATCAATAAATATTGTCACCAAAAAAGATATGCGCACCGGAAATTTTGGAAGAATATACGCAGGTTATGGAACAGATGATCGTTATAGCGGAGGCGGTAATGTAAGTTTTTTCAATAATGCCCGCAGGATATCTCTGGTGGGTTTGGTAAATAACGTAAATCAGCAGAATTTTTCTTCAGAGGATTTGTTGGGCGTTTCGGGTGGCGGTGGAGGAAGGCGCGGCGGCAGGGGAGGTGGAAATTTCCGGGGTGGATCTTCAGGTTTTACCGTAGGGCCGCAAAGTGGAATTGCTAAAACCAATGCCTTTGGAGTGAATTACAGTGATGCCTGGGGCAAAAAAATCGATGTGGCAGGAAGCTATTTTTTTAATAACAGTAATACTGATAATAATCAAACTATCAGCCAGCAAAATTTTCTTACTCAGGATTCTTCGCAATATTATGATGAGAATACTATTTCGCATAGCACCAATTATAACAACCGCGTTAATTTCAGGCTTACTTACCGGATTGATTCCAGCAATACTATTATAGCGACTTCCAGCCTGAATTTTCAAAAAAACAATTCTACCAACCTGGTAAGTGGAAGTAACTTTCTTGACCCAAACAACCAAAATATTTTAAGCAAAACTGAGAATGATGCTAACACAAATAGCAACGGAAGCAGTAACAGCAATATGCTTTTATTCAGGCATGCTTTTGGAAAAAGGGGACGAAGCATTTCGCTGGGAATCTTTCAATCTTATAATAACAGGGATGCCCAGAATTATTTAAATGCTTATAACAGTTATTATAAATCCACCGTTCAGCAGGATACCGTGAAACAACTTTCTGATCAAAATAATTATACCAATCAATACAGGTTTAACCTGGTTTACACTGAACCTATAGCTCCCAAAACACAATTACAGGTAAACTACGAACCGTCTTTCCAGAAAAGCAAAGCCGACCAGGAGACTTTTAATTTTGATAATGGGAATGATAAATATTCTTTGCGCGACACGAGCCTGAGCAATAAATTTGACAATACCTACAACACTCAAAACGCGGGAATCACCATCAGGCACGGAGACAGGAATAATATGATATCCGCCGGAGTTTCTTATCAATATAGCGAATTAAAAAGCAGCCAGGTTTTTCCGCAGGTTTCTTTTATAGACAATTCTTACAGCAATTTTTTGGCGAATGCATTTTCAAGATTTAAGCTTTCAGCAAAGAGTACGCTCAGGGTGATTTACCGGGGATCAGTGAGTCCTCCATCTGTAACCCAATTGCAGAATGTAATTAATAATTCTAACCAGTTTTTTTATACAACCGGTAATCCTGATTTGCAACAACAATATACCAACAATGTGATCACAAGATATAATTATACCAATAGCGCAAAAGGCCAAAGCTTTTTTGCCAACATATTTTTTCAAAATATTAATAATTATGTAACCAATGCCACTTATACTGCATCGAAAGATTCTGCATTAACTAATACGGTTATACTTTATAAAGGGTCACAACTTTCCAAACCGGTGAACATGAATGGTTATATCAATGCGCGTTCGTTCTTCACTTTTGGCATGCCTTTAAAATTTATAAAATCAAACATTAATTTGAATGCCGGATTAAGCTATGCAAAGCAACCCGGAATGATCAATAATGTTGAAAATATTTCGAATTCATATAATTATAACCTTGGTGCGGTTTTATCAAGCAATATCAATGAGATATATTGACTTTGATCTTTCCTATGCGGCGAATATAAATACCGTAAAAAACACTATACAGCCTAAGCTAAATAATAATTATTTTACACAATCAATAGGAATCAATACCAACTTTCTTACTAAAAAAGGATTGTTTTTAAACAATGCTATTTCTAATGAATCCTACAAAGGCTTAACAGATGGGTTTAACCAAAATTACTGGTTATGGAATATTGCCATTGGTCAGAAATTTTTAAAGAAACAGGATGGTGAATTAAAATTATCCGTTTTCGATCTTTTAAATCAAAATAAAAGTATTACAAGAGATGTGACAGAATCTTATGTGCAGGATCAGACCAACCAGGTTTTACGTCAATATTTTATGCTCACCTTTACCTACAAATTAAAGACCTTTGGAAAAGGAAAGCCACAGGAAGATGACAGGCGGAGAGATTTTCACGGATTTGGCGGCGGATTTGGCGGACCTCCTCCTCCTCCTGGCCCTCAATTGTAGCCTAAAAATATTTTTGCTTTGAATGAAAGAGAACTGATAGTCCTGCTGAAAAAAAAAGACAGGCAGGCATTTAAGGAGATTGTGGAAGCCTGGCAGGAAATGGTTTATAATACATCAATTGGGTTTTTACAAAACGATGAAGATGCCGAAGATGTTGCTCAGGAAGTGTTTATCCAGGTGTTTGAATCGGTTTCTTCCTTTAAAGAAGAATCCAAACTTTCTACATGGATTTACAGGATCACGGTTTCAAAATGCCTGGATCACCTGAGAAAGAAAAAGAGAAAAAAAAGGTTCGCATTTATTCAAAGTTTGTATGGCAAAGATGATCACCTTATGATTGATCCGCCTGATTTTTTTCATCCGGGTATCAATGCAGAAAACAGAGAAAATGCATCAGTTCTTTTTAAGGCAATTAGTCAATTACCCGAAAATCAAAAAACCGCATTCGTATTGAATAAAATTGAAAATATGAGTTACCGCGAAATAGGAGAGATAATGAATTCCAGCGAATCTGCAGTTGATTCTTTATTGCAAAGGGCAAAAAAAAATCTTCAAATTTCATTAAAAGAATATTATTTATTATTGGATTCGTAATGCAATATTCAAATAAAAAACCAGAAGGTTTTTTATTTGAATGACGTCTAAACTATATGGCACAAAGTAGGTTACAATAAATTTTTAAATCAAAAGATATGGATCAACATTTGAAAAAGAAAATAGATGAAACGATGCAAAGCCTTGATGGTATTGAAAAAGCTGCGCCACGTCCTTTTTTCTTTACAAGGCTGGAAGCGCGGATGGAAAAGGAAAAAAGTGTTTGGGAGGTCATTTCCTCTTTTGTAGCAAAACCAGCTATTGTCTTTGCAAGCATCTGTTTAATTATTGTGATTAATACTATGGTAATTCTTTCTTCTTCTACTTTTAATGAATCATCTGACCAACAAAATACCGAACAGGCTACCGCTGATGAATACAATTCTGTAAGCGCTCCCATGTATGAATATGTAAATGCAACGCCATAATGAACTCTAACACAAAAACAAAATCGCTGATAACGATCATTATTTTTCTTTTGATCACCAACATTGCTATGATCATTTTTTTTATGGTGCTCAGTAAGCCTGTTGAAAAAAGGTCCCGGAGCCATGAACCAGGGGGCATGTATAAAAGCCTGCAAAATGAAGTTGGTTTTTCGCAAGACCAATTGAACCAATATAAAGCTTTAAGAGAAACACAAATGAAAAATGTACGCCCAATGTTTAACCAGGTAAGAAAATCGAAAGAGAATTTTTATGACCTGATCAGCTTAGAACAGGTATCGGATTCTATGCTCACATCTGACGCGGATTCTATTGCCGAAAAACAAAAAAGCCTTGACATGCAGATGTTCCTGTATTTTAAAAATGTAAGAAAAATATGTACGCCAGCACAAATGCAAAAGTTCGATTCTGTGATGAAAAAAGTAATCGGACGAATGGTAGGAAGGCCTGGAGAGCCACACAAAAAATAGCCTCTTTGAAAGCTTTTTAATAAAAAATCAAAAAAAATCAAAAAAATGAGAACAAAGATCACCATGTTGGTTGCCTTAATTTTAATGGTGGCCACTTCCGGCACTTATGCCCAGGGAATGCAACGCCGCACCGTACCTGAAAGAGTAAAAGCAACGATGGATAAAATTACGCCTGCTTTAAATTTGGACGCTTCACAACAAACAAAAACGGACAGCGCATTTACTGATTATTATAATGCGCAGATGAAAATGTTCCAGGATGCAAGAGCGTCAGGGGAGCGGCCGGATCGCACTCAGATGCAAAAATTAACCGATGAACGAGATGCGCAACTCAAAACAATTTTTACTGATGATCAGTACACTAAATTTAAAAGTGAGGTAGAAGAAAGCCTTCGTCCACAAAGACGCCAGCAAAGTTCTAATTAATCAAGGATACGTGTTACAGGTTGAAAGGTTGCTGAAAGGCAGCCTTTTATTTTTCATAAAAACAGAAATATAGATTATTTGTTCTTTTACTGCACATCTTAAACACCAGGTTCAGTAAAGTAATCTTCATTCATTTCTTCAATCAGGTTGAGAATTTTATCCCTTCCCATTTTTTTTGTTGAACTGGAAACAAAATGTTGTGGCAAAAACTGTTGCGTTTCTTTAAGTCGTTGCAAAAACAATTTTACATTTTTGCTTACTACCGCCTGTTTTTCTTTATCGGATTTGGTAAAGATCAATGCATAGGGTACTTGCCAAAATTCAAGATTTTTTATGAATTCAAGATCCAGCTTTTGTGGCGAATGCCTTGAATCAATCAGCACAAAAACCTGGATAAGGTTTTCTCTTTTTCTCAAATAATTTTCTATCATTTGTTCCCATTTTCTCCGGCTGCTTTGTGACACTTTCGCAAAGCCGTAACCAGGAAGATCCACCAAAAACCATTTTGTTTGTTCAGTTTCTCCTGGTTTTTCCACACTGATTATTTCAAAATGATTAATCATTTGTGTTTTGCCCGGCGAATTGGAAGTTTTGGCTAATTTGTCATTATTGGTAAGCATATTTATCAGTGAAGATTTTCCAACATTACTTCTGCCAATAAAAGCATATTCCGGCTGGCCCGGCGGTGGACAATTTTCGTAAGAAGGGCTGCTGATCAGGTATTGAGCTTTAGTAATGTGCATAGTGCAATTTACGTTAAAGCCGAATGAAGAATGCAAAAGGCAGAAGGCTCAAAGCTGATTTCAAAAATAAAAGTGAAAGAATGGTTAAGAGTAAAACTTATAGCTCCAAAAAACTATCTTTGGTGCGATGAATATTTATCCTCATGATACAATAGTCCCGTTTAAAAATTCGAAGGAAAGCAAGAAAAAGCAGGTAGAAAACATGTTTGATAAAATTGCTTTTCGTTATGATTTTTTGAACCGCTTTCTCAGCGCGGGAATTGATGTAGGTTGGCGGAAAAAAGCGATCAAACTTTTGATTTCATCCCAACCAAAAAATATTCTTGATGTAGCTACCGGCACAGGCGATTTTGCATTGACGTGTTATGAAATTTTAAAACCGGGAAAAGTTACAGGCATTGATATCAGTGAGGGAATGCTTGAAATCGGGAAGAAGAAAATAAAAAGAGCAGGACTGCAGGATAAAGTTGAACTTATACATGGCGATAGCGAGGCAATTTTATTTGACGACAATACGTTTGATGCTGTTACGGTAGCTTTCGGAGTGAGGAATTTTGAAAATCTTGAATTAGGGTTAGAAGAAATAAAAAGAGTGTTGAAGCCGGGTGGCAAATTGGTCGTATTGGAATGCACAAAGCCATCAGCGCCTGTAATAAAGCAGCTTTATAATTTTTACATGAAAACAATCACTCCAAAAATTGGAAAGATTGTTGCAAAAAATAATGAGGCTTATCAATATTTAAATGATTCAGTACTTCAGTTTCCTGAAAAAGAATCCTTCGTTCAAATTTTAAACCAATCAAACTATCGAAACGCTTTTTACAAAACATTGACATTAGGAATATGCACCATTTATTGCGCAGAAAAATAATTTTGTTGGTTTTGTCGCTATTTGTTTTTTCGGCTTCAGCCATTGCCCAGGAGCGTTTGCTGAACCAGGAAGACCATGATGAGAGACCGTACCATTTTGGTATCAATATCGGCTATAACAAATCACATTTTAATTTTACCCATCACCCCCGTTTTATACAATACGATTCTATCCTTGATGTAGAAAGTATCAATAATCCGGGCATTAACCTGGCATGGCTGGTAAATGTAAGAATGAGCAACCATTTTGATTTACGTGTTCATCCGCTTGATCTTACCTTTTCTGAAAAGGCTTTTTTGTATTCTCAAAAATATGAGCAAGATTCTTCCGTAACTAAAAAAGTGCAATCCATCACTTTGAGTTTTCCGTTTAATATCGCATTTAGCAGCGACAGGATTGGAAATTTCAAAGTCTATACTTTGGCAGGCGCAAAATTTGATTACGACCTTGCGAGTAACGCAGGCGCCGCAAAAGCTGACGACCAGGTAAAGCTGAACCGTTCTGATTTAAGCGCGGAGATCGGGCTTGGATTTCATATTTATTTCCCTTATTTCGTGTTATCTCCTGAAATAAAATACAGCAGCGGGATTACCAATCTCCATGCGCGCGACCCGAATTTAAAATATTCAAATGTGATTGATAAGATCAATTCAAGGATGATCACTTTTTCACTTACGGTTGAATAGGACGGTAATGCCTAAACGAAAATTTGGATTATTTGTTGGTTTACTGCCTGGTAAGATTAACCAATAAACGCATACGCAATTAACTGGCATAAAAGAGATATTGCAATTCCTGAATAAATGTCGAAAGGCTTGTGATCGCTTACAATGAGTCTCGAAGTACAAACGATTCCTGTAATTAAAAAAACCAGCATCGTAGTAAGAAAGATTGAAAAGGTAAATCCGGAAAAAATTATTATCAGGATTAAGCCACACAAAGATCCAACGCCGAGCGCGTGCATACTAATTTTGAAATAGATGTTGGCAATCAGGGCCGCCGAAGAGGCCAGGAAAGCTCCAAAAATAAAACCGGTCAGGATAAGCGGAACTTCGGGTTGATTTCTGAATACCAAAAATACCCAAAAATAAAAAATGTTGGTAGCGATATAAGGAACGATGCGTTCACGCTGCGTTTTTAAAAAAATGCTTTTGCTAAAACCTAATGCTTTTAACAAAACTACTACCAGTGCAGGGTAAAAGATTGTATTGTATCCGACACGAATAACGATCATGGTTTTTTCATGAGGAGAGATGCCTGTGAAATAGCCCGGTTGTAAAAAAGCTAAAAACCAGGCTGCCATCACCGGGATAAAAAGAGGATGAAAAATAACAGAAAAAAACTGGGCCAAAAATCTCAATATCCAGTGAAAATGAAGTGGAACACGGGCAGTTTGCGGGCTGCTAAAATCTTTTCCATGTTGAGAAAAATTTTGAATCATTTTATAGTTCTTTTCTTAAGCGGGCAACCGGGATGTTCAATTGTTCCCGGTATTTTGCTACCGTCCGACGTGCTATGTTATAGCCTTTCTCCTGCAACTGCTCGGTAAGCTTTTCATCACTCAGGGGCTTCTGTTTATTTTCTTCTTCGATAAGATCGCTTAATATTTTTTTCACTTCCCGCGTACTTACTTCTTCGCCGCTATCTGTTACCAGGCTTTCACTAAAGAAAAATTTAAGACGATAAGTTCCAAATTCTGTCTGAACAAATTTGCTGTTTGCAACGCGGCTTACAGTAGAGATATCAAGCATTGTTTTTTCCGCGATATCCTTCAAAATCATTGGCCTCAGATCGATATCTTCGCCGGTAAGAAAAAATTGTCTTTGATAATCCACAATAGTTTGCATCGTACTTAAGAGTGTATGCTGCCTTTGTTTTATCGCGTCAATAAACCATTTTGCAGAATCAATTTTTTGTTTGATAAAAAGAACGGCTTCTTTTTGTCTTTTATCTTTTTTATTGCCCCGGTCATAATCTTTCAGCATATCTCTGTAGCCCTCGCTGATCCTAAGATCCGGAGCGTTTTTGGAATTAAGCGTTACTTCCAGTTTACCGTTATTATTCATTACAAAAAAGTCTGGTATTACATAGCTCTGCAGTTTGTTACTTTCTCCTACTTCTCCGCCTGGCTTTGGGTTTAATTTTATGATCTGGTTGATAACTTCTTTTATTTCATCATCATTCAGGTTGAGGTTTTTTTGAATTTTCTCGTAGTGTTTTTTTGTAAATTCATCGAAATAATTTTCGATAATTTCCATTGCTGTAGCAACTGGTAAATTTTCTTTTTCTTTTCTTCTCAATTGAAGCAAAAGGCATTCCTGCAAATCTCTCGCACCTACGCCGGGAGGGTCAAATTGTTGGATAAGTGATATGAGTTTTTCAATTTCATTTTCTGTAGTAATTATGTTCTGGCGAAAAGCAAGGTCATCACAAATCGAGGTTACTTCACGGCGCAGATAACCATCGTCGTCAATGCTGCCGATGATTTGCTCTGCTACTTTTCTTTCTTCACCCGTCAGATCAAGCATCAGCAATTGGGTTTTCAAAGTGTCATAAAAGGATGTCTCTACTTTATGAGGCATTACTTTTTTGTCATCCGGATCTCCATAATTATCATCTCTGAATTTATAATCGCCTGGCTCATCGTCACCATCATTCACATATTCACTTATATCAATATTTTCATAATCACTTTCGCTCCCGTCACTTTCAAAATCATCTGCCTGGTCAAAATCTTCCTGGCCATCTGTCGGTTCAGTGTAACCTTCTTCTACTGAATCAAGAGCAGGATTTTCCTCAAGCTCTTCTTTGATTCTTTCTTCAAGATGAGCAGTTGGCACCTGCAAAAGCTTCATCAACTGAATTTGCTGAGGAGATAATTTTTGTAATAATTTTTGTTGTAATCGCTGGCTTAACGACATGGAACTCTTTTCTTTTTAATAGTTGTAAATTTACAGGCAAATGTAACGATATGTTTTTTTGGAACAAGTTTTGTGGACTCCTTTTGCTCTTTTTTATTTTCATAAATTTTTCGTATGCTCAATCTGCAAACCAAAAGATAACAACTGCAAAATATAATTCTGTAAATGATGGCTTATCTTTTTCTAAAGCGATTAAAAATCCTGGTTCAATAATTTCCTTTACTAATTCTGTTGTAGCAAAGAATACATATGTATTCCACCAAAGATTAGCGAATCTTTCATTAGAAAGTTTCAATACGCTTCCCGGAAATTTTGCAACCTGCAATTTTGGATTTTTTTGCCGGCAGGAATTAAAAATTGAAAAATTTGCTAATTTTCCAATCCGCATCAGGTTAGGCTCGCTGGAGCAATGTAATTATTATGAAGGAAAGCCATAAGACAAAAAGAATATATTTTGCCTTTCTGCCATTTCAGAAAATAAAAAAACAAGCTATTTGTTGGTTCACTGATATTTCATTCAAAAGCTAGATGTAGTTTATTGGATATAAGATTGAATTTCTCAATATTTAAGTTTTCATTCCATAAAAATGGAAATCTCTTTTCTTACCTTCGCGACCATGCCGGATTTTGATAAATATGAAGCCGTTATCGGGCTTGAAGTGCATACGCAATTGCTTACAAAAAGCAAATTGTTTTGTGGAGATAGTGCTGAATTTGGAAACCCTCCTAATACTAACGTGAGTGCTATTTCTTTGGCTCATCCCGGTACTTTGCCCAAAATGAATGAGAAGGCTGTTGAACTGGCCATCAAACTCGGTTTGGCATTTAATTGCGATATTGTTCGTAATAATTATTTTGCAAGGAAAAATTATTTTTATCCGGATCTCCCGAAAGGATACCAGGTTTCACAGCATACAACTCCCATTTGTAAAAACGGAAAAGTTACTATTTCTGTAAATGAAACGGAAAGAAAAATACTTTTAAACCGGATTCACCTGGAAGAAGATGCAGGAAAAAGTATCCACGATGCGGATGAAAATTTTACCTGCGTTGACCTTAATCGCGCGGGAGTTCCACTTCTTGAAATCGTTTCCGAGCCTGACCTTCATTCATCTGAAGAAGCGTTTGCTTATGTTGCGGAAATAAGGAAGATGGTGCGCCATCTTGATATTTGCGATGGCAACATGGAAGAAGGAAGCATGCGTTGCGATGCAAATGTTTCAGTGAGATTAAAGGGAGAAACAAAACTGGGGACTAAAGTGGAAGTAAAAAACCTGAACTCTATCCGCAACGTGAAGAAGGCGATTGATTTTGAAATAGGCCGGTTGGTGAATTTATTGGAAAACAGTGAAGAAGTTAAACAGGAAACAAGAAGCTTTGATGCCAATAACGGAACTACTTTTTCTCTGCGTTCAAAGGAAGAAGCCAATGATTATCGCTATTTTCCCGAACCCGACCTGGCTCCATTTTTGATTTCGGAAGAGCAAATCAGGTCAATTAGCAAATCAATGCCTGAATTGCCTTTGGCGCTTGAAAAAAGATTGATCAATGAATATTCTTTATCTGGAGAAGCCGCCAAAATAATTGCAGGTGATAAAAAAACATCCGCATGGTTTCAGGACATTACGGGACATACTAAAAATTACAAAGCAGTTTCAAACTGGGTTATCGGGCCTGTGAAATCTTATTTAAATGAAAATAACCTGGAAATGGAAAGTTTTTCATTTCCGGCTAAAACCATGGCTAAACTGGTGGATATTGCGGAAGAAGGAAAGGTAAGTTTTGGTATCGCTGCAGGAAAAATTTTTCCGTTATTAATTGGGGCTCCTGAAAAAGATCCGTTGCAAATAGCCAAAGAATTAAATCTCATTCAGGAAAAAAATGATGATACTTTACAGTTATGGGTAGACGAAGTCTTGTCGTCAATGCCCGAAAAAGTATCGGAATATAAAAAAGGTAAAAAGAACCTGGCAGGTTTGTTTGCCGGGGAAGTAAAAAAGAAAAGTAAAGGGAAAGCGGACATGAAAGCGGTTATCGAAATGCTAAATCATAAACTCAATCAATAAAATCAATATACGCAGAATGAAAAGAATAATGATATTTATAGGTGTGCTTTTTTTATTTGCATGCACATCTACGCATACTAATGGGTTATTTACGGTAAATGGCGACTTAAAAAATGCGCCGGATCAAAAAGTTTTTTTGGAGCAATTACATTTTGACCAAAGACCGCCACAGGTGCTGGATACTTCAGAAATGAAAGATGGAAAATTTTCTGTAAAGACCAATGCCTCAGAGCAAGGATTGTACAGGCTTCGGTTTGAAAAAAATGCAGGTTATATCTTTATTAATGACAAGGACAATATTGATTTTGCAGCGGATGCAAAAGATAGCGTTTTAAACACTACAAAATTTAATACACCAGCCAACGCGACGCTTACCGAATTTATCATGAGACTGGATTCTATCCATACTAATCTTATTAATGAAGACCAGCAAAGAAAAGATTACCAACAGCAGAACAATGATTCCATGGCGTTAATTGCCAACAGCGGATTTGCTGCCAGTAATGAATGGTACAATAATTATCTGATTAAATTTATTGACACTACCGCAAACCCTGTTAATGCGCTTTTTGCATTGGGTTATACGCAAGATGTTAACATAGATACTGTAAAATCTTTATTAAATCACCTTAGCGCTAAATATCCAAAGAATTCATCGGTTTCGGCCATGGTACAAGAGTTGGATCAATACATCGCTTCGCAAAGTAAACAGACTCAAAACAATGATATCGCACCAGGAAAAATGGCTCCTGATCTTACACTTCCTGATGAAAATGGGAAACCATTTTCTTTAAGTTCTCTTCGGGGTAAATATGTTTTGGTTGATTTTTGGGCAAGTTGGTGCGGTCCTTGTCGTCAGGAAAACCCAAATGTTGTAGCGAATTATAATCAATTTAAAGATAAAAATTTCACCATTTTAGGAGTGTCGCTTGACCAGGATAAAAAATCATGGTTAAAGGCAATAAAAGATGATGGGCTGGTTTGGAAACAAATAAGCGACCTGAAATTTTGGAACAGCGAAGCTGCCGCTAAATATCATATTGAGGCAATTCCTTTCAATGTGCTGATTGATCCGCAGGGGAAAATTATTGCTACAGAATTAAGAGGTAGCGACTTGCACGATAAATTGGCAGAAGTATTAAAATAGTCTCATTGCTTTGCAAAAAGCAGTGAGCCACCATGGAAGAATCATCCAGAAATATTCCCTGATCCAGATTAAAAAAATGATTTGAACAATTGCAGTTATCACAAACATGAGCCAATATTTTCCGACAGGTTGTGTTTCTTCCATCTCTCTTTTTTTTAGCAAATATAAAAGGAAAATGAGTTAGCTGAAAATTTTTTGAAATTTTTACAGGTTGTAAAAATAGAAATTCCAGCTTTTTGTTGGTTTACTATAATTTTTGATGCTTTTGATCTGCAGCTTCCTTTTTTCAATTTTTTCGGGCAAAAGAATGGCGCAAATAGAAACCTTTTAAATTTTAATGCAATTTTTTTATAGAGAATCAATTAGTTATGAAGGCTTCTCCAAAAATCTTTGTTGAATTGACTTATTTTCAAGTCAATTCGCCTTACCTTCGCAATCCTAAAAAAATGCCGGGATAGCGGCAGTTAAATTCAACCGGTTTTTGTTGATTAAAACAATGAAAATCACTAAAAAACAAAAATGAGCAAATTACATTTCACCACCAAACATGCAAACGAGGCTACCGTGCAGCGTAACTGGTACGTTGTTGACGGTACTAATCAAACCGTAGGCCGCATGTGCGCAAGAATTGCGTCTGTTCTTCGTGGAAAGAACAAAGCCTATTACACACCGCACGTAGATTGCGGCGATTATGTCATTGTTACCAATTGTGACAAAGTAAGGTTTACCGGAAAAAAGCTGGATGATAAAACATATATCAATTTCAGCGGATATCCAGGAGGGAAAAAAGAAGAAGCTGCCGGCGATCTTTTGAAACGCCGTCCGGATGTGATTATCGAAAGAGCTGTAAAAGGAATGCTCCCTAAAAATAAACTGGGACGCAAAATGTACAAGAAGTTATTTGTATATGCTGGTTCCGAACATCCGCACACCGCACAAAATCCACAACAATTAAAATTCTAAATTCCACACGCTTTTTTTAAAGCGATAAAATATAAAAAATGGAAAAACAAAAAAATGCAGTTGGCCGCAGAAAAGAAGCCGTGACACGCGTGTTTCTTACAAAAGGCGATGGCAATATTACTATCAACGGGAAAGATTATAAAACTTACTTCCCACTTGTTTATTTACAAAACCAGGTAGAAGCCCCTTTGAAAACCATTGATTCTGCCGATAAGTTCGATGTAACTGTTAATGCTTCAGGCGGAGGAGTTAAAGGCCAGGCAGAAGCCGTAAAACTGGGTATTGCCCGTGCGCTTCTCCAGGTAAATCCTGACTACAAGCCAGCATTGAAAGGAGCGGGTCTTCTTACCCGCGATTCGCGTTCTGTAGAGCGTAAAAAGCCCGGTAAAAAGAAAGCAAGAAAGAGCTTCCAGTTTAGTAAGAGATAGGTTAGTTCTGAGTTATAAGTTATTAGTTAAAAGCCATCTGGTAACTCATTGCTTATTACTTTTATAGAAGCCTAAAATTTTTAAATAAATCAATACAAAATAAATGGAAAATAATACTTCCTTACAACAGCAGCTTTTAGAAGCAGGCGTTCACTTTGGCCATTTAAAAAAGAAATGGAACCCCAAAATGTTGCCTTACATTTTTGCTGAGAAAAAAGGTATTCACATCATTGACCTTAATAAGACTGTTGAGGGACTTGAAGAAGCAGCGGCGGCCATGAAATCTATTGCCAAAAGCGGAAAGAAGATCATGTTTGTGGCTACTAAAAAACAAGCAAAAGAAATCGTAACTGAGGCGGCAAAAAGAGTGAACATGCCTTTTGTAACTGAGCGTTGGCTTGGTGGTATGCTTACCAACTTTAATACCGTTCGCAAAAGCGTTAAGAAAATGCAGGCTACTGAGAAAATGCTGAACGATGGAACATTTGACAGCATTACCAAAAAGGAACGCCTTACTCTTACCCGTGAAAAAGATAAGATGGAAAAAGTATTAGGAGGAATTGCGCAGATAAGCCGTGTTCCTGCAGCGCTGTTCCTTGTGGATATTGGCCACGAGCATATTGCCCTTTCAGAAGCAAAGCGTCTTAATATTACTACATTTCGGAATGGTGGATACAAATTGTGATCCTAATAAAGTGGAATTTTCTATCCCGTCAAATGATGACGCAACGAAGTCAATAGCAATTATTACCAATTTTATCGTAGCTGCGATTGCAGAAGGTTTAGCTGAAAGGCAAGCTGAAAAAGAAGAAGAGTCAGAAGAAGTTGAGGAGTCCACATCAAGAGATATAAAATTTGATGATAATGAAGACGAAGAGAAAGACCGCCGTCGGGGTGGAAGCGGAACTCCTGCCGGAGGAAAAGGACGTGGACCTGCAGGCCCTCAGAAACGCCGTGTTTCAGGAACTGGCCAGGGAAGCCGTGGACCGGGTGGTGGACGCAGGTAATTCTATTTGGTAGTTACCATGAAAAATCAGAACCAGGATTTTGCTATGGCTTTTAATCCTGTTTCATTTTATCATTTAACATTCAAAAATAAAATGAGTACAACAACAATAACAGCATCAGAAATAAATAAATTGCGCCAGCAAACCGGCGCCGGAATGATGGATTGCCGCAAAGCATTAGTAGAATCAAATGGAGATTTTGAAGCCGCAATTGATTATTTGAGAAAAAAAGGCCAGAAAGTGGCTGCCCTTCGTGGAGACCGGGAAGCAAAAGAAGGTGTAGTAATAGCGCAGACTTCAGAAGATAATAAAACCGGTTATGTCATCAACGTAAGTTGTGAGACAGACTTTGTAAGTAAGAATGCAGAATACGTTGCATTTGCACAAGCTATTATGGATGCCGCTGTCGCCAATAAAGTTAATTCTGCTGAAGAATTAAATTCAGTAAAAATTGGCGAAGAAACGGTGGCTGATAAAGTGAATGAGCAAGTGGCTAAGATTGGAGAAAAAATAAGTGTTTCAAGATTTGAAAAAATTGAAGCTCCCTACGTTGCCTCTTATATTCACGGAACGTACCGAATGGGTGTTTTAGTAGGTTTAAATAAAGCAAACGAAGAAGCAGGAAAGGATGTAGCTATGCAAATAGCGGCAATGAATCCTATTGCAATTGACCAGAGTTCTGTATCTGCAGAAACCATAGAACGCGAAAGGAACATTGCTATTGAGCAAATAAAGGCCGAAGGTAAGCCTGCTGAAATGGCCGAAAAAATTGCTGCCGGAAAGATCAATAAATTTTTTAAAGAAAGTACGCTACTTGCACAGGCTTTTGTGAAAGATGGTAATAAATCTGTAGAAGATTATTTAAAATCTATAGATCCTGAATTAAAAGTATTAGGATTTAAGAGAGTAGCCTTAGGATAAGAATTTTAAGAAAAAAATTGATAAGAAGAGCTGGCAACCGCCAGCTTTTTTTATGCAATCAACTAATTTCCCCGGATCTAAAATAAAAATCTTACTTTTTTATTGATTTACTGCGGCGGGGATTTCAGATATTAGTTATAATAATTAATTTACTTTATTATTCATCATCTTCTGAACCACCTTCTTTATTATAAGCTTTTATAAATAAAGCCCCCAGGTTTTTTTGTGGAGGAATATAATCTTCAAAAGTTTCTCTTACCTGTTGTGGAGCGTGGTTAAATCCTGCCTGCAGACCAGTCCACATTTGTCTCCAATCGATATTTTTCCCTTCGCGAAGGGTATTATCCAGCGCATCAATGATAGGTTTATTTACGTTCATGGCTCCAGTTTCTTTGGTAGAAATGATGTGTGCCTCGGGCGCATATTTTAAAATAGTTTTTAGATTTTGATAGCCACCGCATGATCCTAACATTATAATTTTTGCATTTTCAGGCAATTGCTCAATAGTATACGGAAGGTGATAGCTGTGGCCGCGATGAATTACGATGGAAGGTCTCATTCCTTTTGATTGCAGATAATTTACCAGGTCTGCCTGTGCTTTTGCGTCTTTATCTGTTTCATTATCCAGCGGAAGGTTAGCGAAAATTAACATCGGTTTTCCCTTGGTTGATCTTATTTCTATCCATTCTTTCTTTTGGGTAATACTCCAGGCGCTCCTCGGAAATGAGGTGAGATAACTTGCAAAAGAAGCTTTTCCATCATTATCTCCATAAAAAAATACCTGCTCTATTATTCTTCCTGAATCATCAGCCAGGTAGTTATAATCTACTGTATAAATTGGCGGAATTCCAATTTCCTTTGAAAGGTCAACGCCATTTTTAGGGTCCGCAGAAAGAAAAATAGTTTTTAAAAGCCCATAAATTTTCTTCCCCCGTTCGTTATCTTCTTTAATACACCTTTGTTCATTCCATTCCACATTTTGCAACATAGATTTTTGCAAATCAGGATTGGTAATGCTTCCATACGAATCTGCCACATCCACTGCATCTTCCAGTGTTTTTTTTGTTTCTAATTTGGCCACAAAAGCCTGCATCAGTTTGTCAGAATTTTCGGGCATTGTTTTCAGAAATTCATCCAGTTTATTATACCCGGCGGCCATTTTGATAAACTTCTTAAAATGATCAAAGTTGAGAGAAATAAGCAAAGAATCTCCATGAGGATCGGGCCCCATTTTTTGTATCATTCTGTCAAAGCTGTATTTATAACTTGAAGTGTAAATATCGTTTTCGCCCAAAACCATCATGTAATACAGTTCCTGTGCATCCAGGGGTTGTAAAGCCCTGAAACGAACTGCCGGACTAGGATTTTCATGCAAAACATTAATAGGGTAAATAAAATGTTGAATGGCTTTTGCTTTCAGTATATCTAATAATCCATTCGCTCCCAGCATCGCAACCGGCGTATCTCCCCGGACCATTCTGCCATAATATTTAATTTCTGTTTTTACCAGCAACTGGTAATATCCAACGCTATCATAAGTCGCATTTGAAGTTCCTGCTACTTTTTCAATTTCTGCGATCGTTTTTTTACCGCTTATCAGATCATCCAGGAAAGGAAAATAAAACAATGCACGATTCTGTGTACTTAATTTTACTACCATTTTTATTCTGGGGTCATCTATTTCGCGAATGAGCTTACCCTGTGGGCTTTGGGAAGATTGCGCATAAGTATATAACTGGCTGGGGCTGTTATTAAAAGCATCGATGACTAACGAATCTGCAAAAGGCTCATTTACATAAGGAGCAAGATTTTGGAGAATTTTATCGGGATTAATAATGCAAAACTTCCTGAATAAGGCGATTTTACTTTCCTGGTAACCAGGGTTATCTACAAAGATAGAGGCGTTGATAGCTCCCACCTCATAAGGAACTTCTTTTATCAGGGGTGTCATATTTTCCCCTTTAATATTTGCATTTACAATATCATGGAAATTTTCTACCAGCAATGGAGCAAGTGATGGATTGATCTTGTGCGTTTTCCACGCCAGGATAAAATCCTTTAAAAGATCCTCAATGTACCGGAGATATCTTACTTTATCATTGTTAGTAGGGATTGAATTGTTGATTTCAATATCGTTTCGAAGTACGTTTATTTTGCGAATCAAAGCATCTGTCACCTGGATGTTCACGTCAGGATTGGGACTCACCTTTATCAACCCATCCAGCCTGCCATCCGCTTTATCAGCAAGCTTTTGCTCGTCTTTTATCTTGTCGTGAAAAATACGGCGGCTGATAGGAATATTGGTAGTATCATTCGCCGCGAAGGCGCTTAGAGGGAGAAGACCAATAAAAATAATAAAATGTAATAAAAACCTCATTTGCATCATCAGATTAATAAAAGCAAAAATACTTCCAAGAAACAAATTTAACCAAAGCAATAGCTTATTGCATCTATGCCATATAAAAATGGTCGCCTGGCCAGAGGTATTAACCTTTTGTTAGGAAGTTTAGTAAATAGAAGTAAATTAAACGGTAAATTTCAAGCTAAGGATATAGTCACCATAAATTCCTTTTGTACAATTTAACAATTTGACCCCTAAAAAGATACCCAAATACAATCTACTTTTGAATTTAAATTTATTCTATGAAATATTGTATGTTTTTAGCTGCCCTGGTTTGTGTTACTTTTTTTGCTTCTGCTCAAAAAGATTCTTCCAATAAATTAGGTGGCTTTTTTAAAAAGGCAAATTCTATAATTTCAAAATCGTCTTCAACAGGTGGTAATTTATCTTCTGATGAGATTGTTGCTGGGTTGAAAGAAGCTTTGTCGTTGGGTGCGCAAAAAAGCGCTGACAAGCTTTCAGCTACAGACGGATTTTTTAAAGATGCTGCTGTAAAAATTCTTTTGCCAAAACAAGTCCGGGATATTGAAAATAAAATGAGAATGCTGGGCCTGGGGAAATTGGTGGATAATGCAGAATTAAGTATGAATCGTGCCGCAGAAGACGCCTCGAAATCTGCTGCTCCTATTTTCTTATCAGCAATAAAGAAAATGACAGTAACAGATGCCTTGAATATTTTGCGTGGAACTGATACGGCCGCCACTGCTTATTTAAGAAAAACCACTACACCACAACTAACCGGTGCATTTAAACCAGTGATTGAAGAATCGCTTAGAAAAACTGATGCTACCAAATATTGGAAAGATGTTTTTACTGCCTATAACCGTTTTTCTTCAACACCGGTTGATACAGACATAAACAGTTATGTGACTCAAAAAGCGCTTGATGGGATTTTTCATTATGTAGCTGCTGAAGAAATAAATATCAGGCAAAATCCTGCAGGACGAGTCACCGATATTCTTAAAAAGGTTTTTACGAAATAGCTTTTTCTCAAAACAAAAATAAAGACAGGAAGAATTTGTTTGTTTACTACAGGGATAATTACCCTGATGTGTTTGAAGCCTTATATCAATGGTTGTATTTACAGGTTACCAAGTGGTAATTAATTAAGTAATATTTGTTTCATCCTTTTTTTCTTATAATAAAAATTAAATTTGCCGGGAACAATTCTGCAAAAGAAAGAGAAATCAGTTGCAGACAAAACATAAACAAGAAAAATAATAAACAAAAATGAGTTACATCGCCAGCATCCATGCACGCCAGATTTTAGACAGCCGCGGCAATCCTACCGTAGAAGTAGATGTCCTAACAGAAAACGAATACCTCGGCAGGGCCGCCGTTCCTTCCGGAGCCAGCACGGGCGTTCATGAAGCCGTAGAACTTCGTGATAACGATAAAAAAGTTTATAGCGGAAAAGGAGTATTAAAAGCGGTTGATAATGTAAACACTCTGATAGCGGATGAATTAATTGGCTGGGATATCGCAGATCAAACAGGCATAGACGCTAAAATGATTGCTATAGATGGTACTGAAAATAAAAGCAAGTTAGGTGCAAACGCTATTTTAGCAGTAAGCCTTGCTGTGGCTAAAGCTGCGGCACTCGAAGCAAATCTTCCGCTTTACCGTTATATTGGTGGTACGAACGCGAAAATACTTCCTATACCCATGATGAATATATTAAATGGTGGCTCTCATGCGGATAATAAGATAGATTTCCAGGAATTTATGGTAATGCCTGTTGGAGCTTCTTCATTTAGTGAAGCGCTTCGCTGGGGAGTAGAAATATTTCATTCTTTAAAAAGTGTGTTGAAAAAAAATGGTTACAGCACCAATGTGGGGGATGAAGGCGGGTTTGCCCCAAACATACAAAGCAATGAGGAAGCTATAGAAACAGTACTAAAAGCCATTGAAACCGCAGGTTATAAAGCAGGAACTGAAGTAGCAATTGCTATGGATCCGGCAGTAAGCGAAATGTATAACACAGATAAAAAAGTATACCATTTTCATAAATCCGACGGTAAAGAATTAAGCGCTGAAAAAATGGTAGATTATTGGGAAAATTGGGTGAACCAATATCCGATTATTTCTATTGAAGACGGTATGGCAGAAGATGATTGGGAAGGATGGAAACTGATGTCCCAAAAATTGGGAAGCAAAATACAGTTAGTAGGGGATGATCTTTTTGTTACCAACGTAAAGAGGTTGCAAAAAGGAATAGATGAGCAGGTGGCGAATGGTTTATTAGTAAAAGTTAATCAGATAGGATCGCTTACAGAAACCATCAATGCAGTTTCTCTTGCTCAGAATAATGGGTATAATACTATTATGAGCCATAGAAGTGGAGAGACTGAAGATACAACCATCGCGGATCTTGCTGTTGCTCTTAACTGTGGGCAAATTAAAACAGGATCGGCCAGCCGCACTGACCGTATTTCGAAGTACAATCAGTTAATTCGTATTGAGGAAATGTTGGGAGAAAGCGCTGTTTTTCCAAAAGGAAGGATTAAATTTGGTAAAGGGTAAGTTAAATTTAACCCATATCAATAATTTTGTTTTTCATAATCAATTGATTATAATTTATGAAAAAGTTGCGCAACATTTTTTATAACAAATATTTAATAACAGGCATAGCTTTTGCAATATGGATGATGTTCTTTGACAGAAACGACTTTCCATCTCAAATCAGAAGATATTGGGAATTGAAAAAGATGGAGCAAAACCAGAAAAATATGAGTTTGCTGATATCGAATACCCAAAAAGAACTGAAATTGTTGAAAACTAATCCCGAAACCCTCGAAAGATATGCGAGGGAAAAGTATATGATGAAGAAGGAAAACGAAGATTTATATATCGTTACATTCGATTCATCATCAATAAGATAAGAGAATGATTACAATATTTGGAAGATGAAAGCGTTTTAGATCAGAATAGGATATTATTTTTATTAAAGTCACATATTTATATGATTAAAATTACACCGGAAGACCTGGTAAGGTATATTTATAATGAAACTTCCGAACCGAAATCGGCAGCGATTGAGGCTGCATTACAGACAGATTGGAATTTAAGAGAGAACTATGAAAAGTTATCAAGTTCTAAACAAAATTTGAATAATATTGAACTTTCATCACCTCGTGTTGAAAGCGTTAATAAGATATTGGAATATGCTTCTAAAAAGCGTATGACCGTTTCTTAATTTCAAAAAATATAAATTTCAACTTATTTTTATCCCGCTTTAATGCGGGATTTTTTATGACCAAAAAAGAAAAATACCAGTTTGTCATTAATTATTTTGTTCAGAATAATTCTGATGCGAAAACCGAATTGTTATATGATACTCCTTACCAATTGCTGGTGGCTGTAATTCTCTCAGCGCAATGCACAGATAAAAGAGTAAATCTAACCACTCCTTATATATTTGAAAGTTATCCGGATATTGAATCCCTGAGTGAAGCAACTCCTGAAACACTGTTTCCCCTAATAAAAAGTATTTCTTATCCCAATAATAAAACCAAACATCTAATCGGGATGGCAAAAAAAGTGATGGCTGATTTTGGCGGTAAGATTCCTATGACTGTTGATGAATTGATGAAATTACCCGGCGTAGGCAGAAAGACAGCTAATGTAATTACGTCTGTGATAGATAATCAGCCGAATATGGCCGTAGATACCCATGTGTTCAGGGTGTCTAACAGGATTGGTTTGGTAAAAGCAAAAACACCCCTGGAAGCTGAAAGACAATTAATAAAAAACTTTCCTGAAGATTTGGTTCACGTTGCGCACCATTGGCTTATATTACATGGCCGTTATATTTGCGTTGCAAGAAAACCTAAATGTGATATCTGTGGTTTAAGGTCTGCCTGCACTTATTATCAAAAAATAGTGAAACCCTCTTTAGAAAACACAGTAAACAAACATTAAAGCAATTTTTTTATTTCCTCAACCAATTCTGCTTTTTTGAAAGGAATTCCCTTGATTTTATTAAAGCCCTTAGCGTCAACTAAATATTTATCCCGGATAATTTTTATTAACTGGCCATTATTTAATTCAGGTATCAAAACTTTTTCAAAATTTTTAATGATCGCTCCAAGATTTTTGGGAAAAGGGCGTATGTAACGAAGATGCACATGCGAAACTTCATGACCTTCTTTCAACAATTCCACCACGGCACTTTTTATAGCTCCATAAGTGCTTCCCCAGCCTAATACCAGAACTTTTCCCTTTTCGGGCCCATTGTCTATTTGCTGTTTCGGAATATAATCCGCAATTCTTTCAATCTTTTCTTCCCTGATCTTCACCATCATTTCATGATTTTCAGGATCATAACTAACGTTGCCGGTAATGTCCTGCTTTTCCAGGCCACCAACTCTGTGTTCAAGGCCAGCAGTTCCCGGAACCGCCCAGGGCCTTACCAATTTTTCATCTCTCAAATAAGGTTGAAAAGTTTCTTCATTTTCTGCGAGATCCTTTTTAAAATGCACTTTGATAGGAGAAAGTTCATCGCTTTGGGGATATTTCCAGGGTTCTGAACCATTGGCAATGTAACCATCACTTAAAAAAACAACAGGAGTCATGTGTTGAATTGCTATTCTTACCGCTTCATAAACTGCGTAAAAACAATCAGCAGGTGTAGAAGCAGAAATAACAGGGATTGGGCTTTCGCCGTTTCTTCCATAAAATACCTGGAGAAGATCGCTTTGCTCAGTCTTGGTGGGTAATCCGGTGGAAGGGCCACCGCGCTGAATATCACAGATCAATAATGGAATTTCAAGCATCACCGCTAAACCCATTGCTTCAGATTTTAATGCAATACCAGGGCCGCTTGTAGTAGTCACGCCAAGGCTTCCTCCATAAGCCGCACCAATAACTGAACTAATGGCGGCAATCTCATCTTCCGCCTGGAAAGTTTTTATTCCAAAATTTTTATGACGGCTCAGCTCGTGTAAAATATCACTTGCAGGTGTGATGGGATAGGAACCTAAAAATAATTGTAAACCACTTTTTTGAGAAGCTGCTATTAATCCATACGCTAATGCCTGGTTGCCATGGATGCTGCGATAGCTACCTGGCGGCATTGCCGCTTTCCTGACGGAATATCTTGTTGTAAAGGTTTCAGTTGTATCTCCATAATTATATCCTGCCTGAAGCACTTTCACATTACTTTCAAGAATATCAGTTTTTTTTGCAAATTTTTCTTTTAAGAAATTGATGGTATTATCAGGATTGCGATTATACATCCAATATAAGAATCCTAAAACAAACATATTTTTGGCCCGGTCCTTTTCTTTGGTTCCTAACGTAAATTCTTTTAAAGTTTCCCTTGTCAATTTTGTGACTTCCATTTTTATTACCTCAAATCCTTCAAGGCTTCCATCTTCTAAAGGATTTATCCCATCAGGATAATTAGCCAACCTTAAATTCTTTGCATCAAAACCTTCTATGTTTGCAATGATTATTCCGCCCTTTTTTAGAGAAGATAAATTGCTTTTTAAAGCGGCAGCATTCATCGCTACAAGTACATCGCATGAATCACCAGGAGTAAATATCCTGTCGCTGGAAAAGCGAAGTTGAAAACCACTAACACCCGGAAGGGTTCCCTGCGGAGCCCGGATTTCGGCCGGAAAATCAGGAAAAGTAGAAAGATCAATGCCTAATAAGGCTGTGTTATTGGTAAATTGAGATCCGGTAAGTTGCATTCCATCTCCGCTGTCTCCTGCAAATTTGATCACGACTTCCGGCAATACTGCTTCTTTAGTTGCCATTTTATTGAGTTGAACTACAAATTTACAGATATCGCAGGTTTAATGATGGTTAAATTATTTTCAATTAAATCGCGGACTACATATTCCCCACTTACATAAATCTTCCAGCATTTTTCTAGGGTTTTTGTAATTGAAAAAATGAAAGACCGTAGAACTGGATTCCGAAGGGAAATAAATTGTAGGCTATAAGGAAATCACTATAAGTGAAAATTAAAAAAAGGCTTATTTGTTTGTTTACTGTATTTGAATTCATATAAATTAAAAAGCGATACCAAATAGTAATTCTGGTATCGCTTTTTATCTTTTAAGGAAGCAATTACCAACCTTTTTTAGCAACACCATCTTTCACAGCTTGTAATGCATTGGCTTCGCTGAGCATAGTGGTCATTTTGTTGCCTTTCCCATCATTTCCCTGTGCCATATATCCTCCTCGGGAAGTTTTAGTAATTACTGCATCCTGCATGGGAACATTTTTTTCTTTTGTCTTCATGCAATAAGCTGTTAACATCTTTGCCATCTTTGTTGGTTTATAGTTTAAAATATAATTAAAGTTCATAGCCGGGGGCTATCGTCTTTCAAATTTAGGGATTTATAATTATTTCGCATTATATATTTGTTAACAAAAAAAGAACTTAAAAATCCAGGGAATTTTTCACTTTTTTCAAGTTGACTTTTAATTTATATTTTAGATACATCTCATAGGAATATTCCAGGCCAGTTCCGCTCGAGCTTTTTTCTACAAGGTCTTTGTAAGGAATGAACCTGAAATCGAAATAAACATTCTTGAATATCTCCTTATCAAAAATAAAGCTGGCGATAATTAATTCACGATGTTTCTCCACAAGCCCCGGATATTTTTCTGATACAGATTGAAACAAAGCCATTCCTCTTGGCCCGATATACCCTTCGCCATTCCAATATCTTAAATCAATTCCTACGTTTTTAAATCCAACTAAAAGATGTGATAGAAACCCGTTTCCTTCATTAAATGCCTGTGTTTTTTTCCCTGATATATCTTTATAGTTCACATAATAATTATCAAATACAATTTTCTTAAAAATCTTCCTGTTGAAATTATAGGTAATTGAAGCGCCTGTAGCAAAATTGGTAAGTGATTGTAGAGGAGTGGAAACGCTATCATATTGCCCACCCTTATGGGAATATAACAGTTGGATGGGTAAATGGATATCCCAATTATTTTTTTCCCAGATGTTTAAGTTGCCAATATACCCAATATCAAATTGTTCCTTAAACTTATCGCCAGGATGGATGGCTTTTCTCCAATTGATAAAAAGGTCGTGATTATAGGGTTTGGTATCTACCAAAAACTGGAAGCCGTTTTCAAGTCTTTCTTTAAGTATCAATTTATAATCGTAAATAGGTTCTATATATCCATGATTCAAATTCCCTTCGAGATTTCCAATGATAAATGCAGAATGTTTGGCCTGGTATTTTACTTCAAAAGTAGGTGCCAGGGTAGTATATTCCGGCCGTCCAAATTCTTTCTGAATATAAATGCCGGCCTTCAGCATCAACTTGGGAGAAACCTGGTATTCAATTTCAGGAATTAATTCATAGCCAAATAAAGTGCCGCTTAGTGGAATATTTCCAAACCATTCCGTGTTATTAATATAATTGAGGTTGTATAAATTGAATGATAATTGCTGGCTGTCAGCCGGACTAATAATTGTCTTGTTTTTAAAAACCGGGTAATCTATTTGAGCATCTGCTCTAAAGGCTGCAAATAATAAAAGAAAAACAAATAGCTTTAAAGTGAATTTGAACATGAACATTATAATCCTTGAAAGTTTTGGGGTGCAATATAACATCATCATTGTAAAAGCAAACTTTTAAAATTTCTGTTTGAATAATTTTACCAAACACCAACAAAAAAGCTTCTCCAAAATTGGAGAAGCTTTATACAGTTTTATAAAAAAAATTAAACATCAAGCCGTGCGTATCTTGCATGTGTTTCGATGAATTCCCTTCGTGGAGGAACGTCATCACCCATTAACATGCTGAACACTCCATCTGCTTCAATGGAGCTGTCGATTGTTACCTGTTTTAAGGTACGGGTAGCGGGATTCATGGTAGTTTCCCAAAGTTGCTCGCTGTTCATTTCTCCCAGACCTTTGTATCGCTGAATATGCACTGCATCTTCTTTTCCATCGGCAAATTGTTTAATCCAGGCTTTACGTTCTTCATCATTAAATGCATACGCTTGCTCTTTTCCCTTTTTCAGCATGTACAATGGTGGCTGGGCAAGATAAACAAAACCCTGCTCTACCAGTTCTTTCATATACCTGAAAACAAAAGTAAGAATCAACGTTGCAATGTGACTTCCGTCCACATCCGCATCGGTCATTATTATCAATTTATGATAACGAAGTTTTGAAAGATCAAGCGCTTTTGGATCCTCTGGTGTGCCAACTTTTACCCCCAGTGCGGTAAACATATTTCTTATCTCTTCATTGTCATAAATCTTATGTTCCATTGCTTTTTCAACGTTCAATATTTTACCCCGAAGAGGAAGAATTGCCTGGTAACTTCTGTCTCTTCCCTGCTTGGCAGTCCCTCCCGCAGAATCTCCCTCAACGAGAAATAGTTCGCAGCGGAATGGATCTTTGTCACTACAATCTGCCAGTTTGCCGGGTAAACCTCCGCCGGTAAGTACACTTTTACGCTGCACCATTTCCCTGGCTTTTTTAGCTGCTGCTCTTGCCTGAGCAGCCAATATTACTTTCTGAATTATCGTTTTTGCATCTTTGGGATTTTCTTCCAGGTAAGCCGTAAGCACTTTGCTCAAAGTGGAATCAACTACTCCCATCACTTCATTGTTCCCCAATTTGGTTTTCGTTTGTCCTTCAAATTGCGGTTCGGGAACTTTTACTGAAATAACCGCAGTAAGCCCTTCTCTAAAGTCATCGCCTTCAATTTCCACTTTAGCTTTTTCAAACATTCCTTCTTTTTCACCGTAACTTTTGAAAACACGGGTAATTGAACGCCTGAAACCTGAAACATGCGTGCCGCCTTCAATAGTATTTATATTGTTCACATAACTAAATAAATGTTCCTGGTAGCCTGTGTTATACATGAGCGCTACTTCTACTGTAACATTGTTGTTCTCATCATAACCATCGCAATAAATAACAGTAGGTAGCAGAGCCTGGCGATTTCCATTTTTATCAATTAATCTTACAAATTCAACAATACCGCCTTCGCTGTAAAATGTTTTAGAATAAGTTTTGCCATTTTCATCTTTCTCACGCAGATCGTTAAGAGTGATGCTAATCTTTTTATTTAAAAAAGCAAGTTCTCTTAACCTTCCTTCCAGAATTTCACGATTATAAACTGAAACAATAAAAATAGAAGGATCTGGTAAAAATCGAATCGTAGTGCCTGTTTTATCACTTGTGCCAATTTCTCGTACCGGATATTGCGGAATCCCTTTTATATATTCCTGTTCAAAAGTTTTTCCATCGCGGTTAACAGTTACGTGAAATTCGGTACTAAGCGCATTAACGCAACTTACGCCCACACCATGCAAACCGCCGCTCACTTTGTAAGTATTTTTATCAAATTTACCTCCGGCATGCAACACCGTCATTACTACCTCCAACGCACTACGGCCTTCCTTCTTCATGATTCCGGTAGGAATACCGCGGCCGTCATCAGCAACAGTTATGGAATTATCTTCGTTAATGGTGACGTTAATATTAGAACAATATCCTGCAAGCGCTTCGTCTATGGAATTATCAACAACTTCGTAAACAAGATGATGAAAACCTTTATTGCCAACGTCTCCGATATACATTGCAGGCCTTTTTCTAACTGCTTCCAGTCCTTCAAGTACCTGAATACTATCTGCCCCGTAACCATCCAGTTTTGGGGTTACAATTTCTGCTATTTCTTCTGCCATATTAGTGGGATAAAATTCAATTTAGAACGTAAAAAATTTACGCTGCAAAGTTACGAAAATATGGTGCGAATACCTAAATTAATCAATGCCAAAGAAGGCTGTTTATTGGAAGAAAAAATAATTTTTAAAATAGTTTAAAATCAATTTTTGTTACAAAGTAAAAATCTCTATTTTTGCACCCCCGAAAGGGGAAAACCTTTGATGCAGATATTTAAAGCATCTGACTGTTAATCAGTGGGTCGCTGGCTCAAACAGCGTAAAAAAGATGAAACATATATTCCTCCTTAGCTCAGTTGGTTAGAGCATCTGACTGTTAATCAGAGGGTCTCAGGTTCAAGTCCTGAAGGGGGAGCAAAATAATAAAGGGTTTCAGACGTTTAGAGTTTGGAACCCGTTTTTATTCCCAGGCAATTTCCGAACATTTTTGCTAAAATTTGATAATTCCGATGCGAAATTGGAATCGCTTAATCAGGATTGCAATTCCAATAAATCCAACCTGGTGGTAATAACTGGTGCCGCATCGGTAAAATATCAAAGTCATCATTTCAATATTTCAGAGATTATTGTATTTTTTAAAAAAAATGCCGCGAACCAACGAGAGAAGCAAGGTCGTTCACAATTCTTCCGCACTGGAGATACTTAGAAAATGACTTTATAATGCTTTGGAGGAAAAACAACGATAAATAAGATCGGAGGACTTTAAAACAGATTCTTCAGAAGTAAGAAACTGGATTAGAGGATTTGTGGATGATATTTGAGCTGAATTACGAAAAGACAGAACTGTTTCATAAAAGAGGAACAAAGGTTTGTCTGTCTTTCAGCATTTAATGAAATTAGTAATGTAATTGTTCTTGTTTCAACTGCTATCTCAGCAAGATTTACAGAATTATAAACCGTCTTCAAAGCCTCCCAAATTCAATTGGCCAACAATGAGAAGACTTCCCTTGGTAATTTTTTCAATTACTGAACTACACATGCTCATCAATAATAGATTGAAATTTTATTAACCCCTTAGCATAAATTAACCCCTTTTATGACAAAATTGACCGGGATATTTAAAACTTTTGTCATCCCACTAAATACGCCAACCCGTTATTAACA
>CAVUJE010000034.1:0-66557 GCA_963741705.1 uncultured Chitinophagaceae bacterium | reverse complement strand
CAATGCTGCAAAAGAGAGGAAAAGTAGCGGTAAAAGTATTTTATACCTGGGGCGAACAAGTACTTATAATAAGTATGATCCTGGGTTTGGAAAGGTAATCGAATGGGATATTCCACTTTTGGAAGGATACGAATATCAATTTGTAAAAAACGTTTCGCCTGATCCGGGTTCACATCATTTTTCAGGAATTCAAAATCCAACATTGATAAAACAATTGGAAGAATGGCACCCTGATGCTATTTTGGTTTTTGGATGGAGTTTTAAGAGTCACTTGCATGCACTACGCTACTTTCATAACCGTTTACCGGTTTACTTTAGGGGTGATTCAACCTTATTGGATGAAACAGGTGTTTCATTATTAAAAAAACGCTCAAAATCTATTTTGCTAAAATGGGTTTACCGGTACGTTGATAAAGCGTTTTACGTGGGTAAATGCAATAAAGATTATTTCCTGAAATATGGATTGAAAGAAAATCAATTATTATTTGCACCACATGCAATAGATAATAACCGCTTTGGACTGTGCAAAAGAAGTTGATTACAGGAAAAAATGCAATATTCCCGAAGAGGCTATTGTTTTTTTATTTGCCGGAAAACTGGAATACAAAAAAAATCCATTGTTATTGTTAACCGCTTTTTCAGAATTGAGTAATTGCGAATGCCCGTTTAATGATCGTTGGTAATGGGGTTTTGGAAAGGGAACTAAAGGGATTTTCTAATTCTTTGAGGGGCGAAAGTAATAATCAAATTATTTTCATAGATTTTCAAAATCAATCTGTAATGCCCGATCTATACAAATCGGCCGATATTTTGGTTTTACCTTCACAGGGGCCAAATGAAACCTGGGGATTATCTGTAAATGAAGCGATGGCTTCAGGCTGTGCAGTGTTAGTTAGTGATAAATGTGGTTGCTTTCCGGATTTGGTGAATGAGGGTGAGAATGGTTTCGTGTTTTCAAGTATTGATAAAGATGAATTGTTGTCTAAAATGAAGAAGGTGGTTGCTGATAAAGTAATATCAAGGATATGGGTTTAAGAGGAAAGCAAAGAACCAAAAACTGGTCTTTTGAAAAAGTTTGTTCTACAATAGAAAATGAAATAAACAATCTTTAAGTATAATTAAAAAAGTTGAGAACCTTATTTCCGGCAAATTATAATTGGTCCTTTTTCCTGATTACGGCCTTTCTTTAAGGGTGGTGTTTATTGATATGAGTGCAGTAACTTATGTGGCAGCTTTAATCTCGATTTATCAATTTAGTCTACTTTTCAATAGTATCGGTTATATTATTCCCAACCCGCCACTTACTGGGGAAGCTTTATGTGCCTGCAATTTTTCGTTGGTTCCGTATTTGCTTATAATGGAATAGATCAGTATCAATACTTTAGATACCGGATGCAAATTCCCGAAGGAGAATATTATTTGTTATGTAATGCCGGCTGTAATCTTTTTTATTATCGGCCTTCATATTAATGCCGGAAAATACAAGGGAGAAGTTTTGGATAGGAAAGGCAATAGAATCTTTTATTAATAATAATCCCCAAATACCTTATTTTTTTATCATATTAGGATTTTTGGCCAGTATCATTTCGTCCTTTTTTTTCATCAGAATTAGCATTTGTTTTTTACTTTGCTCGGCAGTTTTAAATTCATTGGTTTATTCTTATTGGTTTTAGGAACAAAACATATTAAACCCGCAGTAATGACGCTTGTTATTGGTTCTATCATTTCTTCATCGCTTCAAAGTGGAATGTTTCATGATCTGCTTACGTGGTTGATATTCTCCATAGCGGTTTTTGGCATTAAATATAAATTTGATTTTAAAATAAAGGCAATTGGATTAGCTGTTTTTGTCCTTCTCGCAATTTCGATTCAGGTATTAAAGGGAAGCTATAGAACGGAGATTGGCAGAGGAGAGTGAAGAAGGAGGAGTTTCAACGTTTACAAAAATATATGAAGAGAAGAATTCTGATGACAACGGGGTGTTCAGCTTCTACAATATAGCCAGCTCCAATACCAGGATTAACCAGGGGTTCATAATTACGAATATTATGCAAACGGTTCCAGCCAAAGAACCTTATGCTAGATGGAAGTGAGATGTATAAAATAATGGAGGCAGCAATATTACCCCGTATTCTTGCTCCAAATAAACTCAAAGCGGGGATAGGGAAATTTTTAGAAAATATTCAGGAATAGGAATCCAGGCTGGGACTTCAATGGGATTAAGTTCTATTGGGGACGCTTATGCAAATTGGGGTGTGTATGGTGGTATTATTTTTATGTTTGTCCTGGGAGTTGTCTATTCTGAGGTATTAAATTATTTTCATAAATATTCATTTTCATATCCTATACTTATATTATTTGTTCCACTTGTTTTTTACTATCCTATTCGGGCTGATTGCGAGTTGCAGACCATCCTGGGGCATGTCTTCAAATCTTGTTTCCTGATTTTTGTTATGATACAGGTTTGGAAATTTAAATTCAGGTTGCGTAGAATACCGCAAATTAAAAGTATTGCTTAACGAAATTGCTTTGCAGGTTTCAGGACTTTTCAATGGATTAATTATTAAATCAAACCTCAGAAAAGACTTCTTTGGAATGATAATGCAAAAAGATTCCTTTTACTACCAATGTTTTTTAATCTCATCAGTAAACCAACAAATATCCCAATATTCCTATTCTTTGAAAAAATTCCTTTTATTTTTATCCATCCTCTTCTCTTTACAAGCTTCGGCTATCTCCATCACTAAAGACACCACTATCTCCGGCACCTGGGATTTGCACGGGCAGATCCTGAATATTTCTGCAAAGATCAGTGGCAAAGGCATTATCAAAAACGCGTTAATAGAGGCCAATCCTTTTATACAAATATTTGAAACTTCTATCACCTTATCCAATTGCCGGGCCAGGGAATTTTCGGCGATGTGGTATGGCGCTTCTCCCAAAAACCCGGATAATTCGGAGGCGCTTCAGCAATCTATTAACACGTGTATCAATTCAATGCCGCTGTTTATTCCGCGCGGCGTTTATAAATACTCACAATCGTTGAAAATATTTGTTTTGAACAATAACAGGTATGTGGGCGCCTCCATCCATCTATATGGCGAAGGTGGCATCTGGAATGAAGGAACGGTATTGCATTATACAGGAAAGGATTTTGCACTGGGAGGGCAGTTTTTAAAAGGGGCAGAAATAGACCATCTTACTTTAAAAGGAAATTTTCATTCACCGGCAGTAAAAGGGCCGGACTATTATTCCATTCCTTTTGAAAAATTTAATGATCCTTCCACCGGGCAAAATCTCGCGGGAATTGTTATTGATTATGATGGCAGTAAAAATAAAGGTGGCTCTACGGCGGTGCAATTGCATGATCTGAATGTGGGCCATTTTGCGATTGATTATTTGATCTCACCCAATGGAGTTACTGCCAATGCAGATATTATTTTAATGGAAAATATCCGTTGCGGCGATGCACGGCTGGGCATATCCGGTGGGCAGGCGCAGGAAAAAGGAAATGTGATCCGCGGCTTGTATAGCTGGGGGCGCATCCATACTATTTTCGCCACCAATCTGTATGGTAAACACCAGGCAGGAAATTATACGATTGATGGTGGCAATATAGCCGGCAAGCCCATCAGGCTGATCTATAATCCTGAATCAGGCTGGTTTCCCACTCATATTTCCAATTTATTTTGTGAATCGTTGGGAAGTATCGGAACCATTACCGCCGGAGATAGTAACAATAATATACCCACTTCCATCAGCAATTGTGTTTTTGATTTCGCCTATATTTCAGAGGCCGGAACTCAGACCCTTTTCACTTCCAACAGTAAGTTTATTAAATTCAGCAATTGCTCTTTCAGGTATTACGGCGCGTATTCTGATACGCTTGCATTTTAAAGGAGTTGCCACTTTTGAAAATTGCAGTTTTAGCGGCCCGGTGATTCATTAGCGGCCGGCAATCAAAGCGGTCGGCACCGAAGGCAAGGCCGCGGTTGTTTAAAGATGAGATTGCCACGGCAAAAGAATTTCGCTTCACGGAATATATTTCTCTTGCCTCGCAATGACGGATAAAAGAAGCTTGAGCATTAGTAAACGGACAAATAGTTCAGATTTTTATTTTAGCGTTTTTTCAAAAAGCAAAAAGCAAAAAGCAAAAAGCAAAAAGCGGGGAGGGGCTGAACCACGAAGGCAGAAGAGCACAAAGTGGTTGTCAAATTTAATATCCCGGTTTTATTATTAAAAGTTTTTCAGAGCGTGCCCCTCTCCCTTGGGAGAGGGGTTGGGGTGAGGTTAAAAAGCAGGTTTTACTAAACTTCTTCTTCTCAGGAGACAATTGTGGTGAAGTTGAAAACCCTTAACCTGCCACTGGCGCATCCTGGCCGCTCTTTGAAATTAGCATAGATTTAAAAATTGATTAAGTACTTCTAAAATATCACCGCGGTCTGACGCTAAGGCGTACCGACCGCTAAACAATCACCGCGGTCTGACGCTAAGGCGTACCGACCGCTTAACAAAATGACTAAAATCTTTATCACTATTCCCTGGTTTCTCCCCGCTTTTCGGGCCGGAGGCCCGGTGCAGTCTGTTGCCAACCTTGTAAAAGAATACAATGACGATGTTGAATATTTTATTTTTTGTGGTGATGTAGATCTCAACGGCGCTGCATTGGAAAATATTGAAACGAACAAATGGACGCGCTTTAATGATCATACGCAGGTATGGTATGCAGGCCCGGAAAAAATAAGTGATACTTTGGTAAAACTGGTGGAGACAGAAAAACCGGATTTGCTTTTTATCATTGGTTTGTTTTCGTGGCATTACAACATTGTTCCGATGATGTTTTGCAAGGGAACAAAAAAGATTCTTTCAACGAGAGGCATGTTGCATCCCGGCGCTTTGTCCCAAAAAAAATGGAAGAAGATAATTTTTCTCCGATTATTCAAATTGCTGGAATACCATTATAAAGTAAGTTTTCATGCTACTGATGAGGAGGAAGCCAATTATATACGCAATTTTTTTGGAGAGGTGGCCAAAGTAGATGTTGCCGGAAATTTTCCTAATAAAATATCTCTTTTACCGGTTCTAAAAAAAGAACCCGGAAGCCTGGTACTATTAACGATAGCGCTCATCAGCCCGATGAAAAATATCCTGCTGGTTTTGGAGTCCCTGGCAAAAGTGACGGAAAATATTGATTACCATATTTATGGGCCCGTTAAAGATGAAGAATATTGGAGCCGGTGTAAAGAAATCATTAAAACACTTCCGGCAAACATAAGGGTGGTTTATGAAAAAGAGATCGAACCTCAAAACATACAACAGGCATTGGACAAGGCGCACGTTTTTATTTTACCAAGCAAGAGTGAAAACTTTGGCCATGCTATTTTTGAAGCTTTATCAGCGGGAAGGCCTGTAATCACGAGTAATAACACGCCCTGGAATAATTTAAGGGAATCAATGGCGGGTATAAATATGTCTGTGGAAAAACATGATGAATTGGTGAATGCGATTGAATTCTTTGCAAATATGGGCCAGGAGGAGCTGGAAAAATGGAACGGTGACGCTTTTAATTATTCGGAAAAAGGGGTTGATGTAGAAAAGATAAAAGAGGAATATAGAGAGATGTTTGTTTAAACAATAACGCTTTTTGTTTATAGTGAATGTCAGCCTGAGCTTGTCGAAGGCGGGTTTAAGAGAGAGAGATTAAAGGGGGTTAGGAGATTCATGAACGCCGATTCCTCTTGTCTCCTTCGACAGGCTCAGGGCGGCAAAAAAAAGATAAAAAATTTTGAAACAAGGCCACCATTATTACGTTTACATTTTGGAATGTAGTGATAAAAGCTATTATACCGGGGTTACTAATAATCTTGAAAGAAGAATGTGGGAGCATGAGTCTGGATTTAATCCGGGTTGTTATACTTTTAAAAGAAGACCGCTGATATTGAGGTATAGTATTCATCATACTGATATCAGGCAGGCAATGGAATGGGAGAAACAGATTAAGGGCTGGTCAAGGAAAAAGAAAGAAGCATTGTTTAATGAGGATTGGGAAAAAATAAAACGGTTGGCAAAGAATTATACTGAATACCCGCGCAATACTTCGGGAGATACGACTGATTATGAAGGGGGTATGACCGGCTTTTTGCCGCAGGGAGCTTTGACTTTTCAATCAGGAAATTAATATTTAATTTATATTGTTGATGCCAGCCTGAGCCTGTCGAAGGCAGGTTTAAGATTGGGATTAAACCGATTAGGAGATTTTGATGAATGCCTATTCCCTTGTTTCCTTCGACAGGCTCAGGATGACAAAGGAATAGGCACAGGCTCCCTTCGACAGGCTCCGTTGACAGGCTCCCTTCGACAGGCTCCCTTCAGAGGCGACAGGCTACCTTTCGACAGGCTCCCTTCGACAGGAGCGCTCCCTTCGACAGGCTCAGGGTGGCAAAAAATGAGTTCAGTGTGAGTAGTAAACAAACAAATACATATTTTTTTATTTTAACCCATACAAAAAGAAAGTAAAAACCTTTTAAAAGCGGAAAAGCATTCAGGAAATGATTATTTTAGGAATTAATGCCTATCATGCAGATTCATCGGCTGCCATCTTTGTAGATGGCCAGCTCATTGCTGCTATTGAGGAAGAAAGATTCAGGAGAATAAAACACTGGGCCGGATTCCCTTCCGAATCCATTTTGTTTTGCATAAAGGAAGCGGGAATTAAATTTGAGGAAGTTGATTATTTTGCAATTGGCCGTGATCCTAAAGCAAAATTTCTACGCAAATTATTGTACCTTTCTAAAAATCCTTCCGGAAGTATTTCGGCCGTAAAAAACCGGCTGGAAAATGCAAAAAAGTTTCCTCGCTGGAAAATGAACTGGCAGTAATCTCCGGCTTATCTCCGGGTATTTTTAAAGATAAGATCAGGCAGGTAGAACATCACCGGAGCCATCTTGCCTCCGCATTTTTTGCAAGCCCTTTTGAAGAAGCGGCCTGTATTTCCATAGATGGTTCAGGCGACTTTACTACTACCATGACAGGGATTGGAAAAGGCAATGAAATCACTATCCTTGACTCTGTTGACTTCCCTCATTCTCTTGGCATTTTTTATACCGCTTTTACCCAATTGCTCGGTTTCCCCCATTATGGCGATGAATATAAAGTAATGGGAATGGCGCCCTATGGGAAACCTAGCTATGTTGATAAACTGGAAAAAGTAATTAGACTGACTGATGATGGCTTGTTTAAATTAGATTTAAAATATTTTAGAAAAGGAACTGAGGGTGTAATTTCTTATGGAGACGATCATATCCCTGTGGTTCAGCCTATGTTCAGCGGGGAGATGGTAAATTTATTTGGCCCTGCCAGGAAGAAAGAAGAGGCATTGAGCCAATACCATAAAGATCTCGCAGCTTCAGTGCAGAGGATGACAGAGAAAGCTATTTTTCATATTATGGAAAGTTTGCAAAAAAAGACAGGCCTGGAAAATGTGTGCCTGGCGGGCGGTGTAGCACAAAATAGCGTTGCCAATGGGAAGATAAAAAAGCAAACTTCTTTCAAAAATATTTATATTCCTTCAGCCGGCCATGATGCCGGGATTTCAATGGGGGCAGCATTATATGTTCAACATCAATTATTGAAAAAAAAGCGTATACCTTCTATACGAACCGCTTATACCGGAAGCCATTTCAGCAATGAGGAAATCAAAGATTTTTTATCATCTCAAAATATAAGTTTTACGGAGCTCGAAGATGAATTATTGTTTGATAAAGTTACCGATTGCCTGATTGGCGGCGGCGTAGCCGGTTGGTTTACAGGGCGGGCTGAATTTGGGCCAAGGGCTTTGGGAGGACGGTCTATCATAGCGGATCCCAGAAGGGCAGATGCCAAAGAAATTCTTAACCTGAAGATTAAAAGAAGAGAGAGCTTTCGCCCCTTTGCCCCTTCAATTTTGAAAGAATTTGTTTCAGAATATTTTGAAGTAACAGATGAAGTTCCTTTTATGGAAAAGGTTTTTCCAATAAAGGAATCAAAGCAGAAAGACATCCCTGCAGTGACTCACGTAGATGGAAGCGGAAGATTACAAACAGTTGATAAAGAAATTTCTCCAAGATACTATGGCCTTATTGAGGCATTCCGGAAAAAAACAGGAATACCAATTTTACTGAATACTTCTTTTAATGAAAATGAACCCATTGTAAATCGCCGGGGGAAGCTTTAAATTGTTTTTTAAGAACCAATATGGATATGCTGATGCTGGAAAATATATTGATTTCAAGAGATTAGAGAAGCCACCCTTCGACAGGCTCAGCGATGACGACAAGCTCAGGGTGACAAAGAGTTTTTGATTAGAAAAAGGAATGTGCACCTGAATTATAAAATGAAAAAATCCGCTTCCATACTTGCTGATAAAAAGTTCTGGTTATACCTGGCCAAATTCGTCGGGCGTTTTTTGTGTTTTTTATTTCGGCACATTGGCTGTTATCGGCATTGCAGCACCGGGCGGCCTTCATAGCGCTTTTGTAGAAAAATATTTGGATTACGTAAGCTGGATAAAACTATCCCTGATACATGCTACAGGGTTTATTTTATCCCTGTTTCATACACCTACCCAAGCAGAACCGGGATATATAATCAGGTTTGTCAAGGGGAACGGCGTTCATATTGCCATGGATTGTGTAGGCTATGGAGTATATAGTTTCTGGATTGCCTTTGTAGTAGCGAACAGGGGAAAGTTTTTAAAGAAAATTATCTGGATTGCCGGTGGCTTGCTGGGGCTTTGGTTAATAAACGTGGTGAGGATTACTTTATATCTTACTTCACTAAACAGCGATTGGTCGTTGCCATTTGGAATTGACCATCATACCTGGTTTAATATTTTTGCCTACCTGCTGATATTCTTCCTGATTTTTTTGTACGACAAGTCTTTTTCAAAAAAAGATATTAAAAGCAAACAATAAAATAAGAGATTAGGCAGTTTATTAGTTTGAAAAATGCAAAAAATTAAATCTAAAAAAATGCAGGCTGGTAATAAAAAAAAACTATCTTTATTCCTTGCTATAAGAAAATTGAATTTTTTAACCTTTAACTACACTGACTGCTGATGAAAGTTTCCATCATAACTGTCACTAAGAATTCTGAGAAATATCTTTCTGATTGCATTAATTCTGTGAGGCGTCAAAATTTCAAGGACATTGAATACATTGTTATCGATGGCCAGTCCACAGATACCACTCTTGATATAATCAGGAAAAACGAAAATCACATTGATTATTGGATATCTGAAGCTGACCGTGGCATGTACGATGCTATCAATAAAGGAATTAGTTTGGCCACCGGCGATATCATTGGTATCCTGAATAGTGACGATATGTTTGCATCGGCTGACTCGGTACGTAGCATTGTAGATTGCTTTGAAACTACAGGAACTGATTCTGTGTATGGAGACCTTGTGTATGTGGATGCCCAAAACACTCAGAAAATACTTCGTTACTGGAAGGGGGGTGCTTATAAAAGATCACGCTTCCGGTATGGCTGGATGCCCGCTCATCCAACCTTTTATATGAAACGTGAATTGGTGGAAAAGTATGGCTTATATGAAAATCATTACTACACTGCCGCAGATTACGAATTTATGGCACGCTACCTCTTTCTGCATAAAGTGAGCGCCCAATATATAGATACCATGTTGATAAAAATGCGGAGTGGCGGAATCAGTAATGTCACTTTCAAGAGCCGGATCAGGGCTAACCGGAGAGATTTTTTGGCGATGAAGAAAAATAAAATTCCTTTTTCATTTTTTGTTTCTGTTCTAAAGCCTTTGATAAAAATTCCCCAGTTTAACAGTTATTATGCAAAGCAATACATGGTTGAAGAAAAGCAGGACCAGCAATTTGTTATCTCATCTATTCATTTCCTGGCTGCCGAAGAATAAATATTAATTTTGTAGCATGCGTTTTTTCTCTTCTAAAAATAAGATTGCATCTTATCCCGGCTTTACATGGCTTTCGCGCGATATCCATTCACACCTGCTTCCGGGAATTGATGACGGATCCCCTGATATTGAAACTTCTCTCCAACTTTTAGCTTCCTTGCATGAAGCTGGCATCAAAGAATTTATTTGCACGCCTCATGTAATCGGTGATTTATACCGTAATACTCCTGAAACCATTAATAATGCATTGGAAAAATTGCAGAAAGCTGCCAGTCAAAATGGGTTGCCGGTGCAATTAAGTGCTGCTGCTGAATACATGCTTGATGATCATTTTATGTCTTTACTAAGAGACAAAGAACCTTTGCTTAAACTTACCAAAAACTATATTCTAACTGAACTTTCTTACTCTACCGCGCCTGAAAAACTTGAAGAAATATCCTTCGAGATCAACGTAAATAATTACCAGCCCCTAATGGCCCATCCTGAGCGGTATCCCTATTATCATAATAATTATAAAGCCTATTCGCGGCTTAAAGAACTTGGCTTTTTACTACAGGTAAACCTGCTTTCACTCACAGGCTATTACGGAAAAACCGTTGCCAAAGCTGCAAAATACATTTTGGATAATGATCTTGCCGATTATGTAGGAACAGATCTTCATCATTTCAGGCACCTGAATGTGCTTACCGATACCAAATCCATCAGGTTGTTTGAAAAATATTTGGGGCATAAGGTGTATAATGAGTTTAAGTAGATGGGTGAGGTGTTGGTTTAGAAGGTGTATGTGGTATAGATATTTTAGCAGGTTAGATGGTTTAGGTAAATCAAATAAAAAAAACCCTTATTTCCTGGTTTACTGTATTTCGCAATAAAAAAGCCTTTCGAAGAAGGCTTTATAAATTGAGGAGTTAAATATTATTCAGGCAGGAACAGCAATGATAGGAACGCGGCTATGATAGGCTAATTTCTTAGTATGACTGGTTTTGAATAACTGGCTTAAAAAATTATGTTTTCTTGGAACGGTGATTATTGCATCTATTTCTCTCGTTTCTACATAACTGCTAATGCCTTCTAAAAAATCATAAGACCTGAGAAAAGAAAACTCCGGATTATAAGCACCAAGCTTATCTTCCATTGCTTCTCTTTCAATTTTAAATTCAGGAGTTAGTTCAACGAAGTGCTCGCTATCTACATTTAAAATATCAAGAGAGGGTTTAAAAGTATCCAAAATTTTTCTCAAAGAAGTAAATGGCGTCGTGCGTGATACATCAGTAAAATCAGAAGTGAAGACCACTTTTTTCAAACCGGTAAACTTTGCCTCTGCCGGGATGATCATTACCGGGCAATCTATTTGACGGATAACATTCAGTGTATTAGTTCCCATAAAAACCTGCTTAATCCTTGAACTACCGGTGATTCCCATCACTACCATGTCGATTGAGTTTCCAAGGACATATTCACAAAGTGTTTCTACAAATGAACCTTCTTCTACTACTATAGAGATATTTTCTTTTCCATTGCCGATTTTGGACTTTATGTCTTTGAGCTCATTTTCAGAAACATTCTGCCGTGAACCTTCTTCTTTTGAGGTTAACGTCGGAAGACTTATTCTGCTATAAACATTGTAAAGAACTATTTCTGCTTCAGGAATTTCCCGCGTCAATGCAACGACATATTCTGCAGCATTAACAGAGGCGTCTGAAAAATCAAGAGGTACTAAAAATTTTTTCATTGCTGATTTTTTAAGATTATAGATTTATTGAATAATAAAAAATAGCTGCAAATTTAAACAATCATATTTGTAAAAAAATTCAATTGAAAGATAAAGGAATTCATAGTAAATAAAAATCTGTGAAAAATCTGTGCATAACTTAAAAAGACAATTGGCTTTCACTAAATTTTCTTTCTTCTATAACGAATATATTTGCGGGTAAGCGCTGTAAGCCTTTATAGCCGCCCTATAAAAATCCGAAAAGTGAGATTAAAGAATTTAGAGATAAAAGGTTTTAAAAGTTTTGCAGATAAAACTATTGTCAATTTTGACCAGGGAATCACAGGTGTGATTGGACCCAATGGCTGTGGAAAAAGTAATATAGTCGATAGTATAAGATGGGTTATCGGGGAACAAAAAATAAGCCAGCTTAGAAGTGAAAATTTGGAAAGCCTGGTATTCAATGGCTCAAAAAACCGCAGTGCCAGCGGCCTCGCGGAAGTCAGCCTTACTTTTGAAAACACGAAAAATTTACTTCCAACCGAGTTTCAAACGGTTACGGTTACACGTAAATATTATAAGAATGGGGAAAGCGAATATCGCCTCAATGGTGTTACATGCCGTTTAAAAGACATTCACAATCTTTTCATGGATACAGGTGTAAGCACGGATAGCTACGCGATCATAGAATTGGGGATGGTGGATGATATTATTAAAGACAAAGATTACAGCAGGAGAAGAATGCTGGAGCAGGCCGCCGGTATCTCAATTTACAAAACACGCAAGCGAGAAGCCAAACTGAAACTCGATGCAACTGAACAGGACCTGGCCCGTATTGAAGATTTGCTTTTTGAAATTAATAACCAGTTGAAAACGCTGGAAAGCCAGGCAAAAAAAGCAGAGAAATATTTTGAAATAAAAAAAGATTATCGTGAGCTTAGTATCGAATTGGCAAAGGCCGCTTTGGAGGGTTTTAATATTTCTTACAAGGATTTAAATGACCAGCAAAAGTCGGAAACGGATAAGCGAATTGAACTGGAAGCAAAGATAGCAACGGAAGAAGCTGAACTGGAAAAAGAAAAGGCAGGTTTTGTTGAAAAAGAGAAATTGCTTCAACAGCAACAACATGAATTTAATGAGCTTAATAATACTGTAAAGGAAAAAGAAAATCAAAAAAATTTAAGTGCCCAGCGTTTGCAATACCTGCGTGAAAGAGAAACGAGCCTGAAAGATTTTTTATTAAAAGCTGAAGGCCAGTTGAAAGGTATTGAAGAAAGTATCCGGTTTTCAAAACAACAAATAGGTGATGAAGAAACAAAATTGGGAGAGCATAAGGAAAAGCTGGTTAATCTAAAAAATAATGCGGAAGAAAAACGAAGTGTTTTCGATACAAAAAGAACCGCTGTAGATGCGTTAAGGCAGGCACAAATGCAATTGCAGCGTAATCATTTCGAAGCTGAGAAAAAAGTAGCAGTTGCAGACACCTCCATTTTTAATTTACAAAGGTCCGTTGTTCAAATAGAAGAAGAGCAAAGATCAAGAGAAGTTAGCCTGGAAGGCCTGCAAAAAAATAAAAAGGAAAAAGAAGAAGAACTGAATGAAAAAAGAAATCTTCTTGAAGAATTGAAAAAACACCAGGAGCAAACGAAAGAACAAATTCTTGAAACCCAATCCGGGTTAGAGAAGCTCAGGGCTGAGCTGGCAGAAGAAAACCGCAAGCTTGACTCAAGGCAAAATGAACATGATTTGCTGAAAAGCCTGATAGATAACATGGAAGGCTATCCTGAAAGTGTAAAATTTCTACATAATAATAAATCATGGAATTATACCGCTCCGGTTCTTTCTGACCTGATCTATGTAAAAGAAGAATACCGGGCCGCAGTAGAAAATGTATTAGAGCCATACCTCAATTATTACGTCGTTGACAATTTGCAACAGGGATTAACGGCTGTTCATTTATTGGACGAAAACAAAAAGGGAAAAGCGAACTTTTTTTTAATGGACCAGTTAAATTCAAAAGAAAATAAAAAATCTTTTGATGAATTGCCAGGGGGAATTCCTGCGCTGAAAGTGATTGAGATTGATGAAAAATATGATCATCTTGTAAACTATCTTTTAGGTAATGTATTTATTGCTGAAAATGAAGAGGCAATGGGGGACAGTAATGGGCACATAATTCTTGAAAAGACCGGAAAATACGTAAAAGGTAAATATTCGATAACCGGGGGAAGTGTGGGGTTGTTTGAAGGAAAAAAAATCGGGCGTGCAAAAAATCTTGAAAAGCTTTCAGAAAAAATTGCTGTTCAACAAGAAATTGTAAGTAAGCTTAAATCTGTTATTAGTCAAAAATCAAACGAGGTAATAGCTTATAACCAGCAACTAAAAGAAAATGCCATCCAGGAAACGCAGCAGGCAGTAAATGATCTTATTAATACCACTTATGCGATTCAAAATAAAATAGAAAATATCCTCCATCAAAAAGCGGTTGCTGAACAAAAAATCGAAGAAATGAAAGATCAACTGGAGCAACACCAGGAGGATATTGAGGAAACGCGTTCTTCATTGAGCGATCTCTCAGAGAGAGTAGAAGAGCATGATCAAAAAATGAATTTAATCAGTGAAGAATTTATTAAAGCGGAACAGGAATTTAATAGCGCCAATTCATTGTTCAACGAACATAATTTGCAATTAACAAGGCAGCAAAGCAAAGTCAATTCTATTAACCAGGAACTTGAATTTAAGAACAGGCAATTCAATGACCTCAAATCTCAATCTGAAAATAGCAATATTCAATTGAAGGAATCACTTGAAAGTATAACGCTAACTTCCGATGAATTAAAACATCTTGAAGACGAGGTTATTACTTTATTGAAGAATAAAGAAGCAGAGGAGCGCAAATTAAATGAAGCAGATCAGGCTTATTATAATTTAAGAAATGAACTAAGTGAGAAGGAAACACAGCTTCGGCAAAAACAAAAGGCAAAAGAACAAACTGACCATATCCTTAATGAAATAAAAGATAAACTGAATGAATTAAAATTGCACGTAGCAGGTATGAAAGAGAGGCTGAGCGTGGAATTCAAGGTAGATTTAGATGCCATTCTTGATGAAGAAAGAAACACCAATATGTCTTTGCAGGATTTGCAGGAAAAGTGCGAGCGGATGAAAAAGCGGTTGGAGAATATGGGCGAAATTAACCCGACTGCAATCGAGGCGTTTACTGAAATGAAAAAGCGGTTTGATTTTATTGGCGAACAAAAAAATGATTTGGTGAATGCAAAGGAGTCATTAATGCAAACGATCCAGGAAGTTGAAACAACAGCCAATCAAAAGTTTTTGGAAACGTTTAACCGGGTAAGAGAAAATTTTCAAAATGTGTTTAAAGCGTTGTTTACTGATGATGATACTGCTGATATGATTCTTGAAAATCCTGAAAACCTTGCTGACACTGGCATTGATATTATAGCAAAACCAAAAGGAAAAAGGCCAACGAGTATTAATCAATTAAGTGGCGGCGAAAAAACATTGACAGCTACTGCGTTACTTTTTGCTATTTATTTAATTAAGCCTGCGCCTTTTTGTATTCTTGACGAAGTGGATGCACCTCTCGACGATGCTAATGTTGGAAAATTTACCCAGATGATCAGGACGTTTAGCAAGGAATCGCAATTTATAATTGTCACCCACAACAAAATGACAATGGCTTCGGTAGATGTGATTTATGGAGTTACGATGCAGGAACCCGGCGTTAGTAAATTGGTTCCGGTTGATTTCAGGGGTTTGGATCATCAATTTGTTAACTGACGGATTATTCAAAATATAGAAGAAATAAAAATGCCCCATTTGATTGGGGCATTTATTATTTAAAAACTTTATTAAGTTTTTTTTGAGCTTGCTACCAATGCCACACCGACAATAGCGATTACACCGCCAACATAAGTAGGCCATCCATACCAATGGTGTTCGGTTTTACTTACCTGGATAGGGCCGGCATCAATAATGTTTTTTTTCTCAGGAACTGATACTCCCTTTATAATTATCATTACTATTCCAATAGCAATTAAAATCCAACCAACTGCTTTCATAATTTATTATTTTTATGGTTAATACAAAATATAAATAATTGTATACAATTAAGATGCCGAAACCGGCTATCCGATGAGCAGCTTGATAATGGTCCATAAAGAATTTAAGTAAATCAAACCAGGATTGGCTTATTACAGTAAAGCAATAAATAAGTATAATTTTTATTTTGTTTTGATACGCAGCAACTTGAGAAAATTATTTTTTCACATCGTGTTTACAACATTCCTTTCTATTTACTTTTCCCTTTGATTATATTTGAAAGATTGAGTGCTTTGAAAATTCCACTTAAAGTTTAACGATAAAGAAAACCATGCAAAAAATTTCTTTCTTTTGCTCAAAAAAATATAAAACTAAATGGCTGATAAAGACTTATTTGATTATAACGAAGAATCTATAAAAAGTTTAGATTGGAAAGAACATATCCGCCTTCGCCCGGGAATGTACATCGGAAAGCTGGGTGATGGCAGCAGCCCCGATGATGGGATTTATGTTTTATTAAAAGAAGTGATTGATAATTGTATTGATGAGCATACGATGGGGTTTGGTAAACATGTGGATGTATCAATAGAAGATAAAACAGTTTCAGTGCGGGATTATGGGCGTGGAATTCCACTGGGAAAAGTAGTGGATGTGGTAAGCAAAATAAATACCGGCGCAAAGTACGATAGTAAAGCTTTTCAAAAAAGCGTGGGGCTGAACGGCGTAGGAACCAAAGCTGTAAATGCTTTGAGTGAATATTTTAAAGTAACTTCTATCCGCGAAGGCAAGCAAAAGACTGCTGAGTTTGAAAGAGGAAAATTAGTAAGCGATAATAAAGAAGCAAAAACAACAGAAGATAACGGAACGCTTGTAACGTTTGTTCCTGATGAAAAAATATTTAAAAATTACCATTATATCCGTGAATTTATTGACAATCAATTCTGGAATTATTGTTTTCTGAATGCCGGGCTGGTTATCAATTACAATGGTAAAAGATACGTAAGTAAAAATGGCTTATTAGACCTTTTGGAACGCAAGACCAATGTAGACGAATTGCGTTATCCCATCATTCATTTAAAAGGAGAAGACATAGAAGTAGCCATCACGCACAATAATCAATATGGCGAGGAATATTACAGTTTCGTAAATGGCCAGTTTACCACACAGGGCGGTACACATCTTTCCGGCTTCAGGGAAGGCATTGTAAAAACAATACGGGATTTTTATAAAAAAGATTATGATGCCACAGATATTCGTGGAAGCATTTGCGCAGCAATCAGTATCCGCGTGCAGGAACCGGTTTTTGAAAGCCAGACCAAAACCAAATTAGGCTCTACCTTAATGTTTGAAAAGGGCCCTGCAGTAAAAACTTTTATTAGTGATTTTTTGGGAAAAGAATTAAATAATTTTCTTCATAAGAACCCTGCAGTCGCCGATGAATTAAAGAAAAGAATTGAGCAAAACGAGAGAGAGCGCAAAGACATGGCGGGTATAAAAAAGCTGGCTAACGAAAGAGCGAAAAAAGCCAATCTTCACAACAAAAAATTACGCGATTGCCGCTATCATTTTAATGATATGGCAGAAGGAAAAAATAAAGAGGAAGTGAATGCTAAAAAGAATGGAAAGCACGCTCTTCATCACCGAAGGCGACAGCGCCAGCGGCTCTATTACCAAATCACGAAATGTAGAAACACAGGCAGTTTTCAGCCTTCGTGGTAAGCCTTTGAATAGCTTTGGTTTGACGAAAAAGATTGTTTATGAAAATGAAGAATTCAATCTTTTGCAGCATGCATTAAATATTGAAACAGGATATGAAGATCTTCGTTATAATAATATTGTGATAGCTACGGATGCGGATGTTGACGGAATGCATATCCGTCTTTTGCTTATGACATTTTTTTCTACAGTTTTTCCCCGACCTTGTAAAAAATGGCCACGTTTATATTTTGGAAACGCCGTTATTTCGCGTTCGCACAATGCCTGGAAAAAATAAGGAAAAGCAGGAAACTATTTATTGTTATAACGAACAGGAAAAAGAAAAAGCGGTTTTGAAATTAGGAGGAAAACCTGAAATAACAAGATTCAAAGGTTTGGGAGAAATTTCGCCTGAAGAGTTTGGAAATTTTATTGGTGACAACATCCGGCTGCAGCCGGTAATGCTTTTGCCGGAGATGCATATTCAGCAATTGCTGGAATATTATATGGGAAAAAATACGCCATCCCGCCAGGATTTTATCATTGATAATCTGAAGGTAGAAGTGGATTTGGTAGAAGAGGAAATGAGTTAATATCCTGATGTGCTAATGTGAAAATTAGCAAATTTGAAAATTAGTAAGTTTGAAAATGGAGGCAATAAAATAGTTATAAATTTGTAACAAAATGAAATAATTATGGACGCAATTAAATTAACCGGAATTTCTCATGATGGGAAACTTACCGTTGCAGTTCCTGAAGAATATGACAATAAAGAATTAGAAATAATGATTATTTCTTCTAAAGAAAAGAACAAAGATGACGAAAATGTTGAACTTAAAAAGACAAGAAATATCGAACAACTCATGAAGATTGTTGGTGCAGCAAAGCATCCTGATTTTCCAATCACAAAGTACGATGTCTATGACCAATAAAGTTTTCCTTGATAGCTCAATATTTATTGAACCATTAAAAGGAAATAATGTAAAGTTTTATCAAAGTTTAATTTCAGATTTTACCAATGAACTTTTTATTAATGATATTGTAATTAGTGAATATCTATATTATATATTGGCTTTTAATTCTGATGTTTCTCCAAAAACTTTGCAACGAAGAGGTAAAATACGGCAGGCAATAGAAAGCGAACTTGAGATTATTAAAGCTTTAAATAATTTTACTTTCCTTTCCGGGAATCAAAATTTTTTATCAGAAGTGCCAAGACTGATGGCCAAATACAATCTCCTTCCGAATGATGCTACCATTCTTGCTACCTGTAAACTTCATGGAACTAAATTAGCCTCTCTTGATTCTGATTTTATCATTCCTTGTAAATCAGAAAATATTGATTTGATAAATGAATTAAATCCTAAATTTTAAACTTAAATGCATATAGTTTTTCAACAGGAAGATGTAAAAACACTTTCAAAAACTTTTGAATTGGATGAGTCACTGAGAAGTGACATTTTTGAGATAAAAGATGATTTTGCCGTTGGCCCTTTAAAAGATATCTATTCCGATGAAGGTATTGAAGAAAGAAAGCAATGGTGGCGGAATGTTTTAGCCGGTGGAGATTATGATGGACATGTAGATACGGGAGAAGTCAATGACGAAAAAACAGTGAATGCGATAAAAGAGAAATTAAAAAATAATGAAGATGAAACTGCTTGGATTTGGGTAGCGCCGAATAAGCATGATGTAAGCGGATATTACTGGCTGATGGCACAATTAAAAGAATTTGAAGGAAGAGTTTATATTCTCATGCTTAACAACCTTCCATTCATCAATGAAAAAGGAAATATTTTTTATCCCGAAAATTTATCTGAAATTCCACCACGCGAATTTTTAAAAGCCAAAAAATTGGCCAGGCAAATTACCGCTTCAGAATTTGAAATTGATCCGGATGAATGGATAAAAATTTGTAATGAAAATAAAATGGTGCGTATCCTGGAAGGTGCCAAAAAATTATCACAGCACAATGCTGATTTTTTTGATAAATATATTATGGAATATATAACTCCTGATTGGCAAAAAGCCGGCAAGGTAATTCACCAGGTTTTATCAAAAGCCAAACAAACTACCGGCGATGCGTATCTTCTTTGGCGGATTAAAGAACTGATTGCTACCAATGCTATAGATTCGCAGGGCGAATTAAAAAACATGAAAGATTTTGAAATCAAAAAGAAAGTAGTATAAATATTTCTGCATGAAAATAAAGAGAATACATCATGTAGCGATATTGACAGATGACTTTGAAAAAAGTAAAAAATTTTATACTGAAATTTTAGGGTTTACCGTTTTGGCTGAGACATACAGGGAAAAAAGAAATTCTTTTAAATTGGATCTTGCTATAGATGGAAATTATCAAATCGAATTATTTTCATTTCCTGAATTTAAAGAAAGGCAATCATTCCCTGAGGCAAAAGGTTTACGTCATCTTGCTTTCGCAGTGGATGATCTTGATGGGGCAGTAAACGAACTTATTTCGAAGAAAGTTATTGTGGAAGAAATCAGAACAGACGAATTAACCAATAAAAGATTTTGTTTTTTCTATGATCCAAATGGCCAGCCGCTTGAATTGTATGAAATATAAAACAAGAGAGCAGTAGAAACGAAAAATAAAAATGGCAAAAGCAAAAAAGCAGGAATATAAACATAGTGATTCAGGAATTTCGGGCCAATATAAAACATGGTTTCTCGATTATGCGAGCTATGTTATTTTGGAACGGGCGGTGCCTGCAATCGAAGATGGATTAAAACCCGTACAACGTCGCATTCTTCATGCGATGAAAGAAATGGACGATGGACGCTTCAACAAAGTGGCAAATATCATCGGCCAAAGTATGCAATATCATCCTCATGGTGATGCAAGCATTGGCGATGCGATTGTGAATCTTGGTCAAAAAGATCTGCTGATAGAAACGCAGGGAAACTGGGGCGATGTTCGTACAGGAGATGATGCTGCGGCACCAAGATATATTGAAGCGCGTCCCAGCAAATTTGCGCTGGAAGTGGCTTTTAACAATAAAACCACCAATTGGCAACTAAGCTATGATGGAAGAAAAAATGAACCGGTTACTTTGCCAATGAAATTTCCTCTGTTGCTTGCACAAGGCGCAGAAGGAATTGCAGTTGGCCTTGCCACCAAAATTCTTCCTCACAATTTTTGTGAGCTTATCGAAGCTTCAATCAAATATTATAAAGGAAAAAAATTTGAATTATTTCCCGATTTTTCAACAGGAGGAATGATCGATGTGTCCAATTATAACGATGGATTAAGAGGCGGGAAAGTCAGGGTTCGCGCAAGGATTGAAGAGCTTGATAAAAAAACAATAATTATCAAAAATGTTCCTTATGGCACAACGACAACTCAGCTGATTGATAGCATCATTAAGGCAAATGATAATGGAAAAATAAAAATAAAAAAAGTAACTGATAACACAGCAGCAGAGGTGGAAATTGCGGTTGATCTTGCTCCCGGAATTTCTCCTGATATTACAATCGATGCATTGTATGCTTTTACGGATTGTGAAATTTCAATTTCGCCCAATGCCTGCGTGATAGAAGGACAAAAGCCGGTTTTTTCAGGTGCTACTGAATTATTAAAATTTTCGGCAGATCATACGCGAAATCTTTTAAAGCAGGAGCTGGAAATCAAACTTCGCGAGCTCCAGGATAAATGGCACTATACTTCTCTTGAAAAAATATTTTTTGAAGAAAAAATATATAAAGAATTAGAGAAGAAGCATGAAACCTGGGATAAAGTAATCGCGGCGATTGATAAAGCTTTTATTCCTTTTAAAAAATTATTGCATCGCGATGTTACAAGGGAAGATATTCTAAAACTAACGGAGAAGCCTGTACGAAGAATTTATAAACTGGATATTGATGATCTTATCAATCAAATCAAATCGCTGGAAGAACAAATTGACCAGGTACGGCATCACCTGGAATTTCTTACTGAATACGCCATTTCTTATTATGAAGAATTATTGAAAAAATTTGGAAAGGGCAGGGAACGAAAAACGGAAATTAAACTTTTTGATACCATCGAAGCAAAAGCTGTGGCTATAGCTAATACAAAAATCTTATGTAAATCGTTCCGAGGGGTTTATTGGAACCAGTCTGAAGAAAGATGAGTTCGTTGATGATTGCAGCGATCTTGATGATATTATCGCTTTCACGAAATCAGGAAAGATGAAAGTAGTGAAAGTGGCGGATAAAGTTTTTATCGGGAAAGATATTATTCATGTTGCCGTATTCAGAAAGGATGATGAACGGACTACTTATAACATGATATATGCTGACGGTAAAAAAGGTATCAGTTATGCAAAGAGATTTAATGTCACTTCAATAACACGGGATAAAGAATATGATCTCACCAAAGGAGATGAAAAGAGCAAGGTTCATTATTTCAGTGTCAATCCTAATGGAGAAGCAGAGGTGGTGCATATTCTACTTACACCAGGTTGTAGCGCCAGAAATAAAGAACTTGAATTTTATTTCGAGACTCTTGAAATCCGCAGCCGTGGTAGTATTGGAAACCAGGTAACGAAATATCCCGTCAAGTCTATAAAAATGTCTGAAAAAGGAAAATCAACTTTGACAAGCGACAACTTTGGTTTGATGAAACTTTTGGAAGACTAAATACAGAAGAGAAAGGCTTATTGTTGGGAAATTTTGAAGGAGACGATAAAATCCTTGTAATTTATAAAGATGGAAATTATGAAATCACCGGGCAGGAAATCACCCAACGCTTTGATCCGGATTCCATTGAACTTATCGAAAAGTTTGATCCCGAAAAAATAATTACTGCTGTTTATCTTGATCATGAAAAGCTACAATATAATGTTAAGCGATTTAAAATAGAAACGCAAACCCTGAATAATAAATTCCTTTTTATAAAAGAAGGAAAAGACAACAGGTTGGTAAAAGCAACTACAGCCAGTGAGCCGGTGCTCCAAATGCAGACTGGCCGCGGCACACAGCTAAGAAAGGCAAAAATAAAATTACATAAAGTTGTAGACGTAATGGGATGGCGCGCCGTAGGAAATAAGCTCACTGATTATTCAAAATCTGACCAAATGGAATGGGTAGCGCCTGAAAAGAATTCTTCTCAACCAGAATTATTTGAGTAAATATTCAGAATAGAAATTTGTGTTATTTGTTGATTCACTGCAAAAAAAACGCAGTGATTTTTCTTCACTGCGTTTGATCTTTCTTATTATTCCAATTAAGAGAGAAAGAAATTAGCCATTTACAGATTCATTTTTATTTTTTGTTGTGGCGTAATTAGTATTTGTAGTTATAGGCCTGTTGCCATTATTTACTGAAGATTTATTAATAGTGTTTTGAATATTTTCCACTGCACGCAGATTGTTCTGCACATGTTTTACTCCTGTTACATCTTCTGCAAGATCTTCAGCCCTATGTTTCGAATACCTGGAATCCACTACACCATTTAATGTAACGTCTCCTTCTTTCACACTGACCTCGATTCCTGATGCATCTAAAAAAGAATCATCGCTTAACTGATCTGATACATCTTCTCTTATTCTTTCTTCTGACCTTGTATAATTTTTAGGCCCTTTTCCACGATGTAGTCCCTCTCTTATTTCATCCCTGCGACGGCGGCGTTCAGCATCATCGTCTCCAAACCATGAAGCAACTTCATCCTTTGTTTTATCCCACCAGTCACGGTCTGTACCACGCCAATTATCAGAATTATAATTATTATTGCGATTATACCTTTCAGGCCGCTCCCTATAATTACCGCTCATTTCACGCATATTCTCGTACCTGTACCTGTTTTCAGGATAGTACGCCGAATCTGTTTCATTATATCGCTGATTTCTAAAATCAGGATTTATATCACGATTGTAATTGGAATAATTGTCATAGTTCCTATTCCTGTATTCGTGTTCATTTCTGTTTGAATACATTCGATTCATTCTATCTCTTGCATCCCAATATTCATTTTCTCTATCGCTGGAATAAATATTCTTATTTCCTGATCTGTAATTTTGATTATCATAATCAGGATCATAATTTCTATCCCAATTCATGTCAAAATTTTTTTCTTTAGATGAAGAACGGTTATCGTTCCGGTAACGGTTACTTCTATTGTAATCTTCCATAGTTATTTGTTTTTTTAATTTAAATAACTATAGAAAAGAAAAGATTGTTCCTGTTTTAGTTAATATAACTAAACAGAAGTAAATGGTAGGAATATAAACTGAAAAATAGTAAGGTATAAATTTACGTTCTCATCATGTATTTTTTTCAATTAAGAGAAATAGGAAAAATTTTCTAATTTGTTGAGAAGATTCTACAAAAACAAAAAGTTATAAAATTCCAGGGATGATTATAATTCTATGCCAGCTTTTCCAAAAAATATATTTAATATACATGGGATTTGAAAAAATATAAAATTTTCTTTTCTCTTTTTAAAAACAGGGCTAGGGTTTATTCTTATAGTGAGAAGAATCCTCATCCTCCGGCATTCTTTGGCTTAATTTTGATTCATCAATATTTCCTTTGGAATCCAAAATGGGTTGAGGAACCGGTTCTTTACCTTCCGGCGTTACCTGGTTAAATATCTTTTCGATATAAACCCATTTGCCATCTTTCCATTTCAAACCTTCATAATCTCCATCAGGAATATAGGTATATTTTTTTTTCGGCTCACCCGTTTCTGAAACCAAATGCTCAAAAATGATAAGGCCCATTTCCGCGTCATAAGATAGTTTAGGGCTTGCATTTTTCTTATATTCCATTATGTACCGATCCATTGAACCGCTATGGGTACTACTGTTTTTAAAACTAAAATAAGGGCCGCCAAAAACAGGTTGGCCGTTTTGGAAAGTCAGCACATCAATTATTTTTCTGTCGCTTACCATGTTGTTGTCATCAAAACCCAGCAAAGTATAATAAGTTTTTCCGAGGGCCTTTTCTTCAACTATTTTATAATAAATTGCGCCAATCCATGCATGGTTGCTTGTTACAGTATCTTCTAAATTTTTGATCAGGTCTGTTTTATCAATCAGGGGAAACAATTGCAACGAACCATCAGAGGTATTCATTTGAATGGCTCCATGCTGGCGGATTACATCTCCGTTAATCGCCAGTTGCCATGTGAAAATTTTAAAAGTGCTATCAGGAGGAACAACTTTCGCGATGCTTATTAAAGAATCGAATGGATAATAAAACGAATTTTTAATTTGCAGGGCACGTACCAAAGTTCTTGTAAATTGGCTGTCGGCTGAAAAACGGTCTTCTACATTTCTTCCATGTAAAATCTGGAAGGCTGATTTTTTTAATGAATCTTCTTTCTTTTGTAAAATCTTTGTATCTCTTGCAGATAGATGCTGGCCAAAAGAACCATTTGCCATACAAAACAAAATCGCTAAAAAGGCGGTCGCTTTTTTCATTCAAAATATTTGGACAAAATAAACTTTAATTCACCTAAATTATTGTTAACCGCGAAACATTTAACTATCTGCTAATGCTTCTGCGACAGAGATAAGATCTTCATACACCAGGTCGATATCTTCATGATCCAAAGGAACTTCTTTTCTTGTAGTAGGAAGAAAAATATTGATTTTAATACCCAGGTTTCTTCCGAATTTCATGTCGCTTAACGTATTTCCGATCATTATACTTTTAGAAAGATCAATTTCAGGAAAATCTTTTATAGCTTCCAAACCCATACCAGGATTAGGTTTTCGGTTTTCGCTCTCCATATCTGTGCAGACATAAATTTTGTCGATCCTTCCGCCTGATGCTTCAATTTCCTCTATCATGTTCTTATGAATCAGATTGAGATCTTCCATTTTTGTCAGGCCTTTGGCAACTCCTCTTTGATTAGTGATCATAACAATCACGCCAAACTTTTTATTAAAGATTTTGAAAGCTTCCTTTACACCTTTATAAAATTTAAATTCTTCCCACTTGTGAATATAATCATCATGTTTTTCCTCATTGATCACACCATCACGGTCAATGAAAAGCGTCCAGGAGGCGTCTATGTTTTTTAGATTTTTCAATTTATAGCAAATAAACAAATATGCTTAAAAATTATTTTGGAGAGAGGGCAATTCTTTCTGTGCTTTTTCATAATCTTCCGGAATGCCAATGTCAATAAAATAGCGGTCTTGTACTATTCCAAAAATTTCCGGGTCTTTCTCAATTTTTTGAACTTTTTTTTCGAGGTAATCTTTTTCAAATGAGAATTTTTGAGGCAAACCTTCTTCCAGAAATCTTTGAACATTCAGCGCATAAATTCCACCATTTATTAATCCTGTTTCATAAAATTTTTTTTCTTTAAAAATTTTAATTGAATGATCATCATTTAATTCTACTACTCCGTAACGATCAAAATCTTTCATAGGTTTTAAACTTAAACTGCAGGCTGCATTCTTCCGGATATGAAATTGGCTATGCTGATTTATATCAATTTGATAAAAAGTATCGCCATTGCAGATCAATACATTTTTTTCAGTAGTTTTATCTGCAGCAAGTTTTATAGCTCCTCCGGTACCCAAAGGTTCAGTTTCTAAAGAAATGGAAACGTTTAATTGCGGGTGATTTTGTTGTAAGTATTTTTCAATCACTTCGTGTAAATAACCTACACTAAAAATAAAATGTTCAATTCCGTTTTTTTTTAAAAACTCCAAAAGGAAGTGAAGAAAAGGCTTATCACCAATTAATGCCATACATTTTGGAACATCTGCGACTACAGAACGTAGCCGGGTTCCCAATCCTCCGGCAAGAATTATTGCTTCTTTAATCATTGGTTTCGCGAAAATAGATTTCTTCTACAAACTGGCAGATAATGTGCCCAAGAGTGATGTGGCTTTCCTGTATACGTGGTGTATCATCTGAAGGAACATTAATAAGTATATCAGAAATATTTTTCATTTTTCCCCCTGTAGAACCTGTAAATCCGATGGTCAGCATTTTATTTTCTTTTGCCTGTTCAAAAGCTTTGACAATATTTTTACTATTTCCGGAAGTGCTTAACCCTACCAGAATATCGCCTGGTTTACCTATTCCTTTAATTATTCTTGAGTAGATGACATCATAGCTATAATCATTGGCCACGGCAGTAATGTAAGAAGTATTACAATGCAACGCTTCTGCTGGAAGCGCATCACGATCAGTATAGAATCTTCCACTAAATTCGGCTGCCAAATGTTGTGCATCTGAAGCGCTGCCTCCATTTCCGCAAAAAAGAACTTTATTTCCTTTTTCAAATGCAGAAACAATGGCATTCACTGCGTCATTCACAGCAAGCAATAACCTTTCATCCTTCAGAATATCTTGTTTAACATTTATAGATGCCTGAATTATTTTTTTTATTTTTTCCATTTTTTATTTTTTAATTTCAAATATATACCCAATTTCTTAAACCACTTTAGGCCAAACTCCAGGTTGATAAACCATATTTTGTAAAGGTGTAATTTTTAACTTCTCCTCCAAATTTTTTTAATTCTTCAATCACCTGGTACCTTGTATTTCCCGGGCAATAAAATATCATAAAGCCTCCGCCGCCAGCCCCGCTGATTTTTCCCCCGGTTGCTCCCGCTTTTTTTGTCGACTCATAAATTTCCTCAATTCTGCTGTTACTGATATTGCTGGCCATTCTGCGTTTTTGTTGAAAACCATAGTCGAGGATAGCCCCAAATTCATCAATCTTCCTTTCAATAAAGCTTCTTTCATCATGCGGGCCTGTTCTTTTAACTGGTGCATTGCTTCTATGCTTTTTTCATTTTTATTGTTCACGTTTTTCACCTGTTCATCAATGATAGTAGCGCTTTCACGGCTGGTTGCTGTAAAAAAGAGAACCAAATTATTTTCCAATTCATGAAGGTATTGGGATTTGATACGAAGAGGATTTACAATAACCTTATCGTCTTCATAAAATTCCATAAAATTAACACCGCCAAACATTGCCGCGTATTGGTCCTGTTTTCCACCCGTTAACTTCAAATCGTTTCTTTCAATCTGATAGGCATAATGAGCGATGTCATAATCTCCCAAAGGAAGTTTTAGCCATTCCACAAAAGCTCCGATAATAGCAACCACAAGAGTGGAAGAAGTTCCGAGACCTGAACCTGCGGGCGCATCTACAAAAGTAGAAAGCCTGAATCCTGAAGTGGGCAAAGAATAATCTTTAAAAATACGGTTGTAAACTCCTTTTAAAAGATCAAGTTTTCCATTAACAGGCAATTGGTTTGACCAATCAAATTCCTGTTTTTCATTTCTATCCAGTGCTTCTACAATTATTTTATTTTCTTCCAGCGGTTCTAAATTGGCATAGGCAAAAAGAGAAACAGTCGCGTTAAGTATAGCGCCCCCAAACTGGTCGCTGTAAGGGCTTACATCGGTTCCTCCACCTGCGAGGCCAATACGCAAGGGGGCTTTACTACGGTAGATCATTCAAATAATTTTCTTTTATAAAATTGATTGGGCTCATAACAGGCAGAGTTGGAAATTGAAAAGTAAAATCTTTTACATTCCTGGTAATAAAATAATCCATTTTATTTTTATAGGCTAAAAAGTATAAAATGCCATCCTCTTTATCCTGGTATTTTTCAATAGAGTGATATAAAATATCTTTTGAAAAGGGAAGAACATTTGCTGTTTTACAAATTTCCCGGAATGCATATAAAGGATTTATTCTTTTTTCTTTTCTAAGAATATAAAAAGTTGTTGTAATTACACTCTCAGACAGATATATGTCAATTATTTTTTTTTCCGAAAGCCTGAAAATTTCATTGATAGCATCTAATTCAAATTTTCTTTCCGTTAGAATATCAATAATGATATTGGTATCTAAATATATTTTATAGGCCATATTTCTCACGTAAATGTTCTTCTTTTAATTTTTCAATTTCTTCATCTGAAATCTCAACAGGATGTGTATATTTCCTGATTCTTTCCAAAAGCGAAGGTTCAGATTTTTTGGTCTTTTTGTTGGAATTATTATTTGCAAATCTGTCTAAATAATTTTCAACTACGGAAGAAAGGCTGATATTTCTTTTGGCACTTTCACGTTTTGCACTGGCAACTATTTTGTCATCAATATTTAAAGTCAATTTCGTTTTCATAACTGAGTTTTAATAAAGTTACGTAACTTTATTTACTCTACGTGGCTGTTTGAGCTTTCAAATCAATAATAGATTTTACCATATTTTCCCAGCTAAATTTTTTCTTTTCTTTGCGAAGATCTGGTAAGAAATAATTTTCTCCCAATTCAAAATATTCTTTAATTTTTTCTGTAATGCTTAGGGGATTTGGCTCTGCAACCAGGCCCACTTTTCTATCAGGAACCATGGATGGCAAACCGCCAACATTGGTAACGATCATTGGAACTTCAAAATGATAGGCGAGGGGCGTAACGCCACTTTGTGTAGCGCTGCGATAAGGTTGAATTACACAGTCCGCAGCACACAAATAATATTTCACTTCATTGTCTGCAATAAAATGAGTGTGCAAGAACAGCTTATCCTTTATTAACGGGTCATTTAAAAAATCATCATATTTTTTCTTATCATCATAAAATTCTCCGGCAATCATCAGTTTCAGGTTAGGGAATATTATTTTCTTTAATTAAGATTTTGAAAGCTTCTAATAAAATATCCAGTCCTTTATATTTTCTTATAAACCCAAAAAATAAAATCACTTTGTCTGTATCATTAATATCAAGTTTTTTTCTTGCTTCTTCTTTGCTGATGATAGGGCCAAAATTATCGTACAAAGGATGAGGGACTAATTTTGCAGGTTTATTTTTTGCAAATAATTTAAGATCAGAAAATACTTTTTCACTCATCGTAATAAAGGCATCCACGGGTTTTATAAAGTACTTCGTAAACAATTTATCACCGGGTCTTTTTTCATGAGGCAAAATATTATCAGCGATGCAAATCACTTTCGTGTGCCTGTTCTTTTTTATTTTTCTTAATATGGTTCCGAGGCAAGGCCCCATGAAATGGCAACCAATATCTTACTACAACAATATCCGGATTTAATTTTTTCAATTCATTTCCAACAGAAATCCAATTGAAAGGATTTATTGAATTAATTTTTATTTTGATAGGAATACCTGCCGGTGCGGGTTCTGTTGAATATTGTGAGCTTCCGGGAAACAGGAAAGAAGGATATTGATAAGAAAAAGTATAAATTGTCGTATCAAATCCTTCATCAATAAATTCTCTTGCTAACCGTTCATTAAAAGTAGAAATGCCTCCGCCTCGCAAAGGATACGCCGGGCCGATAATGATGATTTTAGACGGTTGAAGGTTCAAGGTTAAATGTTGAAAGCTGAAGGTTCACAAAATCCTTTCAGTAAACCAATAAATAATCTGAATTTTCATTTTCACATTTTCTAATTAGCTAAGCAGCACATTAAATAATTTTATCTTCAATTAAATAATGATTTCTCTCAGGCCCGTTTCTTGAAATAATTTCACCAAGAAATCCTGCAAGAAAAAGTTGAACACCAATAATCATTGCAACCAGCGCAACGAAAAATAATGGTCTTTGTGTCATTCCTGTTTTGTCAAAAAAGAATTTGGTTATTGTCAGGTAAAAAGAAACCAGGAAACCAAAGAGAAAAGAAAGTGTTCCCCACAAGCCAAAAAAATGCATTGGGTTTTTGCCAAATTTTCCAACAAACATGATAGATGCCAAATCCAAAAACCCATTTACAAAACGGTTCCATCCAAATTTGGTAACGCCGTATTTCCTGGGGCGGTGCTCTACCACTTTTTCACCAAACTTTTTAAAGCCAGACCATTTGGCAATTAAAGGAATGTATCGATGCATTTCGCCATATACTTCAATACTTTTTACCACCTTGTGTTTATAAGCTTTGAGTCCACAATTGAAATCGTGAAGATAAATTCCACTGGCTCTTCTTGTTGCTGCATTAAAAAACTTAGAAGGAATATTTTTAGAAAGCGTGCTGTCGTATCGTTTTTTCTTCCATCCGCTTACGATGTCAAAATTGTCTTCAAGCACCATCCTGCGAAGTTCAGGAATTTCATCAGGACTATCCTGGAGGTCGGCGTCCATGGTAATCACTACATCGCCTTTGGCCATTTTGAAACCTTCGTTTAGTGCAGCACTTTTCCCATAATTGCGTTGTAATTTAATACCTTTTATTGCCGGATTTAGCGCATGCAATTCCTGCACAATTGCCCAGGAATCATCTGTACTTCCGTCATCTATCATAATTATTTCATAGGTATAATTATTTTCATCTGCGACACGTCTTATCCATGCTTCCAATTCGGGCAAAGATTCTTCTTCATTATAAAGCGGAATGATAACAGAAATATCCATGGAAAAAGTTTAACGGTCAATTTCAATTGGCCTGGGATTCTTTTTAGTAATACCAGCGCCGATCAATGAGGCAATAGCCCCAAAAATAAGATAACCTAATAATGTACCGGCAATTATAAATACCATGAAGAACCTTTTAGTAATATCCATTCCCTGGTTTATTTGTTCCTGGCTTAAATTTCCTTTTTCTTCCATGCTTTTCCTCGCAGCCTCCATTCCTTTTTCTTTTACATCCGGAAAAAGGTAAACAAAGATTATTATATAGATGACCATTATGGCAGTTACCAGGGCAGCTACTTTAAATCCATGAGCAAAATAATTACCAAATGTGGCGTTGTGATCTATTTGTTTTCCGTAAATATTTATTGACAAAATTATGCCAACAATAAAAATACCGAAGCTTACATACCTGGAAGAACCTTCCGGATCTAAATTCAGAAAATAAGTAACCAAGGCAATTACAATTAATATTAACGAAATTACAATCCCCTTGGTAGAGGAAGTGGTTATTGTTTGTTCCATAATAATTTTTTTTATTTGTTCAAAAATAACCTGTCTTTATTAAAAATCCCAATCACTTTTCCTTTTAGCTTTTTGCCGGTAAAACCATTGTTCTTGCTTTTTGATAAAATATTTTCTTTTCCAAAAATATATTCTTCGCCCGGGACATATAAGGTCAGGTTGGCTTTTTGGCCTGCATCAATTGAGGGAACGGGTTGATTGAAGAATTTACGGATATTTTCAGTTTGCATTTTTACAAAAAGATCAGTGGAAACACCACAAATACCGGCGACTCCAAAAACACTTTCCAAAGTTTCCATTCCAAATTCTGCATATTGAAATTCGCAAATTTTATGATCCCAATCCTGTGGCTGATGATGAGATGCGATAAAATCTATCGTGCCATTTTTAATTCCTTTGCGCAAGGCATCACGGTCTTTTTTATTACGCAAAGGAGGATTGACTTTTAAATCAGTTTCATAATCCGAAATGTCTTCGTCACAAAAAAACAAATGGTAAGGAGTTACGGAACAACTTACAGTCAGCTTTTCTTTTTTTGCTTCCGCTATTAATTCCAAAGATTTTTTTGTAGAAATTCCTGTGAAATGAATTTTAGAATTGGTATATCTTACAAGTTCTATATCCCTTGCTATCATTAACTCTTCGGATAGGGCAGGCTTACCCTGCAAACCCAATCTGGTTGACATTTCACCTTCATTTACCAGCCCATGTGTTCCTATGGATCTGTCGTCAGGTAATTGTAAGATCGTGGCATCGATAGCCAGAATATATTCCAATGCTTTTTGTAAAATGCCGGATGATTGCACCGGTTTTGTTCCGTCAGAAAACGCGATAGCTCCGGTGTTGAACATGTCGAACATTTCGCTTAATTCTTTTCCTTCCGCGTTTTTTGTTATCGCTCCGATGGGATGAATATTTACCGCTAATGATTTACTTTTTTGAACTAAATACTCTACCTGGCTTTTATTATATACGGCCGGTTGAGTATTTGGGATTAACATTACTTCTGTGAAGCCACCGGCAGCCGCTGCGTTGGCGCCACTTTCCAATGTTTCTTTAGATTCCTGTCCGGGATCGCAAAAATTGGCGAAGCAATCCATCCAACCTGCAGAAACATAAAGCCCAGGGATATCGATCGTTTCATCTGCTTCCTCTGCTTCATCATTGATTTTTGTGATGATGCCATTGTCTATAAAAATATTTTTTATTTTTCCGTGAAAAGGAGAAGAGGGGGAATGTATGGTCGCGTTTTTAATTAAAACCTTCATTCGGTTTATCGTAAAATTTTGTTGCGGCAAATTTATATGAAAATTTATAAAACGACCCGCTTCGTTTTTCCTATGCTTTTTTATCCAGGCCACACGGATTTTAATTAACCAGTAAACGAATAAAAAAGTGGACTTTTTATTTTACAATTATGACCTGATGGCCACCACCGGATCAAGCCGGGATGCACTTAAGGCGGGAATAATACCTGCAAGAATGCCAATAATTATACAAAGAGAAATGGCGAGAAAAAGAATGCCGCCTGAAATAAAAACCGGAAAGTTAAATACACTGGTTAGGATAACTGTGAGTAAATAAACGAGAATCAATCCTATTATTCCGCCTAAAATACAAATGATGGCAGATTCCAGAAGAAATTCTGAAAGGATACTTCTCTTTTTAGCGCCAATTGCTTTTTTTAGGCCAATAATTGGAGTTCGTTCTTTTACGGTTACAAACATAATGTTGGCAATTCCGAAAGCGCCCACTACAAGGCTTAAAATTCCGATGGCCCAGCCACCGATGTTGATGTTGGCAAACACGGAACTTACACGCTCGCTGGCCCCTGAAATTTGATTTATTGCAAAATTATCATCTTGCTTTGGATTAAGCTTTCTTATAGATCTCATTACGCCTTCAAGATCATTAGCCAATGCCTGGGAACTTACATTCTTATTGGCTGTCACAATAATCCTTGGGGAGCTGTTTTTTTCATTAACCAGGTTTCTTGCAAATCTAAAGGGTAAGAAAACACTTTGGTCATAATCCATCCCGGTCATTGATCGTCCTGTTTTGGCAACTACGCCAATTATAATGGCTCTATGATTTTTTACATTTACTTCTTTGCCCACCGCAAACGAAGGATTTCCAAAAAGGCTTTCTGCATCGGTATAACCCATTACCATCACTGCATTTCCATTGGCAAACTCTGCTTCTGTGATGAATCGGCCATATTGAATAGTAAGAGGTTGAATATCGTTTTCTTCCTCTGAAACCCCATACATCTGAACGCCTTCCAGGGCTATACTTTTATATTCAACATTTACAGGCTTATTTATGATAAATGCAACATTTTTTGCGAGGGCGCTTCTTTCTTTTATCAGTTTAACTTCATCAAAAGCAGGTATGGGACGGTTTACAAATTTCCACCAGGGGTAATCCGCGCCGTTATGAAAATATTCCCATTTATCAATATAAATGGTATTGGAACCAAGGCTGTTAATCTGGTTCTGAATATTTGTTTTCAGGCTGTTTACGGTAGCTAAAACTCCGATAATACAAAAAATTCCAAAAGAAATTCCAATGAGTGAAAGTGAAGTGCGCAATTTATTTACCACCAATTCCTGCATCGTCAGCCGAAAAGAACTTGAAAGTATATTAAAGGTTTTGCGCATGGTTACAAATGTAATATTTAGATAACTTTTCCGAATAAAAATATGCTGAAAGGTAAAAATGAAAGATAAATAGGCGTCACTAATACCGGATTATTCCGGGTTGAATTCGGTAATTTTGCATTTTTTTTAAAATATAACTTTTGATAACTGCAAAAGAAAATCTCAGGCTTCAGAAAATTCTCGTTCTTGTAGCAATAATATTGTTTATTATAAAATTAATTGCGTGGTTTCTTACGGGTTCCCTTGCGATTCTTACAGATGCCCTGGAAAGTATTGTAAATATTGTTGCGGGTTTCTTAGGATTGTATAGTTTGAGTTTATCATCCAAACCCAAAGACGCTGACCATCCTTACGGACATGGAAAAGTAGAATTTCTTTCTGCAGGAATAGAAGGAAGCATGGTAATTATCGCGGGCTTTTTTATTATTTATAAAGCGGTTCAAAGTATTTTTTATCCTCACCAGCTTCAGAAATTAAATACAGGAATTATCTTAATAGCTGCAACCGCGGTCGTTAATTTTATTATCGGAAGAATTTGTATCAATACCGGTAAAAAAAACAAGTCTTTACAATTAATAGCAGGAGGGAAGCACCTGGTAACCGACACCTGGTCCACTGTCTCAATACTTGCCGGCCTTTTGATTATTCATTTTACCGGGTATAATTTTATCGATACAATTATCGCATTTATAGTAGCTGTTTTAATCATTTATACCGGTTATAAAATTGTACGTGTTTCGGTGGCAGGTATTATGGATGAAGCCGATGAAAAATTATTAAAAGATATAGTTGATCTTTTGAATGAGCACCGGAAAGAAAACTGGATAGATTTACACAATACACGATTCATCAAATATGGGAGCACGTTGCATTGTGATTGTCACCTTACTGTTCCATGGTATTTGACAGTAAGAGAAGCGCATTCTGAAGTAGAATCTCTTGGCGAATTGATAAAAAATGAATTCGGAGAAACAGTGGAATTATTTGTTCATTCAGATGCCTGTGATGATTTTTCCTGTAAGATATGTTCTAAACAAAACTGTATGGTTCGCAAGCATGATTTTGAAAAGAGGATTACCTGGACCATTAATAATATTTCAAGTGATGCCCGGCATAATATCAATACAGAATAAAGTGATTGCCATAAAAAAAATATCCCTTCATAGACATGAAGGGACTCCAAAATTCAAAAACTGATTATCCATTAAGGCTTTTTCCATTCTATGGTTAAAAGCTTTTAGCTTTTAACCCTTCTTTGGGTTATTTCAATAGTTCATTTCTTCATGTAAGTTGGAAATGGATTCAGTTTTGCTGAAAAGTGGCATAGGTTTTAAAATATAGGTTAGCAACGGATTACGGGAATAAAAACGTAACCTGCATCTAAATATTTTATGTAACAAAAAAATAGAGTAGAAGTGCCCTACGGCTCGTAAAAAGCGCAGGAAAAATACGATTGGTTATTTTATTAAAAGGATTAGGCGTTTAATTCGAGGCAATACTTAAAAGATGATTTGCCAGCCTGAGCTTGTCGAAGGCGGTGCCATTCAAAACTCAAGCTGGGTAAAACGATATTGATTATAGAATAATTTTTATAAAAGCGTCGCTAATATGTAGTTTGCGAGCTAAAAGCCTAATACTATTTATTTAAAAAGCAACGCAACGCCAAATGCCGCTGCCGCCGCCGCCGCTCCAATCAGCATTACTTTTAAAGCGCCGGCTAAAACCGGAACGCCGGTTATTTTACTTTTGAAATAGCCAAATACAAAAAGGCAAATAAGAGTCGCAACCACAGAAAATTTTAAAGCTTCGCGGGAATCAGGTATAAAGAAATAAGGACTTAGAGGGATGATACCACCAACTGCATAGGACAGGCCAATATTTAAAGCACTTTTAGTAGCCCGACGAGGATCAGGTTTATCAAGGCCAAGCTCAAACTTCATCATGAAATCCACCCATTGCTTTTTATCTTTTGCAATTTCTTCCGTGGCTTTTTCCTGAATTTCTTCGCTTAAACCAAGATTTTCAAAAAAATCACGAACTTCTTTTTTTTCCATTTCGGGAATGCGTTCCACCTCCTCATATTCTCTTTTGAGTTCGCTGTTGTAATGGTCAGTTTCCGTTTTTCCGGCAAGATATCCGCCTAATCCCATTGCTATACTTCCGGCCACAATTTCTGCTATCCCTGCAATCACGATAATGGAGCTGTTGGCTACTGCGCCCGTGAGCCCTGCTGCCAAAGCAAACGGCACAGTAAGCCCATCGCTCATCCCGATGACTACATCTCTTAAAAAATCAGAGCTTTCCAAATGTTCTTCCTCGTGTAGATGATCGTGCATTCTTTGAATTTAAAGGTTTAGAGGGTTTAGATCGTTTATATAATTTATTAAAAGTAAGAGGTTCCGGTTCCGGTAATGTAATCAATAATCAATAATCAATAATCACCATTCACTATTTTATCCCTTTATAATTTATTTTATAAATCACTCCATTGTAATCATCACTAACCAACAGCGAGCCATCTTTTAAAAACTGAACATCCACCGGACGGCCATTTACTTCTTTTTCATTTTGCAACCAGCCATCAGCAAAAGGTACAGGATCCATAAGATTTCCATTGTCATCCATTTTTAAAACCACCACACGATAACCAATTGGGATGGTCCTGTTCCAGCTTCCATGTTCTGCAATAAAAATGGCATTCTTATATTCAGAAGGAAATTTATTTTCTTTATTAAACGTCATTCCTAAAGATGCTACATGAGCGCCCAGCAATTTTACGGGTGGCGTAAAATCCGAACAGTTTTTTTGTTTGCCAAATTCCGGATCAGGAATATTTCCCTGGTGGCAATAAGGAAATCCAAAATTCATTCCTGCCTGCGTGGCCTTATTTAATTCATCACTCGGAATGCTATCTCCCAGGTTATCTCTCCCGTTATCTGTGAACCACATTTCTTTGGTATCAGGGTTCCAATCGAAGCCAACTGTATTTCTTATGCCGGTTGCAAAAATTTCAAAGCCTGAGCCATCCGGATTGATGCGGCAAATAGTGCCGTAATAAGGTTTGGAAGGAAGACAAACATTACACGGCGCACCAACGCCTACATAAAGTTTATTATCTGGTCCGAAGGAAATAAAACGCAGTCCGTGATGTGAGTCTGAGGGGAATTGATCGTAAATGACTGAAGGTTTTGGTGGATTATTAAGATTGGATTCTATATTGTCTATTTTATAAATTGTAGAACTGGCGCCAATATATAAACTTCCATCTTTAAATGCCACTCCATTTGCTGCCTTTAGCCCATTTGCTATTTCGTAAACACTATCCGCGTTGCCATCATGATTTATATCAGGAATTGCAAAGACTTTGTCATCGCGGGTGCCGGCGAAAACAGTTCCCGATGGAGAAACACACAGGCTTCTCACGGAAGGCACTTCTGCATAAACATTTATTTGGAAACCTTCAGGCAAATGGATTTTATCCAATTTATATTTGGCAAAAAGCGCATTATTTGTTTGTTCACTATTATTGGCGGAAGAGGCGGAATTATCATTTTTACTGTTACAACCTGCCATCAAAATAAAGACAGGAAGTATAGCAAAGAGGATAAGAAGTTTTTTTGTACCAGGATAATAATATTTCATAGAATCTTTTTTAATGAATTAGAAGATGACAAAACAACTGCAATTAATCAGCCATTTTTCTGAATAAATGGAAAGTCGAAAAAAGGCTTAAGATTTAATTTCTTTTTATTTATTACTGATTTTGAAAGAACAGTAAACAAACAAATAAGAAAGATTCTTATTTACTCATCTAATAATTTGGCAATAAAAAGAAGTTCATTCTTCTTGTACAATTGTAATGGCGCGGTAAAACATTTACTAAATTCTTCAAGAAGGTGTTGAATGATTCTTTTGCTGCCAAGCGGCTTAAAATAAGAAGGAACGGGAGGTACTGAAATTCTCTTAAAATAACTTTCCACATCCTTATGCGAATATACTTGTCCGTTAAGCGGATCAATGAAAAAGTTTATCTTTTCGGTTTGCTGTTTAGCAGGATTGGGAAACCGGTAGTCAATATCGAAATACCCGAGAATAAACTGTTTGGGAATACTGATTGCCTTGGCAGGAATGTCAAGCAATTCACAAAGTATTAAATAAAGAATTCCGTTTGTTATTGAATTGCCTCTTTTATTTTCTATCAGCCTGGTGATCAAAAAATCTTCTGTGATGTCATAACTTACTTCGTTTCCCTTCAACTTATAATAACTGTATAAAATTCCGGAAATTACATTTACCTGTTCCAACGGAGTCAGATAGCTGTTAAGCTCGAGCCAGATATTTCTTCTTATCTTTTCTATCTCCTGCAACGCAGACGTGGCAATCATTTCAGGGTAACAATATTTTGCTACCAGCAACGAGCCGTGTAGCAATTCACAGGTACCATTTTTCCATTCAACAAATTCTTCTACCAAATCCCTGAAATGCAATTTGTGAATAATCAGTTCAATACGGCCCTGCACATTTTCGTCAGGACTGTTTTCCCATAAATTTTCGAGATTTGGAATAATGGCACGACCGTGGGAAATAATGCGTTCAGTAACGGTGCTGAAAACCTCATCATCAGGATCATCTATTAAATGAAAAAGAGCAGATATTTCTTTGTTTTCCAGCATAGTTAATGGTTATAATTCAATTTTCATGGTAAAGATAGAAAAGTTTTGAAAAGACAACAAAATCAGCCATTTCGGGAGCAATATAGATAAAAACCCTTTCAAAATAATTTACATTTGTAAAATTTTAAAATTAAATGTCATGAAAAACAAAATAGCATTAATTACCGGAGGCAGCCGCGGTTTGGGAAAAGAGATGGCTTTGAGGCTTGCAGAAAAAGGGTATGATATTGTAATTACCTATGTCAGTAAAAAAGAAGCTGCAGAAAAAGTGGTTAATGAAATTGAGGCAATGGAAAGACAAGCTGTTTCTTTGAAATATGATGCCAATAACATTAAAGCCATCGGAGATTTTATTAAAGATTTTAGACAAACTCTTCAAAGAAAATGGAATATTGAAAGATTCGATTTTTTAATTAATAACGCCGGAAATGGCGACAGTATTCCATTTGAAAAAGCCACGGAAGAAGATTTTGATCTTTTTATGAACATTCATTACAAAAGTGTTTATTTTCTTACCCAACAATTATTGCCTTTGCTGAATGATGGCGGAAGGGTTATTAATGTTTCATCAGGAACTACTAAATATGTTATTCCAACTTACACCCTTTATGCACCTGCTAAAGGAGCAGTTGAAGTGTTGACAAGGTATCTTGCCAAAGAATTAGGCCCGCGTGGCATTACCGTAAATGTGATAGCGCCAGGTCCTGTTGAAACTGATTTTAATAATGGCGGAAACAGGGATATCCCTGAGAGAAAAAAACTTTTGGCTTCGCGAGCAGCATTAGGAAGAGTAGGGCTGCCGGAAGATATTGGTGGAGTCGTTGCTTTTCTTTGTAGTGAAGATGCCCGTTGGATCAGTGGCCAAAGAATTGAGATTTCGGGGGGAATGAATTTGTAACTTTCCAACAGTTTCATAAATATTGTATTGTATGATGAGTCAATATTTTTTAAAGCAAAACAGAAATTTGATTTATTTATTGCTTCACTGTTAATTCTTATTTTAAAAAAAGTTTTTCTTTTTATCTTTAAAATTCTGTTGGTAAAAAACCAGGCTGTTATTTATTTTAATATTAGCTGTCTTGGTTTTTTATTATTTGTATTGCTGTTGAAATAAATTTTCTTTTAAAATCATCAAATTGTTTTTTGTATGAAAAAAAATGGTATTAGGTTTTTAATTGTTCCCGCAATGTTGTTTTTTCCTTTTTTTGCCTTTTCTCAATCTAATTCCTGGAACGTAAAAAACACTGAATTTCAAAATCAATGGCAGATTCAATCCTCAGATAAAGTATCGGCGGACGGAGAAAAAATTTCAACCGGCAATTTCAAATCCACTGACTGGTATGCGGCCAAAGTTCCCAACAGCACATTAGGAACATTAGTAGATGATGGTGTTTTTAAAAATATTTATTTTAACCGCAATCTTGAAAAAATTCCTGACAGTTTATTTACCGCGCCCTGGTGGTATCGCCGCAATTTTACAATTGACAAAACAGGGAATGGCCAGGTTTATCGCCTGCGGTTCAATGGCATTAGTTACAGCGCAGATGTTTGGCTAAATGGAAAAAAAATTGCTTCTGCAGATACGATTAAAGGAAGTTTTCGGCAGTTTATTTTTAATATAACTCCTTATATTAAAAAAGGCGAAAATGTGCTCGCTTTAAAAGTGAAACAAGCCGGCCCTGGTGATTTGAATATTGGCTTTGTAGATTGGAACCCTGAACCCGCTGATAATCACATGGGCATCTGGCGCGATGTTCATTTGATGGAAACAGGCCCTGTTTCATTGGATCAACCTTTTGTTATTACTGATGTAGATACCGCGACGCTTGATCATGCGAATGTTACATTAAAAGTAAAACTTGCAAAATCATTCTGATAAAAATATAAATGGTGTTTTAAAAACCACAATTGGCAATGACATTCATATTTCCAAAGATGTTTCATTAAATGCCAACGAATCAAAAGAAATTGTTTTGACTCCGGATGAGTATAAAGCGTTGAGCATGGATCATCCCAAACTTTGGTGGACGCACGATTTAGGGAAACCGAATCTTTATTCACTCGAAATGAATTTTGAAACAGGAAATAAAATTTCCGATTCAAAAAAAATGAAAATTGGCATTCGTTCGTGTTTCAGGATATAGAACTGACAAAAGGTTTTCGCGCTTATCGTTTGAATGGGAAAAAAATATTGATAAAAGGTGGGGGCTGGACCGATCCGATGTTGCTGGATGCTTCGCCGGCTTATGAAGAAGCCGGGATTGATTATGCCGTTCATATGAATTTTAATGCATTGAGAATGGAAGGTTTTTGGGGCGAAAATCAGCATCTTTATAATTTGTGCGATGAAAAAGGAATTTTATTAATGGTAGGTTTCAGTTGCCAGTGGGAATGGAAAGGGATTTTATGGATACAATTCACTGATGATAAATACGGAGCAATTACTACCCCTGATCAGATCGATGTTGCTACAAAATCATGGCGCGATCAAATTGTTTGGCTAAGAAATCATCCCAGTATTTTTCTTTGGTTGTATGGAAGCGACAAATGGCCAAGGCCTGAACTGGAAAAAAATTATCTTAATGTTTTAACAAATTATGATCCTACACGCCCTTCTGTTCAATCGGCACATGAATGGACAAGCGAACTTACCGGTCATACCGGCATGAAAATGCGTGGGCCTTACGATTATGTTCCGCCGGATTATTGGTATATCGATACCACTTACGGAGGTAGCATTTGGTTTTAATACCGAAACCGGGCCGGGTCCACAAGTGCCTGTTTTGGAAAGTTTGAAAAAAATGATTCCCAAAGATTCTTTGTGGCCTATCGGCAGTTCATGGTTGTATCATGCAGCAAGAGGTAACTTCCATAATCTTACCCGCTACAATAATGCGATGGATGAAAGATTGGGTAAGCCAACTTCTTTGGAAGATTATGAACGAAAAGCGCAATACCTTAATTATGAAGGAATGCGCGCCATGTTTGAAGCTTTTGAATCCAATCGTTTTGAAGCAACAGGAATTATTCAATGGATGTACAATGCTTCCTGGCCAAAGCTTTGGTGGCAATTGTATGATTATTATTTGATGCCCACCGGCGCTTTTTATGGCGCAAGAAAAGCCAATGAACCATTGCATGTTTCTTATAATTATGGAGATAATGCGGTTGAAGTGATGAACAATACAGGCAAATCAGATAGATGGACTTACCGCAGAAATAAACGTACTTGATTTTGGATCAAAATCTGTTTTGAAAAAAACAGTTTCTGTTGCTGACTTGTCTTCAAAAGAAACGAAACAGGTTTTCAATTTGCCTTCTGATCCTGATCTCACCAAAACCTATTTCCTTGATCTGAAATTGTTTGATAAGCAACACAAAAATGTGAGCAACAATTTTTATGTGCTTTCTACAGAAAAAGATTCGCTGGATGTAAAGAAAAGCAATTGGTATGTTACGCCTCAATCTCATTATGCCGATCTTACTATGCTTCGAACAATTGCCAAAAGTAAAATTGCAAACAAGTGAAAATACCACAACAAACAACGGAAAAACGATGATGACAGTAAAAGTGAAAAATCCAACTTCGCATCTTGCCTTTATGGTTTATCTTGATTTGAAAAAAGGCAATAGCAATGAATCGGTGGTTCCTGTTTTCTGGGATAGCAATTATTTTACACTTTTGCCCGGAGAGGAAAGAACAGTTTCTGTTTGGGTACATACTTCTGATCTTAATCGGACAAAAACCTGTGTGTGAAAGTGGGAGGCTGGAATATTGAATAGGTTGAAATTTTACAAAGTTCGGAAGAGTTCAGGTTCACATTCACAATTCACTATTGACCATTCACTATTCACAAATGAGAAAATTAAAAATTGCAGTTGCACAATTTGCACCTAAAGATGGAGATAAAGAATACAATCTTTCCGTGATTGAAAAATTAACCGCAAAGGCAAAAAACGCTGGCGCTGAAGTGATCAGTTTTCATGAAATGTCCATCACTGCTTATACTTTTTTTAAAGATCTGGAAAGAGAACAAGTAATAAGTTTTGCCGAAAAAGTTCCGGATGGAGAAAGCACCAGAAAACTGATTGAAATTGCCGAAAAGTATGACATCACTGTATTAGCGGGTTTGGTTGAAATTGAAAATGATAAGCTTTATAATACTTATATCTGTGTTGATAAATCAGGACTGATTGCGAAATTCAGCAAATTGCATCCCTTCATCAGCAAATATTTTTCTCCCGGAAATGAATATGTGGTTTTTGATATCAAAGGATGGAAATGCGGAATTTTAATCTGTTATGATAATAATGTTATTGAAAATGTAAGAGCTACTTCTTTACTCGGAGCTGAAATTATTTTTGCACCGCATGTTACTATGTGTACGCCTTCGTCTATGCCGGGAAGAGGCTTTGTAGATGATGACGCTTTGGCAAAAAAGAGAAACTGATCCTGTTCCGCTTCGGAATGGAATTTGACGGGCCCAAAGGCCGCCAATGGCTTATGAGATGGCTTCCGGCAAGAGCGTACGATAATGGTGTTTATTATGTTTTTACCAATCCAATCGGTTATGATGGAGACCATCTAAAAAATGGAAACTCAATGATTCTGGATCCTTACGGAGAAGTTCTGATGGAAATAAAAAGTTTTGAGGATGAAATTGCGACCGCAGTTATTACAGAAGATAAATTAAAATTGGCCGGTGGATGGCGTTATAAAAATGCGAGGAGGCCTGAATTGTATAAAGAAATTATTGGCGCAGATCATCAGTCGGAAACAAAACCTGTTTGGTTGAAGCAGTTGAAAGATTAGTAATTATTTTTTTATTACAACGTTTAAGGTTAAACGAAAATAAAAATTAAAGGAATTTGTTGCTTTACTGTAGCTTTAACTTTAAGATTTTAAACAAAGAATATTGACTGGGTACTTTATAAAATCGAATTTTATTTTCAACAAATTATTTAAATAAAAATCGTTAATCATTCTTCATCTATTATAAAAAAATCCATGACAACAACTACCACAACAGGCAAGAGAAATTATTACATTGTTTTTTTGATCATGCTCACTTTCTTCGTGATCTCATTTTTGACCAACATTATTGGAGCTTTAATTCCTGATATAAAAACCGGATTTCATCTTAGCTTAACCGAAGTGGCTATTTTACCTTTTGCTTTTTTTATCGCTTATGGTGTAATGTCGATTCCTGCAGGTATCATGAATGAAAAATATAAAGAAAAGAAGATCATGGTCGCAGCGTTTGTGGTTTCATTTTTTGGTTCTTTACTGTTGGTTTTATTTCCCAATTATTCCAGCTACATTATTTCTTTATTTTTGATTGGATGTGGAATGGCCATGTTGCAGGTGGTTATTAATCCTTTGCTTCGCACTTCGGGAGGTGAAGAGAATTATGCTTTTAATTCTGTATTAGCACAATTGATTTTTGGAGCGGCTTCTTTTATCAGTCCATTTGTGTATTCTTACCTGGTAGTTAACCTTGCCAACAAAGGCGATATTGATCCTGTACAAAGAATTTTTGCTTCTATCGTTCCTGACAAGCCTTCCCTGGATTTCTTTGTATTGGGTATTCGCTGTCGTGAGTTTAATAATGTTTGTCGTGATTCTTATATCGAAATTTCCGAAAGTTATTTTGACCAAAGATGAAAAAGCAGGCGCTTTAAAAGTGCATTTAGATCTTTTGAAAAAGCCCGTCGTTATTCTTTTTTTTATTGGTATGTTTTGTTACGTGGGTACGGAACAGGGAGTGGCCAATTGGATCTCACAATTTCTTTTTGAATATCATCAATACGATCCTAAAACCTCCGGAGCCAATGATGTCGCCTATTTCTGGGGAATGATGACAGCCGGAGGTGTTCTCGGATTGTTTTTATTAAAAGTGATGGACAGCAGTAAAGTGCTGATCAGCTTTACAATTCTGGCAATCATTTCTTTAAGCGTCGGGTTATTTACCAGTAATGACCGCGTAGCTTTATATGCATTTCCATGTGTAGGTTTTTTTGCTTCTGTTATGTACCCGATTATTTTTTCCCTGGCTTTAAATTCTTTAGAAGAACATCATGGCGCCTTCTCCGGAATTTTGCTTACAGGAATTATCGGCGGTGCGGTTATTCCTTTCATTATTGGTGCCATTGGCGATCATTTTGGACTGCGTACAGGAATGCTTTTTTTATACATCACGCTCGGATATATTTTAAGTATTGGTTTTTGGGCAAACCCGATCATTAAAAATAAAACGATACAGGATTCAAGGCGAAAGGCTAAATTGTTCACGAAGCCGATTAACTAAACTCTAAACTAAATATAAATGGCATCTGAAATAATATTATTGGAATTGATCTTGGTGGAACACATGTGCGCGCAGGAGTTGTTTCTGGAGGAAAACTTGCAGAAATTAGTTTCCGAACGTATTCCGTCTTCAGGAAGTGTAGAGGAAGTGTTGAATATTATGTATGAACTGATTGATCCTTTGACCGATGAAAATATTCAAGCCATCGGAATCGGTGTGCCCAGTGTGGTGGATATTGAAAATGGAATTGTGTATGATGTTCAAAATATTCCTTCGTGGAAAAAGGTAGAATTGAAAAAATTAATGGAAGAAAAATATCATCTTCCTGTTTCGGTAAATAACGATGCCAATTGTTTTGCTCTGGGTGAAAAATATTTTGGAAAAGGCAAAGAATTTTCATTCGATGATTGGGCTTACTATTGGAACAGGTTTGGGCGCGGGAATTATCATTAATGATAAATTATACGCGGGAGTAAATTGTGGTGCCGGCGAATTTGGAAACGTGGAATATCTTGATCAGTATTTTGAATATTATGCCAGTGGCCAGTTTTTTGAAAATTGTTATCAAACCAATGGCGAAGTGGTTTATAAAAAAGCACTGGAAGGCGATCCGCTTTCCATTATGATTTTTGAAGAATTGGGAACTCATTTGGGAAATGCGATCAGGATGATTCTTTATACATATTGTCCCGAATTAATTGTGCTTGGAGGTTCTATCAGTAAAGCATATGCGCTTTTCGGGGAGAAAATGAGGGAGCGGATTCGTACCTATGTTTATTCAAATACGCTGGAACAATTTCATCTGGAAGTTTCTGATTTGGAAAATTCCGGGAATTCTTGGTGCAGCTTCTTTGTATTATGATGACGCCGTATCTAAAAATGATTTTCAAAAATTGATTGTTATGAAAAAAACTATACTGTTTGTTTTTGCTCGATTTTTTTACTAGTACTGTTTATGAAAATGTAAGAAAGCGCTCCTCTTCAAAATCGCCATTTTCATCTGATACGTTGCCGGTTCGCGGCTTTGATATTGCCGCTCCGCGTCCCGCCGGCGTAGATTCTTTTGTTACCTTTATAAAAAAAGAATTGGTCCCAGGCAGGTTAATACGTTGATCTTCAGCGTAGATTATCACTACCAGTTTAAAAGCCATCCTGAACTGATTGATAGTTTTGCTCTTTCTGAAAAAGATGTAAAAAAAATTGTGAAAGCCTGTAAGCAAAATGGTATTCAAGATCATTCCACAAATCAATTTATTGGGGCACCAATCATGGGCAAACAGGACCGATAAATTATTGAGCGTTTATCCCCAGTTTGATGAAACGCCATGGGTGAAAATGCCTGCAAAATACGAATGGCCGAATGCCGATAATTTGTATTGCAAAAGTTATTGCCCGCTTGCGCCGGGATTGCACAAAATTATTTTTGATTTGATTGATGAGATTTGCGATGTTTTTGAAGCCAATGCTTTTCATGCAGGGATGGATGAAGTATTTTATATCGGCGAAGATAAATGCCCCAGGTGCGGCGGCCACGATCCTGCACAATTATTTGCAGATGAAGTGAGAAGAATTCACGATCATCTTGCGGAAAGCGGAAAGCAATTATGGATTTGGGGCGACCGCCTTTTAGATGGAAAAACAACCGGGCTGGGAGAGTGGGAAGCCAGCATGAATAATACTTACAGGGCAATTGATATGATTCCTAAAGATGTGATTATCTGCGACTGGCATTATGAAAGAGCTGACCAAACGGCTGTTTATTTTGCAATGAAAGGTTTCAATGTAATTAGTTGCCCTTTCAGAAACGCAGATGCCGGCGAAGCGCAGGTAGAGGATATGTATAAATTCCGCCAGCGCTCTACTCCCGAAATGAAAGAGCGTTTCCAGGGAATTATGCAAACGATATGGAGCCGGAATGATTTCTTTTTGAAAGAATATTATGCAACTGATTCAGCTAATAATGAAGCAACAAATACCTCGTCTTATTGCTTCAGAAAAGTTTTTTCCACCATTAACCCCTGACTCAACGGTTATGTTTAAACGAAAGTCTGACTGCCGGAATAAAAATTTGAATATTTGTTGGTTCACTGTTACCAATATTTAAAAGCCAAAGCTATTGCCGCATAGATCATCGTCATCATAAAAATTCCTTTAGCGGTTTTGTCGCGCGCCCATTAACATAAATGGTAAATAAAATGCATTGGCCATTAAGGAAACACTGATAGAAACTGTGATGAGGCCCGGATTCATTTTCATCCACTGAAACATTTCAGTATATCGAAAGAGCTCTTAAATTTTACCAGCTTATAAATCAGGAAACCGATCATCGGTGCAATAAAACCCAGGGAAGGCCGAAAATAAAATTGTCTTTTTTGAAGATCATAAAACGTCCCAGTTTTTTTCAAGTTCTTTTTTAAGCTTATAATTAGTAAGGTCAAATTGCACAGGAACCACGCTAACATAATTATGTTCCAGTGCCCAAACGTCGGTGTCCTCGCCTGGATCAAAATTTTTAAATTCTCCTGTAAGCCAAAAATATTTTCTTCCATGTGGATCCAGCCTTTCGTCAAAATCCTCGTCGTATTTGGCATAAGCTTGCCTGCAAACTTTTATTCCGTTTAATTACTTCCAGCGGGCCCTTCGGGAATATTTACGTTAAGCAAAAAATGTTTTTCAAGTTCTTTCTTCATCACGCTTTCGACAATTTTATTTACGATAAAATTCAGCGGCAGTAAAATCAGCTTCGATGCTATAATCCAGCAATGAAAATCCTATAGAAGGAATACTTTCAATAGAGGCTTCCATTGCGGCACTCATCGTTCCTGAATAAATTACATTGATAGAATGGTTAGCTCCGTGATTGATGCCGCTTAAACAAATATCGGGCTTTCGGTGAAGAATTTTATCTACGGCCAGTTTTACACAATCAACAGGAGTTCCGTTGGTTTGCCATGCTTCTGCACCTTCAAAAAAATCTTTTACTTTATCTAACCGCAGCGGAACCCCGATTGTAATCGCATGGCCCATACCGCTTTGAGGTTTATCCGGCGCTACCACCACTACATCGCCAAGGTCTTTTACCGCATTCACCAAACTTCTGATTCCCGGGGCAGTTATTCCATCATCATTTGTAACTAATATTACCGGTCTTTCTGTTTTTATGTTCTGGCATTTATTCTTTACAGGTTTTCAATTAATTTTAAAGATTACTTTTTAAATCGTTTAGAAAGAAATGGGTTAGAATGGTTTGAATTGTCTAGAATAATTAATTAATAATTCAATAATCAATAATCACTAATTAAAACCATCTGAACCACGGCCTGCTCACCGCTTCTCTAAACGGCCATGGAATGGCAATTAGTATTAACAACAAAGCAATTCCAAAAAATATTAATGTTTTTTTAAACTTGCCACTTGAGTTGAAACGCTTTTTTAACAGCCACTCTTCCTGCATGAACCAATATCCACGCAATGATCATCATAAAGGAATGTTCCATTGTAAAAAAACGAACCATTGGGTCTTTCATACTTTCACCCATATTGCCTAAACCGGTATACCATCCATTCATGAAATAAAGCGCAAGGCCAAGCAGCAATTGTATATCCATGCAGATCATGAAAAATAAATTGGCTTTGCCCATCAGCTGGAGAATAAATTCTGCTGGACGCTAAACCGCTAATAGCGCTTAGCAGCTGTCCAGAAATCCAAAAATTAAAATCAGCCAGCGAAATAAATTGTGTAATACAAGCAGAGTTTGCATAATATAATATTTTTGGCAAAAATAAGGGTAAAGAAGGATAAGTATATAGTAAACGAATCTTCTTTACTGATTTCTATTTTGCCGATATGTTTTCTAGAAACTGTAAACGCAGATTAAAAAAAGTGGCCTGGCTTTACCAATTGCGGATATTCTTTTTGAAAGTGTTTTATTTCAGGAATAGAAACATTTTGCACATATCCGCTGTTGGGATGATTTGCAATATAATCCTGGTGATAATTTTCAGCAGGCCAGAATTTTGTCAGGGGCATTACATGCACTGCAATTGGCGCTTTGTATTTTCCGGAGGCATTCAATTGTTGAATGTAATTTTCTATTTGCTTCTTTTTCAGAATTGTTGGTGTAAAAAGCAATGGAACGATACTGGCTTCCGAAATCAGGTGCCTGCCCGTTGGTGGCTGTTGGATCCTGGCCTGCAAAATATACTTTTAATAAAGTGCTGTAAGAAACGACCGAAGGATCATAATATACCATCACACTTTCGGCGTGGCCTGTATTTCCGGTTTCTACCATTTCATAATTTGGATCTTTTGCGGTTCCCCCGGCATATCCTGAAACGGCTTCTTTTACCCCTTTAATACTTTCAAACAAAGCTTCTTCGTGCCAGAAGCATCCGGCCAGCAAAAGCGGCTTTGCTGTATTTTGAAAGATCTTCTTTTGATTGGCTGGTTTTGATTTTTTGTGAGCCGATTGTTGCCCGCATGAAACAAAACCTGTTGTCATGGCAGCGACAAAAAATAAAGTGAATAGACTTTTCATATTTTCCTATTTACCAAATTTACGGAATTGGCAATCGGGCGGATGTTAAAAAAATCTGTGAAAAAAGAACATTCGACAAGGGAGGATAGCATTAAGAATTGTTAGCGATTTCTTAAAGGCCCACTTAGAGCCAACCTTTTCGATTAACTGTCACACTATGTTACAAACGGAATTAGCTTTTTACATTAAAAGGTTAGTATTATTGTAATGTTTGTAACATTTTGTAAGTCGTTTTTATATTAATTTGCAATATTAATTAATAAGTACCCGTTTTAAAAACACAACATGAAGAGAATTATTACGATATCGTTTTTGCTATTATTTTCAAATCTTCTTTTCGCTCAAATTCAAAACCCGGTTGAGTGGACTGCTACTTCTAAAAAAATTAGTGACAAGACTTACGAAGTTCACATTACCGCCACTATCGATCATGGCTGGCACATTTATTCGCAAACAACGCCTGATGGAGGGCCAATTGCAACAAGCATTACTTTTACCAAAAATCCGTTGGTGATTGTAGAAGGCAAAGCAAAAGAAGTAGGCAAAACTGGAGCAACATCACGAACCTCTTTTTGGTGTGGATGTAAAACAATTTTCCAATTCAGTTGATTTTGTTCAGTTGGTAAAATTAAAAGCGCCAGTAAAAACATCAATGAATGTGGCGGTAGAATTTATGGTGTGCAACGATAAACAATGTTTGCCGCCATCTACGAGAAAATTTTCAGTGGCGCTCTGATAAACGAGCTTAAATAAAAAAGTTTTTAATGAACAGGTTTTTCACCGGCCTCCGGGCTTTATTGTTTTGCCTTTTTCTTTCTGCCCAGGCCTTTTCACAGGATTCTTCAGCAGTAAAATTTAATTATAGTTACCAGCGGTTGAACGACAGCGAAGTGGTTTTTAATATCGCTGCTAAAATAAACCCGGGCGTTAAGCTTTTTGCATTGCAACACTCACCGGATGATGTTTTATATTCTTCCATCAGTTTCGATCCTTCCCAAAAAAGATTATTAAGAGATTCATTGTTTCATAAAGGCGATGAACAGAAAGCAATGGATCCTTCATTGAACAGCGAAGTTCATTATTATACCGATTCGGTTGTGTGGAAACAAAAAGTGGCAGCTTCATTATCTGATAGTTTTTTATTGAAAGGAACGGTAAGCTATATGTACCAGAAAGGCGCTGATTATCTGCCGGGAGAAAGTAACTTCAAGACATTTATTTTACCGGAAACCAAAGGGGTGTTTCCAATTCACCTCAATTAAAAGCCGATCCAACAGGCGGTTCTGTGGCAACAAGATCTCTTACATGGATATTTTTTACTGCTTTTGCCGGTGGCTTACTGGCATTGATAACACCTTGTGTTTATTCCATGATTCCTGTTACAGTAAGTTTCTTTACCAAAAGAAGTAAAAACAAAACCGAAGGAATTAAAAATGCTTTTTATTATTCAGCTTCTATCGTTTTTATTTTCACCTTATTGGGATTTTTGATCACTGTTATTTTTGGCCCGACGGCTTTAAATAATTTGGCCACCAACTGGATTGCCAATCTTATTTTCTTCACCTTATTTCTATTGTTCGGTATTTCTTTTTTAGGCGCTTTTGAAATTGCCTTGCCCAGTTCCTGGGGAAATAAAGCCGACAGCAAAGCCAGTACCGGAAGCTTTTTCGGTATCTTTTTTATGGCGCTCACTTTAGTGGTCGTTTCATTTTCGTGTACAGGTCCTATTATCGGTAATTTATTGGTGATAGCAGCAAGAGGAAGTTATTGGGGGCCTCTAATTGGTATGTTTGGATTTTCATTGGCGCTTGCTTTACCCTTTGCCTTGTTTGCATTTTTTCCCGGAAAATTGAATGTTTTAGGAAAAGCAGGAGGATGGTTGAATGCAGTAAAAGTTACACTCGGATTTCTCGAATTGGCACTTGCATTAAAATTCTTATCCAATGCTGATCTTTCAAAAGGCTGGCGGATATTAGATCGGGAAGTGTTCATCAGCTTGTGGATAGTGATCTTTGCATTATTGGGTGTTTATTTTTTGGGTAAAATAAAATTCAGCCATGATGATGAATTGCCTAAAAATGATTTTGATGTTCCTTATTTAAGCGTGACAAGATTGTTCTTTGCTATTGCTTCTTTTTCATTTGTGGTTTATATGATTCCCGGTTTATGGGGCGCGCCATTAAAGGCGATCAGCGCTTTTCTTCCACCAATGGGAACGCAGGATTTTACATCTGCTTCCGTTGCTCAAAATGCACATTCAATTGCAACAGATTCCTCAACAGCCACATTGCCGCGACCTGTAAAATATTATGAGCGGATGAAAATTTACGAACCGGATGTAGTTACCAGGTATGGCATGACCACTTATTTTGATTACGACGAAGCTTTGAATGTAGCGAGGAAACTACGCCGTCCGCTGATGCTTGATTTTACAGGCATCAATTGTGTGAACTGCCGCAAAATGGAAGGAGAGGTGTGGAGCGATCCGGAAGTGATGAAGCGATTGAAAAATAATTTTGTGATCGTGTCTTTATATGTGGACGTAAATAATGTTGACCTGCAACCTTCCGAACAATACTATTCAAAAGCCCTGGACCAGAAAGTAACTACACTTGGTGCAAAGAATGCCGATCTGCAGGTTTCTAAATACAACGCCAATACACAACCCTATTATTTCTTCCTTGATGCAAACGAAAACCGCATAGAGCCTGAAGGCTATGGCTATGATTCAGATGTAGAGAAATTTAAAAACATGCTGGATGATGTAGTTGCCAAATACAAAGCGGAAGATCATAGTGTTACAGTAAACCAATAAATAGCAAGATTTTTTATTCTAAGATTTCTTAATTTTTTCGGGTTAAACTTCAAATTCTAGTTCTGCAGTTTAACTTTTATCTCTGGTGGTTCTACTAACTGGAAGGTCGTAGAAGCAAATTTCACTGCTCCGTTTGTAGCATCAATTGCTTTTAAGATATTAGTGAAGAGAAAGGTTTTTGTAACTCTCCTTTTTTTATAAATAACAATATACCTCAAAGTGAATTCAACCCAGTTATCATTGGCTGTTAAAGAAACAACGGGCTCGGTTTGCGCATCTTCAAGCCTGAATTTTCTTTGTAGTACACGCCATCTTTCAACTGATAATTCTGAAACATCGTCTGTTAGGGAATTAGCTACCGTTAATAAAATTTCTTTTACTTTATCGTAATCACTTCCATATTGAATCGGGATTTTTATTTCATCCCAAAGAAATGGAAAATCACCTGAATAGTTAAATACAGGTTCTTTAAATACAAAGCTATTAGCAATAAGAACTATTCGCCCGTTGTATAAATCACCGTCTACCCATTGTCCTATTTCCATTACGGTGGTGCGTAAAACCCCGATGTCCATTACATCCCCCTTGATACCTCCGAGCTGTACACGGTCTCCTGTCCGGTAAAATCCGCCAAATAAAATAGCCAGCCATCCCGCAAAAGAGGTTATTACTTCCTGCAATGCAAACGCAATGCCTGCACCTGCTACTCCTAAAGCAACGGTAAAGCCCCCCAACTTATCACTGTAAATAACTGCGATCAAAACGATACTCAAAATATACCCTATGAAGGTGCTCGCTTTTTTTGCCCTGTACCGGTTTTCATTATCCTTGATCTTTGAAAATAAATTCCTTTTTAAAATTTTTATGATAGTCCAGATAATTGCAATCCCGATAAGAAGAGCAACAATTTTTCCAACCGTGGGATTGAAAAGAAATTTCCTTATTTGTTCTTCCATTTTCTTGCGGTTTTAAAATGTTAGCTTTTTGAGCAAACAAAATTATCGCTTGATATTGCTGATTGATCTAATAGCGCTACTGATCGGCAGGAAGTTCTTCAAACTCCTTCCTTTTATTTTCGTACCATTCATTCATCGCATCCGGGGATTTCATTAATTCCTGCATTTCATTCATTGCTTTAAGATGCATTTCATCCCCTTTTTGATACATTTCGGCGCCATGTTTTTTACTTAACTCTGCCAGTTCCTCAAAAGTTTCAGCCTGGAATTGTTTATCACATGCTCCACCAAGTTGCCTGCAAGTCATTGTTTTCATAATTGTATATTTTAATTGATGAATAATCACAATGATCCGGCGTTACCAGGTTAGCAGCAGGTTTTCAGTCTTTGTTATCTCTTTTTTTTATCTCTTCTCTATTGAACCCGTTTTTTTATTTTTTATGATATACTTTTTTTCTCCGCCTGGAAGCACTTCTTCTTTTATGAGATAATAATCTTCATCATAACTTGTCATTTGTTTTTCCTTTTTTTCTTGTGCAACGCCGCGCCAATCATCTATTTTAACTGGTTCCCATTTTTTACTTTTAGCAGAAGCAAAAGCCGCATCTAAAATTGCGTTTACGACATAACCGTCATAAAAGTTTTCCATAGGTTGTTTATTGTTATCAATGGCATCAAACATATCGGTAAACATGTGATTGTAACCCAATTCATTTACTTCATCACCTACGGGGAAAAGCCAGCCTGAATTGCTTTCCGCTTTTTCTGCAATATAATCACCCCCTTTTCCTGAAGTAAACATTTCAAAACCTGTTCTCAAAAAATTGTTAGTCCAGATGGTGCCTTCAGTTCCCATTACTTCTTCTCTCAAATCCATACCGCCCCGGAAAGACCAACTTACTTCAAACTGGCCAATGGCCCCGTTTTCATATTTTACCCAGCCAACTGCGTTGTCTTCAGCCTCTATTGGATGCACGCGTGTATCTGCCCAACACATTACTTCTGCAGGTTTTACATTTTTGCCAATATAATTCCTGCAAATTTCCACGCAATGACAACCCAGGTCGATAATAGCGCCACCGCCTGATTTTTTTATGTCCCAAAACCAATCGCTGTGAGGGCCCGGATGTGTTTCCCGGCTTTTGGCCCAGACAATTTCGCCGACGGCACCCTTCCTGTATCATCTTTAATGATTTTAAAGCCTTGGGCGAATAAACCAAATCCTCCAAATAACCGCCGGTAACATTTGCTTTTTCAACAGCCTGCAACATTTGGTAAGCTTCTTTGGCATTGCGCCCCAACGGTTTCGTACATAACACATGTTTTCCTGCCAGGGCAGCTGCGGTTACAGATTCCAGATGCATATCATTCGATAAAGCAATAATAACGGCGTCCACGTCTTTATGTGAAACACACTCTTCAAGACTATCTGTAAAATTTGGAACTTTATAATCACCGGCAAATTTTTTCGCGTTTTCCAACGTGCGGCTATAAACGTAAACGATCTCATCTTTTCTTCGCTGGCCAATTAAAGCGTCGGCATAAAATCTGGCGATAAATCCTGATCCAAGAATTGCTAATTTCATATTTGCTTTTTATTTTTTGGGTAAGTTTTTGAATGCAATAACGTTTTTTCTTTTCAACCAAACTTAACAGTAAGATGCTGAAAAAAACAAATCTAAAGATTATTTGATCTCCAAAAAAATGCAATCTGTTTTGAGATTTAAAATTAAATTTTATTAACCATTAAAAACCAATTAGAGCATAAGATTGCTTTTTATTCATTAAAAAATCATTTGTGGAAATATTTATATTTATAAAAATGGTTGAATATTAAAAAAATAATTCCCGGAGTCATCTTTTTTTGTTTGCAGCTAACGTGTAAAATTCTAAAGTCTAGTTTTTATCGTTCCGATAGCCTATTTTATTATAGGGATAATCGGGCTTTATTTCAAAATTAAAACGGAAGTTCCTTCCGGAATGGGAGGCATGTACAATGATATGTCGAGCCAACTAAGAAATATGGCTCCCGGGGTTACCGATATTTTGATCTTTAGCGTGTATCTAAGCCTTATAGCCTCTATCTATTTAGCTCTTGTGAGCTTTGGTAAAATAAAAGATAAAGAGTATTATAAATATGCGCCTGGTGTAAGTAATGTTGATAATACTGAAGTCAAAGAAGATTTGCCACCAAAGCCGGATGACAAACCGGTACTATAAATTCGCGTTGAAATTGTCAATCTAAAGAAGAAGAATAATTTATTTTATGGATGGTAGTAAACCAACTAATAAATACAATTTTGATTTTGGAGACTGCAAAAGATCAGTAGCTAAATAAACTGACCTTTATCTTATCAATAAAAGCTCTGGATTTTTTTAAATCAACAGGGCTTTTTTAATTATGAAATTGCACGGAACAAGATTTGCAAGGCATGGATTTTTAAGGATGTAAAGTTATTAAGCCTGGCATTTGTTGATAATTTATTGTGTGCCATATTTCATTCTGTTTCAAAAATGTATTTAAAAACGAAACAATAGGATAATCCATTATTATCATTGAATACACTATTCTTTTTTAAATTTTCTAATCCTACATTCGGTTTTTGTTATTTTTATTGGTAATACAGCGATCGTATCAAAGGATAAAAGAAATCACACTCATGAGAAAAATTCAATTTTTAATTATTGCTTTTCTTATCACTTCCTCCTTATATGCGCAGGAAAAGCCCAACATCGTTTTCATTTTAGCTGACGATTTAGGATATGGCGATGTGAAAAGTTTTAATCCGGAAGGAAAGATTGCAACGCCGAATATAGACTTGCTGGCTGCGGAGGGAATGAAATTTACTGATGCACATTCCAGTTCGGCAGTATGTTCTCCTTCGCGTTACAGCGTCCTTACCGGGCGGTATCCCTGGCGCTCCAGCTTGCAGAAAAGTGTGCTGGGAGGTTTTTCAAAACCTTTAATAGACAACGATCGTATGACGGTTGCTTCTTTTCTTAAAAAAAACGGATACTATACTGCTGCATTAGGCAAATGGCATCTCGGTATGGACTGGCCGCTTAAAAAAGGAGATTCTGCCATTAAAACAGGTTGGGAAGTTGATTATTCAAAACCTATTTTAAATGGGCCTGTCACCAGGGGCTTTGATTATTTTTACGGAATCAGCGCTTCCTTAGACATGCCGCCATTTGTTTTTATTGAGAATGACCATACAGAAGGTTTACCATCTGTTACGAAAAAATTTGTGCGAAGCGGGCCTGCTACAAAAGATTTTGAAGCAGTGGATGTGGTTCCGTCTATAACTCAAAAAGCACAGGGAATCATTGCAACGCAAGCAGCAGCCAAACAGCCATTTTTTCTTTACATGGCACTGCCTTCTCCGCACACTCCTATTGTGCCCGATAAGAATTTTAAAGGAAAAAGTGGCGTTACAGATTATGGTGATTATGTTATGGAAACAGATTGGGCCGTGGGACAGGTTATGAAGGCATTAGATTCTTTGGGTATTTCTAAAAACACGATCGTATTTTTCAGCAGCGATAATGGTTTTGCTCCCTATGTTTTGCCACAATATAATGTTGAAAAGCTGGGGCATTTTCCAAGTTATGTTTTCAGGGGGTATAAGTCCGACATTTGGGATGGTGGGCACCGGGTTCCAACTATTGTTCGATGGCCCGGCCATATTCCAGAAGGATCCACTTGCCCGGAACTAATATCACTCACAGATTTTATGGCTACTACAGCCGGAATTTTGCAAGAGAAATTGCCGGACAATTATGCAGAAGATAGTTATAATATTTTGCCTTACCTGTTAGGGAAAGCAAAGTCGCCAATTCGTCCTGCCATTGTTTATGCATCGATTGATGGAAATTTTTCTATTCAAAAAGGCAAATGGAAATTGGAGTTTTGCCCTGGCTCCGGCGGATGGGAATCACCCAAGAACAGGCAGGCATTTAATGAAGGTTTGCCCGTTGTTCAATTGTATGATATGAAGGCAGATATTTCTGAAAAAATCAATGTGGAAGCACAGCACCCTGATGTGGTAAAACAACTTACCAAAATAATGGAAACCTATCTTAAAGAAGGAAGAAGCACACCGGGGAAACCTTTAAAAAATGATGTGTCTATAGATCTTTGGAAAAAACAGTATCAATTACAGAATTAGACAAAGAGAATCTTTTCCGGATTCATAGTAGAATTGAAAAAAAAGAAAAATTTTAGTAACATAATGAAAAGAAAATATATCATTACCGCACTTGCTTTACTCTTCGTTTTTGTAAATGTAAAAAAGCTTAGGGCACAAATGGAGAGTAATAGCAGGCCCAATATTCTTGTTATTATTACAGATGACCAGCGCTATCAAACAATCCACGCCATGGGAAATAAAGAAATTATTACTCCCAACATGGACAAACTGGTGAACGAAGGAACTGCATTTAATCAAGCTCATATTATGGGTGGATTAAGTGGAGCAATATGTTGTCCCAGCCGCGCCATGATCATGAGCAGTAAAAGTCTTTTTCATTTGCATAAAGATGGAACCTATATCCCCGCATCAGACACAACCTTTCCGGAGCTTTTCAGGGCTAATGGATATATCACTTTTGAAACCGGCAAGTGGCATCAGGATAGGGCTACTTTTAAACGTTCATTTGTTACCGGCGATAATATTTTTTTGGGGGGCATGAATCCGCCCCAAACCGGGGGCCAATACAGGCCACGATTATATCATTACGATAGCACGGGTAAATACGAGGAACCATTTTGGGGAAGCACTTTCTCCTCAGTTTATTTTGCAGATGCTGCAGTTAATTTTTTACAAAACCAACGGGAAAGCCAAAAACCTTTTTTAATGTATGTTGCTTTTACTTCACCTCATGATCCCCGGACACCTCCCACCTGGTACGGGCATAGTTATCATACTGATGATGTTTCATTACCTGCGAATTATTTACCCGAGCATCCATTTGATAACGGGGAACTGAAAATACGGGATGAAACCTTGTTGCCTTTTCCCCGGACAAAAGAAGCTGTAAGACAGGAGATCGCAAAATATTACAGCATGATAAGCGAAGTAGATTATCAAATCGGAAGAATACTTGAAACATTGAGGAAAACAGGAAAGGATAAAAATACCATCATTGTATTTGCAGGCGATAACGGGCTGGAAGTAGGCGAGCACGGGCTTTTGGGCAAACAAAATCCTTATGAAAGTTCTATGAGGGTGCCATTGATCTTCAAAGGGCCTGGCATACCCAAAGGCAAACGTGTAAATGGCTATGTTTATCTTAATGATATTTATCCGACCTTATGTAACCTGGCCGGCATCCATACACCTGCAACTGTTGAAGGCAATTCATTGGCAGATGCATTTGGTAAAAGTCCTTTTAAAGGAAGAAGCCATGCATTCTTTGCTTATTTAAACTTGCAACGGGCTATAGTGAAGGATGGTTTCAAATTAATACGATATAATGTAAAAGGCCAATCGCATGTACAGCTTTTCGATTTAAAAAATGACCCGCTGGAAATAAATAATCTTTCAGAAAAAAAACAATATCAAAGTAAAGCAACGTCCATGGCTACGCTTTTAGATAATACCATGAAACAATTAAATGATTTCTGCGACATGGATAAACCGGGATGGGGATACCCTGAAAAATGGACGGCTGCTGAAGTAAATCAATTAAACCCGTAAAAAATAGAAATCTTGTGTATTTGTCTGTTTACTGTAATGGCAGAAGTACGCCTGAAAAAGGACAGAAATTAATTCCTGAAATCTTGAAATGGATGAATCATGTTTAATGAAAATAAATTGTATTATAGATGCAGTTTAATTTTATGAATTAATTTTTAGAAATTCGAACCTTATCGTTTTCTTTACTGAACCGTTTAATTTAATTTCAAGATCGTTTCGACAATTCATATTATGAGTGAAGACAAAAAAAATACTATCTCCCGTAAAGACGCGATAAAAACATTGGGAGGATTGGCCTTGTTTCCAGTAGCGTCATCTTTGCCGCATTCGAATCCATCCGGCACAGAGGAGCAAAAGAAACCGTCTCATAAGCCAGGGAAAACGAAAACGCCTAATATACTTTTCGTCATTGACGATCAACACCGGAGTGATTTTCTGGGAGCTGCCGGAGCTGATTGGATTAAGACCCCCAACCTTGATAATTTAGCTAAAGAAGGCGCAAGGTTTTCAAATGCCTATTGTGCATTGCCTTCGTGTACGCCTGCCCGTACGAGCATTCTAACAGGGCTAAAACCCTGGAACCACGGGATGTTAGGATACATGGATACTATTTCTCAGTTTTATAAACAAACGATGCCCCAGTTTTTTTCTGAAATGGGGCACGAGACAATCGTAGTTGGTAAAAATCATTTTGGCGCACCGAGAAACTCAAATGGATATTTGACTTCAAAATTAGAAGAAGGATGGTATTCTTCCCGCAAGGATGGTTTCGTATGCGATTATCAGTCCTGGTTTGAAAGGGAAGCGCCGGATAAAGATATGAACGCAACAGGATTAGGCTATACCGACCATCGCGGCATTCCCTTTAAATATGAAGACAAATTACATGCAACCCATTGGACGGCACAAAGGGCTATTGAGTTTCTGCAGGAAAGTGAAAATAATACTCCCTGGTTTTTAAAACTTTCTTTCCAAAGGCCTCATCCGCCTTTTGATCCGCCAAAGCGTTGGTTCGATTATTATATGTCTGTTGATATTCCTGAGCCAAAAGTGGGCGAGTGGGCAAAAGAAAAATATAAAGAAAAAGTGGGTTCACTGGAAAAAACGCCTTCCGCTTCTTCAGGTATTTTTCCGGAAGACGAAATAATAAATTCCCGTGCAGCTTATGCAGCATCAATCTCTTTTGTTGATGAACAATTGGGTCGTGTAATTGATGAACTAAAGAAAACAGGACAATACGAAAATACTTTTATTCTTTTCGTGTCAGATCACGGCGATATGATGGGCGACCAGTACATGTGGCGCAAATGCAGGGCTTATGAGCCTTCATCAAATGTGCCGATGATTATCCGCTGGCCGCAAATGCCCGGATTTAATTTTAAGCGGGGCCAGGTTCGTGAAGAATTGATAGAACTGCGCGACATCTTCCCAACCTTTGCCGATGCCTGCAATTTTACTATCCCAAAACCCATTGATGGAAAAAGCATACTGAATATCTTGAAAGAAAAAGAAGACTGGAGGAAAACGCTTTGCCTCGAACACAGTAAATGCTATGAACCTGACAATGCGTGGGTAGCTATTACCGATGGAAGGTATAAATATATTTTTTTCACTTTAACCGGTGAAGAGCAATTATTCGATTTGGAAAAAGACCCAAATGAACTCATCAATATTGTGAAGATGGAAAGCAGTAAAGAAATTTATAAAAATTTATATTTGGCGTTGGTAAACGAATTAACCGAACGCGGCCCCAAATGGGTAGATAATGGTAAGTTGCAAATCCAAGGAACTTCTGACTTAACAGGCGCTAAATTCCCGAGGACTCACGAGGCGTATTGAAATATAAAACCAATTAAGTTGGCCGTGTAATTATTTGCAGCACGGGAAGGCTTATAGAGCTTAAATAAAACAAATGAAGATACCTCAACTACTTTCCATACTTTTTTTTCTAATTAATATCAATTCTTTTGGGCAAAGTGATTTGGACCTTAATAATAAATTGCGCCCTGTTGACTCAGGTAATATTTTAAAATCTGCTGATTATTACACCTGGGGCTCTTCGGTTGTAAAAGGAGAAGATGGTAAATTTTATATGTTTTATTCCAGGTGGAAGCATGGCATTAGAAAATTGGACGATGATTCATTGAATTATATTTTTAACGGCTTTGCCGGATGGAATAAATACTCTGAAATAGCATGTGCTGTGGCAGATAAGCTTAACGGTCCCTACCAGTTTGTAGCAAATGTTTTAAAGGGAACAGGTGATAAATCAAGGTGGGACAGGTTTACCTATCACAATCCTCTTATCAAAAAATTTGGTGATTGGTATTATCTGTATTTTATCAGCAACTCTTATGATTCTTCCTATACTTTAAATAGGGCAACTTCCAAAGAAAATCTGCAATGGTTAAAATATAATTGCACACAAAAAATTGGTGTAGTTAAGGCAAAGACAATAGAGGATTTGGTAAATGGACGGTATCAAAAGGGCGCCACTTATCTGATGGCACCTGATAATAAGCAAACGTTTGAAGTGGCTACCAACCCATCTGTTACGAAAGGACCGAATGGAAAATATTTCATGATGTATAAGTCAAGGCTACCCAATGTAGGCCACATGACTTTCTGGATAGCTACTGCTGATAAACCGGATGGCCCTTATACGACAGTAAGCGCCGCGTTAACTTCAGAAGAAATGGCCTGTGAAGACCCAACCATTTGGTACGATAAAAAAAGAAAAAGTTTTTATGCAGTAGCAAAATATTTTTCTCATAATAAAAAATACGGCTTGCAGTTTGGATCACTAATTTTAATTTACTCCAAAGATGGCAGGGCATGGAGCCTGGCAAAACATGCCGAAGTTTCAAACAAGGAATTGACTTTTCAAAACGGAAAGAGGATTACGCTTAATCGTCTTGAAAGGCCTTTTATTTATTGCGATAAAAATGGAACGCCGCTGGCATTATTTGCTGCGGCTTCTATAAATGCGCCCGCCGGTGGTGATGTGCTTCATGTAACGAATGATAGAAATACTTTTAATGTTTGTATTCCATTGAAGCACTAAGATTAATCCGCCACTGGTTTTAGTTTGGGAATTACTTCAAAAGCATTCAACATAAATAGTATTGAATTAAAATTAGATAATACATTAAATAACCTGGGAGAAGAAGGATATCTTATGAAAGTAGATCCCGATAAAATAATTATATCAGCATTTAATGAAAAAGGTATTACATGGGGGATACAAACGCTGCTTCAATTATTGCCCGATCAAATTTTGAGACAGGCAACAGTAAACGGAACAATATGGCAAATTCCTTCTTTGGAAATAAAGGACAAACCCCGCTTTAAACAAAAAGAAATTGATGTTAGAAGGACATAAAGTATTTAGGATTTCAATGGGCAGTTGCAATGACTTACCTGTGGCAAATTGTATAACTAAAAAGGTAGGCATATATAGAGGCGCTGTAATAGGAATAAAGTAATTTCTGAAAACCAGAATATTGTAAGCATATAATTATTAATTTGAAAAACAAAACTGAGCTTTAAAAAAATTTTTAACAATCATCGGGATGAAATCAATAAAATATATTTCTCTTTTTTTAGTAGTAAATTCTTTTTTTGCCTGCAACGATAGTGTAAAAAAAACTACTTTATTACCGATAAGAAAGACACGGCTACCCCCTGCATGATGGTGCCTTCAAGGTTCGCAAATGCTTCCGTGGATTCTTCATTACAATTCAGTGGCGATACTTCAACCAAAGGGATGGTATTTATAAAAGGAGGAACCTTTATGATGGGCGGAGATAATTCGCAAGCAGCCGCAGACGAATATCCAAAACACAAAGTAGAGGTGAGTAGTTTCTGGATGGATGCTACAGAAGTTACCAATGCAGAATTTCAAAAATTTGTAAATGCAACTCATTATATCACTACCGCCGAAAAAAAACCGGATTGGGATGAAATGAAACAAACGCTTCCGCCTGGCACGCCCAAACCACCGGATAGCCTTCTGGTTGCCGCTTCGCTGGTATTTCATCAAACTTCCGGCCCCGTAGATCTGAATGATTACAGCCAGTGGTGGCATTGGCAAAAGGGCGCTGATTGGAAACATCCGGAAGGGCCAAACAGCAATATTAATGGAAAAGAAAATTTTCCCGTAGTGCAGGTAAGTTGGTACGATGCAATGGCGTATTGTAAGTGGGCAGGGAAGCGTTTGCCAACAGAAGCCGAATGGGAATATGCTGCCAGGGGCGGATTGCAAAATGATATTTACCCCTGGGGAAATGAACCTATAAATGATGGTAAGGCCAAGGCCAATTCATGGGGCGGAAAATTTCCTTATTATAATGATGATAAAGATGGGTTTGTGGGCCTTGCTCCTGTAAAATCGTATAAGCCTAACGGTTATGACCTCTATGATATGGCGGGTAATGTATGGGAATGGTGCAGCGACTGGTATGATGCGAATTATTATAAGACGTTTGGAAATTCTATGGCAATAGATCCCAAAGGGCCTTCCAAAAGTTACGATCCAATGGATACTTATACACCAAAAAGAAGTTTGCGTGGCGGCAGTTTTTTATGCAATGATAGTTACTGCAGTGGATACCGTGTGGCACGGCGTATGAAAAGTAGCCCTGATACAGGTTTGGAACATACGGGTTTCAGATGTGTGAAAGATGGGAAATGAAATTTAAGGTTTCGGCTTATAATATTTTAAGAGGATTTTACTTCTAAGCATTTCTATTTCACTGTAACAGCTAAACCAGCGAGACGGTAATGCAGAAATATTATTTACCTGGGAAAATGGATAAATTCAGGAGATACATATTAAATCGGAAGGTCAAAATAGTGTTTAATAAATTTAAGATAATATCATGAAAAAAATTTCAATTGCATTCCTGGGCTTATTAATGATGGTGATTGCCGCCATGAAAATCCCGTCCAAAAGCGCTGCCGCCGATAAGACTGATAATAAGCTTCCTAACATTGTACTCATTTATATGGATGACATGGGCTACGGCGATGTGGATGCTTATGGTGGCATTGATTACCATACGCCCAATATTGATAAGCTGGCTGCCGGAGGAATGCGCTTTACGAATTTTTATGCGGCTCAACCTATTTGTACTGCTTCACGCGCGGCCCTGCTCACCGGATGCTATCCAAACCGCATTGGCTTTCATGATGCTTTTATGCCACATTCTGACATCGGGCTGAACGACAAAGAAGAAACAATTGCCGATGTATTGAAGAAAAATGGATATGCTACGGCCATCGTGGGTAAGTGGCATTTAGGTGATGCAAAGAAATTTTTGCCCCTCCAGCATGGATTTGACGAATACTTTGGACTTCCCTATTCCAACGACATGTGGCCTGTTAATTTTGATGGAAGACCTTTTAAAGATACCAGTACCTGGCGTGCGCATTTTCCACCGCTTCCTTTGATCGAAGGAAATAAAGTGATCCGTTACATCAAAACTTTGCAAGACCAAAGCATGCTTACCACCTGGTACACGGACAAAGCGGAAAGCTTTATTAACCGAAATCAGCACAAGCCTTTCTTTCTTTACCTGGCTCATTCCATGGTGCACGTGCCCATTGCCGTTTCCGATAAGTTTAAAGGGAAAAGCAAGCAGGGCCTTTTTGGCGACGTGATGATGGAAATTGACTGGTCGGTAGGAGAGGTGATGAAAACGCTGAAAGCAGATGGAATAGACAAAAATACATTGGTTATTTTTACCAGCGACAATGGCCCATGGCTGGTCTTTGGCAACCATGCCGGTTCTGCCGGTGGTTTGCGTGAGGGCAAAGCCACCACTTGGGAAGGCGGACAAAAAGAACCTTCTGTTATGTACTGGCCTGGCGTTATTCCGGCAGGTACGGTTTGTAATCAATTAGCTTGTAATATGGATATATTGCCTACACTGGCGGCTATTACAGGTGCTCCCTTACCCGGTCGTAAAATTGACGGAGTGAACATTTTGTCTTTGTTGAAAAATGAAAAAGGCGCAACGCCCCGCGATCACATGTACTACTATTTTCATAAAAACAGCCTGGAAGGGGTGCGCGAAGGACACTGGAAACTTGTATTGCCTCATAAATACATGTCTTACGAAGGTGAATTGCCTGGCAATGATGGCTGGCCGGGAAAAACATCCCGACTCTACAGGGCTGGCATTATATGATTTGAGAAGAGATCCCGGAGAGCGTTATGATGTGAAAGCACAAAATCCGGAGGTAGTAGCACGCATGCAAAAACTGGTAGAACAAGCCCGCGAAGACCTCGGAGATGATAATACAAATCGTGAAGGAGCCAACAGGAGAGCGCCCGGAACGTTGTGATTAAATGAAAACATGACCTGATAAAATCAACTGACAAATGAAACGAAATTATTGGAACAGGGTAACACTTCTTGCCATTACATTATCTATTTTTTCCTGCGGACAGGTGAATGAACAAACATCTTCTTCTGCCCGCCGCCCCAACATCGTGTTCATCATGAGCGACGACCATGCCTATCAGGCCATCAGCGCATATGGAGATAGTCTTAACCATACGCCTAACATTGATGCGCTTGCAAAAGAAGGCATGCTATTTAACCGTGCCTTTGTAAATAACTCCCTTTGTGCACCCAGCCGGGCTGCAATTCTTACGGGAAAATACAGCAATATGAATGGTATCAAAGGAAATGGTAATGAAAAATTTGATGGCTCACAGAAGACATTTCCTAAGTTACTGCACCAGGCTGGGTATCAAACGGCAATGATTGGCAAATGGCATTTGGTTTCAAACCCTACCGGTTTTGATTTCTGGAATATTCTTCCGGGGCAAGGAGATTATTACAATCCTCGTTTTATAGATTCCACCGGAACCAAAAGTGAGGAAGGATATGTAACCGGCCTCATGACTGACAAGGCAATCAACTGGCTGAATAGCCGCGATACATCCAAACCTTTTTGCGTATTGGTTTGGAACAAAGCACCGCACCGTGACTGGATGCCGGCAATTAAATATCTTCATGAATTTGATAGCGCAAAGATTCCCGTGCCTGCCACTTTTTTTGATGGCTACGATACCCGTAGCCGTGCAGTAAAAGAACAAAAAATGGAGATTTCTAAATGGCTTGCGCCCAATTATGATTTGAAAGAGAACTTTGATATTAGCGAGCCCTTTCAAAGATTGGATCCAAGTTGGAAAAATATTTTCGGTCGGTTACATCCTGATGAACAAAAAGCTTTTATTGCAGCCTATGCACCTAAAAATGACGCATTCAAAAAAGCGGATTTATCCGGAAAAGAACTGGCGATATGGAAGTATGAAAGATATATAAAAGATTATCTCCGAACCATTCAATCTGTAGACGATAATGTGGGCCGCTTAATGAATTATTTAAAAGAAAAAGGGCTTGACAAAAACACCATTGTTATTTACACTTCTGACCAGGGATTTTATTTGGGCGAACATGGCTGGTTTGATAAACGTTTTATGTATGAACAATCTTTTCGTACACCCTTGATCGTTAGATGGCCGGATGTAATAAAACCTGGAAGCGTAAATAATGATATGGTGATGAATCTCGACATCGGCGAAACATTACTGGATGCGGCACATGTAAAAATTCCGGCTGGTATGCAGGGAAGGA
>CAVUJE010000033.1:0-123732 GCA_963741705.1 uncultured Chitinophagaceae bacterium | reverse complement strand
TTTGAAAAACTTCTTTGATGAACGATGCGGGGCGCATAAAAAATCATAAGGTGTGTAAAATGATAAATGCGCAGAAGCGATCTTTTGAATGGGGAGATTACATATAAATTGTTCAGGCCGTGAGGCAAGCGTCCCGACCGGGAGGAATGAGGAGCAGGAAATATTCTTTATCTTTAAATCAAAAATGTCGCACCCGATTACCATATCTAAGAATATTCAAAGCGGAGAACCTGTCTTCACTAACACAAGAGTTCCTATAAAAAATCTTTTTGATTATTTAAAAGCAGGACATTCCCTGAATGATTTTTTAGAAGATTTCCCTTCCGTAAAAAAAGAACAAGCCATACAGGTATTAAGCCATTTCGAGAATTTATTAAATTTCCAGTCTCCTGAGTATGTATAAAGTGCTGATTGACGAAAATTTGCCGGTTAAAATAAAATACCGTTTGCAGGATATATGTGAAATATATACCGTAAATGATAAAAATTGGAATTCGTTAGAAAACGGCGACTTAATAAGAGCAATGCAAAAAGACAATTTTGATTTTTTAATTACTTCAGATAAACACCTCCGGTACCAACAAAAGATTGCCAAATATTCTATAGGATTTTTAATCTTGAATATTACCGACAATAATTATGAAACCATTTTGCCATTGGTTGAAAAAATAAAAAAAATACTTCAAAGTAAAGACAAGCCTAAATTAGTAACGATAGAATAAAAAATATTCCTACCAGCTTAATTAATTGGTGGGACATGATTAATCGTTAAAAAAGTATGATATAAAATGCAAATAAGTAACTTACCGAAAACTTTGTAGAAAAGATTCTGTGAAATAACCATACTTCTGCTTTCAATCCAATTTAATTTTCGTTTATCCCCCCCGTTACAGAACGTCAAAAAAAGAAAACCTATTTATTTGTTTGTTTACTGTTATTATCTTGAACAATCATTGCAGGGCGCATGAAGAATCTTCAAGGTTTCTGGAATTACAAGTGCGCCGTGGCAATCTCACACTTAATGAACAGATTGCTTCGTCGCCATAAGCATACAGCATAATGAAGAAAACTTTCCCTGGCTTCCCGCAATGACGCAATAGGTCGAATTTTCGTTTATCCTTCCCAGTTATACAATAATAAAAAAATAAAAATCTGCATTATTTCTTCATTCACTATACTAAATCCTCCCATCCAAATTCAATCTCAATATTTATTTACGCTACCTTCGATTTCTCAAATTCACACCACCCTTAATGAAAAAAATAATCACCATAGCCCTTGCCTGTTTCATTTCGGCCTCCGCTTTTTGCCAAAGCACCATTGCTGTAGATTCTGCCAGCAAGCATGTAGGCGATTCCGTAACCGTATGCAGTAAAGTATATGGTGTAAAATCGTTGGAGAGCATAACTTTCATTAACCTGGGCGCAGCATATCCCAACTCGCCCTTAACCATTGTAATACGTGCAGAAGACAGGAGCAATTTTCCCCATCCGGCAGAAACCATGTACACAGATAAAAATATTTGCGTAACCGGCACCATAGTAGAGTACAAAGGCCGGTACGAAATAGATGTAACCAAGCCCACGCAGATAGCTGTTCAACAATAACTTTTTGCGGGCTGCGATAATCAATTTTACAAAATAAAAATTGGCTTTATTTGTTTGTTTACTGATCTGAAGTTTGTGAAATTTTAACTGTCGTAACGCACTCTACTGGTCTGGACAATTGATGTGGCAATTTGCAATGAAGTAAAATGGGTAAAAAGCACAAGCGGCCCCCCGACCTAATTACGGTAGCGGGATTTAACCCAGTTCTTATCTTATCAAAGTAACGGTTCCTTTTTCAAAAACCGGCTTGCCGCCCTCTAGCTGGTAAGAACACTGCCATACAAAAACCCCGGCATCAGTAGGATTGCCTTTGGTTGTACCATCCCATCCCTTCAAAGGATCATTTGAATTGTACACAACCTGTCCGAAGATGTTATAAACAACAAGATTGAACGAAAGAGGTGTTCCATATACTTTTGCTCTAAAAACATCATTAAGGTGATCTCCATTAGGGGTAAATGCATTGGGTATGTAGACACCAAAATAACAGTTCTTTTGAATGATGTTGATGGTATCAGAACCGCTGCATCCGTTGCTGTCGGTTACGGAAAGCACATACATGCCCGGAACATCTGTAATTATTTGATTTTGCATAGAACCGGTCGACCAGAGATAGTTGGAATAATTGCCCCGGGCAAGTACCTGTATTTTTTCATACTGGCAGATGCTATCGTAACTGTCCAGGAAGTTCGATGGGGCCGGGAAAACATTTGTAATATGGAGCGTATCGCTGGCAGAACAATTATGGTTGTCAGATACCGTCACCCAATAAACACCTGCACTTTTAGCAGTATTATAGCGCTGAACGGAGCCATCCTGCCAAAGATAGCCGGAATAATTTCCCGCGTCCAAAGTGCGCTGTTGCCCGCTGCACAAATCACCATCATCCCCAAGATCAGGTACCGGAGCATTATATACCTGTACGCTGAGGGTGTCTTTTGCCGTGCAACCGTTGGTGTCGAGCGCGTTTACCCAATACGTACCTGAACTATTTACCGTGATATCTGAAGATTTTTGTCCATTACTCCAAAGGTACTGTGCATAGCCCATGCCGGCAGAAAGAACTAAAAAACCCGGGGAACAGAAGGCGGTGTCGTTTCCGAGAAAAATGGACTTGGGCTGCAATGCCTTTAAATCAACTGTATCGTATGCAAAACAACCATCGGCAGTTGAAGCAGCTAAAGTAATCTCCTGATTTCCGGCCATTATGAAATTGGCCTGCGGTCCCTGAACCCTAAAAAAGCCCGTGGGGCTCCATTGATAACTGGTGAATCCCTGTGTAGCACTCAAAGATACAGTATCGCCTTTGCAGATTACCGGCTGGTGTATCAATGACAAGAGAAGGGACGGTCGCCTGTGTTACAATCGCACTATCCGCAAAAGACTGCCCGCAGCCGTTTTTTACATTTACAAAATAAAGACCAGGAGCTTTTACGACCAAAAATGAATCAACAGAACCATTATTCCATGTATAGGAGCTAAAACCGCCTGGTGCATTTAGTTTGATACTATCATCAGGACAAACCAGGGAATCATTTGCGATTGAAAGACCTGTGCCTGCCTGGACAGTTACCAGTATACTGTCAAGATAAATAGTACAGCCGGTGTTTAACTTTGTCTTAATCCATGTAGCTCCGGAATGTTTAAATACAAAAGTTGCTGTGTCTGCCGTGGTGTTTTTTAATATTACAAAAGATGTGTCATAAGTCCAGGTCGGCAGCAGGGTGCATCCGGGATTAGTGGCGGCTACATAGCTGTAACGCTCCTTCAAATCACAAATGTTAGCTGTTCCGGATAATTTTACCGAACTACACAACTGCGTACTGCTACATAGAATATCGCTTACCACGTTACCGTTACCATCGGGCACCAGATTTACAGGCACTTTAGCAGCAACAAAATTGCTATTTATAACATTAAATGATATGGGCTGAACATTCAGATTTATATCCATGGTTTCATCAATGCCCGGCTGATAACCGCAAGTTCCTAATACCCCATTGGCGTCAAATTTTTCAAGAAAGCCGTCGGCATAACTTCCGTTAGCGCCGCCATAGAAAAAACTTCCTGCGGCATAGATACTTCCATCGTCACTTACGGCCATACTTGCCGGATATCCATACTTTATGACATCATAAATATTTTTATAAACTATTTTCAATGTAGTATCGGCTTTAAGAATGACATTTTTCGTTGTCAATCCACTGTAATAGCTGTAAAGAACATATAGCATTCCTGCTTTAGAAATGGCAGCACGTGGTACCGACCCCTGGTCGGCAAAACTTTTAAATTTAATGGGCTTACCCGTTGTGTCGAATGTACCAATAACAAGGTTTCCATTACCGTTATTTCCGGCATAAAAAATATGGTCGTTTTCCAAACCAAGGTACCGCTGATAAACTTCTCCTGCGGAACTATTTTGAAAAAGGTAAGCGGAGTGCATCTCTCCTGTATTTTTATCTATACTTACAGAAACGCTCCCTTCCGGCCCACCTTCGCTTACAATTATGAGTGAAGTTTTTGTGGTAACCGCTGATGAGAGTAAAAAATTGCCCTTTTCGATTTCATAATATTTAAACCACAGACCGTTGCCGTTTTTATCCATTTTATAGACAAGTACTTTTGGTTTTTCCATAAATCCTAACGTGCTGCCTACCAGGTAAAAGTTTCCCTCTGCATCTGCTACGAGCGTCCCGGCCGTATTATTGCCAAAAGAATACCCATTGAAGTTTACTGTTTTCGTCCACAGTATCTGAAGGTTGTCATTAATAAGGGTGAATGTATAGGTAGGAACTCCCTTTTGCGATGTATAATTCAACAGCATCACATGCTGTTTGTCTATTTGATAAGAAGAAGGAGACGAAGAAGAACTGTCGCAATAAACATCGGAGCCTTTAATGAAATCACCCTTTGCATTATATAACTGGACGCCCGAGGTTACGATGTTTTGATGGCCAAGGACATTCTCTACTTTTCCTGTAAAAACCAGGTGAATGTCATTTTGCATCAGGTAAGAACCGTTAAATGTATTTGCGTAACTGCTGCTTCTGAAAGTTTTGTAAAAAGTACCGAGGCAGGTATCTTCAGAAGGAGGAGCCGGACAATAGTTCTGATTGCAAACAAACTGACCTGAAATGAAAGAAGGATTTTTGTTGAGCACGGCGGGATCAAGTGTTACGGTTCCGGTTGAAAAAGCTGCAGTGGTCGCTGTATTGGGTTTATTAATCGTTTCTTCATAGCTATTCGTAATGTCCTTATAACCGCAGCCCGCTAACGTTCCGATACTATCTGTTTTTATTAAAATAATCCGGTTAGAGTCTGACGTGTTCAGCCCCAGCAGATAGCCTCCATCCACAAGTGATTTTGCTATGGAACTAATACTTGATCCCACCGGCACATCATACTCCCTGGTATTCTCCGGAGACGTTTGGTAATAGGCAAAATGACGAAGAAAAACCAGTTTACCTTGCTGTGGAAAACAAAAGCCCATTACGCTGCCTGAATTATCCAAAGCACTACTTGTATTAAAATCAATGCTTTCGGGAATGGTATAGGTATGCTCTACTTCCTCCTGCGCTGCATTTGCATTAATATCCCTCACAAGTTCAAAGCCGCCCGTCGATCTTTTAATGCCCGTTGAAATCATCCTGCCATTGAAAGTGCGGCTATGAGAATATTTATATTCACTAATACCGTTTCCGATAAGGTAACTCGATAAAATATTACCATTGGCGATCGCCACCGTAAATATTTCTGATAACTTCCTACCGGTAATAGTACGATTTAGGACCACAGAAAAATCCGTGTTACTCACCATGCCGAAGCCGGTAAGAGCATCCAAGCCTGGCATGGCAACCTGTTTTTGCCATTTAAGTGAGCCATCGTTATCCAGGTAACAATACCATATTGCATCGGGCAACTGAACGCCCAATGCAACACTCATATCATCCACAAGGTTGAGCGTTACCTTGCCCGGCGCAGAAGGCACGGAAAATATTTCCAGCCACTTAACGGAAAGATCCGGGTTTAGACAAGAAACAAAAACCTGGCCGGTTGCATCATGTACAATGCCTGCAATCACAATAGTTCCATCCGGGTATACTTTTGTATCATAAAGCGTGACGGGCTTATTATTAACCCTCACCTGCGTTTGTGAAATAACATTTCCTGCGTTCTCCAGGAGGCACAAAAGTCCTTCCAATTCGCTATTGAGTAACGTGATGTTGGCAGCCATTATAAAGTTGCCATCAGGCAACGTCTGTAGTTCCCTCAGTTCAATTTTCTGCCCCGGAGCAGGAGTTAGTTGTAAATTAAAGGTGGAAGTATTGCATGGAGTTATACCGCTTTTTTTGAGCGCCGGTTTATTTAAACTTAGCAGCGCAGTCAACTTCCTAAAATGAATTTTATTTGCCGCGCTGTCTGCATACAAAAGTTGTCGTGGAAATAAAGCCTTTTGGCTGCCTTGCAGGGTCTTTATCAGCTGCGCCTTAAGGTTCAATGAGGACAGAATCAGCAAAACTTGCAGTAAAACTTGTTTAAAAGACAATGGGTAGCAATTTTCTCAGATTATGAATAAACGTTCAGTTTGCCCTTATAGTATATTCTCAAAAAAGGATCGCAATAAGATGGGAGTAAGTAACGGTGGCAAAAGCATTTTCATTGGCAGTCAGAATTTTAAAACAAGAATAAAGATAAATTTTTAAAAAGCAAAGTAATTTTCTTTTATAGCTTTATGTACGCTGATAAAAATGTTTACGGAACCGGCACTATGTTGGAGTACAAAGGCATGTACGAAATACAGTAAAGCCACAAATCTTACTAATTTCTGTTTTGATGCAATAAAAAAAGCGCAAGCGAAACCGCCTGCGCTGCCAATCTCCATGAATTATGTTTAATGAGAATTAAATTATATGAACTTGTTTTCAGCAAATTATATTTCGCGCGTCATTGCTTTTTAAATGTGACAATAAAGGAATCGCCATCTGTCATAAAACCTGACTGGGTAAGCGTGAATCCGGAGCAATCAAAGGAAGTGATAGTGCCCACAGTTCCCCCTTCGGCTGAAAGCGTATTCCCGCTTAAAGACCAGGTGGATGTGCCATCTCCTGAAGTACCACATTTCTCGCCGGCATCAGTGTAAATTAACGTGTGGTCAGATGTAAAGGTTTCCGTATCGTCTAAAGAACAGGCGTCAACCATAGAAGTGCCATCCACTTCCGGTGAGGAGGCTGTCGCTTTGTATTTAACGGCGCCTATCGTATAGGTGCCCACAAGGTTAGCTTCGCTGAGCAAACAATCTTTTTTGCTATCGTCTTTTTTGCATGAAAAAAGTGAAGTGGCTATTAAGGTTACAAAAAAATACCGGTGCAATTTCATAAGCGTTTATTATTAGTAGTGATTTGATTTGCGCACCCAATGATACTATTGTTTTTTTACTGTTCAGCCAGGTTGTTGCAAATTGTGAGATATAGAAACGTTTGCGTGGGTACCTTTATTTTGCAAAATCATTCCTTCCTAAAAAAACAGTCATTGGTTTCTCGAAATGAAACAAATAAAATTATCCAGGCTTAACCGCACTGGTGTGATTTACAAGATACCAAATATGGAGGAAGCATTTTAATTTGATGAGAAGAAATCTTAAGCTTTGATTTTACCTTCGATAGAGTCGTCGAGCGTTTTGCCCATAATAGCGCCGGCCGTAATTTTCAATATGGCAATCGCGTTGCCGTGTTTGTTATCCCAATAATAGCCATCATCGCCTGAAACTTTAATGACTGTAATGCGCGGATCGTCTACGCCCTCAGTAAACCATGTTTTCAAAAGTGGTTCCCAAAGCTCCTTAATCAGGGCTTTATCTTTTGAAATGGTTGCATTTCCGTAAAGGCTTAAAAAATCAGAATGGGAAGAACCCTGGAAGAAAAGCTGGACTTTTGGGTCGCGTGCGATGTCCAGGTTTTTATGGCTGTCGTTAGCACTGAGAAACCAAAGATTGCCTTCCTCATCTATTTTTTGTACCGACATAGGCCGCGTGGTTATTTTTTTCCCGGTTGTAATTCCTGTGCAAAAAAAACAGGTGTTGTTATCTGCCAGCTCTTTTATTTTTTTGATGGCTTCTTTGCCTTGAAGATCTTCGTGATTTTCTTCCTCCTGGTTTTTATTGATGCTATTCATTTTTGTTTTTAAAGGGTTAAATTATTTTAAGATCATTAAGGCCTCTCTAATAAAAATGATGCCAGTTGAGCAGTTAGGCCGGGAGCAGAATTTTTGCCGCCTATAATAATACCCGGCGTTAAAAGCACCTTTTGTCAGTAAAGCAACAAATAATACTGATGCTTGTTTTCAAGTAATTATTAAGGGTGATACTGCATGGCATCACAAAAAAAGCCCCGCATTAGCGGGGCATTTTTTGTAAATATTTCTATTAAGCACTGTCTCTTAAGGCTTTTACCTGGTTGTGTGCTTTCAATATGTCATCATATTGATTTTTGATGGTGGCCACTGTTTCGGGTGATAATTCTGCCCTGTCTCCTAAGGCATCTTCGTAGGCTCTTTTTGCTACGTCTTCACCATATTCGCAGGAGGAAAGTATCTTTTTACGATTACCCTCGTCCAGTGCGTTTTTTACGTCCATCCATGCGCGATAGAATTTCCCTGTAAGCCGGGTTTCATCCCTTTCAGGGGTTTCTTCTGTGGCAGGTACCAATGATCTAAGTTTTTCATTATTGGCCAAACTCTGTGTGCTATAAGCTGAAAATATAGTTTTCAGATCCGGATCGGTAGTTTGTTCTTTCGCCTTTTGATAACCTTCATACCGGTCATTATTAATAATGATGAGGTCGTTTAATGCTTCCGCTGTTTTTTCAATAATTGTTTCCATAAAATAAGGGTTTAAATTAAATGATGAATTACCCATATTAATTCAACAAGCATACCAATATCGTTTTAATACTGTTTAAAGCAATTTAATTAAGGTATTTCATCTTTGTGGAAAATGATACTGCAGATAGGTAAAGGAATACCCACTAAAGTATTAATAATCACACAGTTGTTAAAGAAAAGAGAAGACAGGAAATATGAATAAAAATCCGTGTTATTTGTGGGTTTACTGCTTTTAAGGATCTTTCGAAACCTGTTATTTTACGAACTATTTAGCTCTATTTTGAAGCGAGTGCAATGAGATCAAAACTATACAGTTGCCTTTACAGATTTAATGAGAATTATTTTAAACTACTGTATAAAATTTGCTCAAATTTTGATTCCAGTTCCCCGTGGGAATTAGGGGTTTGCTGGGTCATAAATAAAACAATCAGGTGCTCTTTTGGATCTGCCCAGTAAGTGGTGCCAAAATAGCTGCCCCAGTCGAAAGTTCCTTTATTTCTCGGTTGGCTTGCACTGCCTTTATCACTTACCAATTCAAATCCTAATCCAAAATAGCTGGTACCATTATACCGAAAATCCAATTGATTGTGTAACATCATGGCCATTACTCTTTTTGAAAGGATCTGTTTGCCGTTATAATTTCCTCCGTTCATAATCATCTGCAAAAAAACCGCATAATCCATACCTACCGGTAGGCAGGGAAATATCGAAGATTCTTTTGCTATATAACAAAAAAGGGAGCCAATGGCTCCCGTAATATTTATGAAAACTAAATTTTAATAACTCCACAAATTCTGCTCGTAATTAAATATTTCATTCTGAATTTTTTCGCCCTGCAATAGCTGGAGAATAGGCCTGTCTTTTAATCCGGTCTGATTCTTCAAATAAGTATCAAACGGATTATCAAGCGTACTTTTAATAATTCTGCCATGAAACATTCTCGATTCAAAAAGATCTTCCCACGTCATGCGCGCTCCGTAGTTTTTTCCATTATACACATAATACTTTGCAAAAATCGGGCGCATATCGGGATAATAAACCCAGAAAAGTTCTGTATCTCCAAGATCAATACCAGAGGCTGTTATCACCCGCTTTACAGGAGCAATACCCAGAATTCTCCAGAACAATCTTGAGCTTTGTTTGTCAAAAATGACTTCTTCTTTTATATGGAATTTATAAAAAGAATCCAGGTTTACTTCCTGCATAGTTTCTTTATTTCCAACCACATTTCCTAAAGAATCATAAATAGGAACGGAAACTGAACCACCTGAAATAGATTTGGCTACTTCAGCTTTAGTCATTGGGGTGGTGAAACGGTCATCTATCGGGGCAAAAGCGGTTACACCACCATTATCGGGGCCATCCTGGATGGCTTTCAAAAGAATGGAAATAAACCTTTGATTACCATTGTCTTCATTGGCTGAATAACGGAAAGGAAGGTTTATCTTTTCACGGGTATCTATTTCGCGCCATAACCTTTCGTCATAAGCTGCATCTTCCTGCCTTAATTGTTGGTAAGGCAAGGGAGTTCTTTCGGTTATCAATCCATTATGGATATCCAGCGCTGTTTCAGGCCGCAACGAAGGTTTTACATTCGTAATAGGAAGGCTGTCATTAACGGGCGGCGGCGCTATCACAGTGGCAGTATCTACCAGTGTAGGATTGATACTGGCATTTGTCTTTGCCGCCGTTGTTTTCTTTGCCGTGGTCCTTTTTTTAACGGTTCGCTTTTTAGCCTGGGCATCCGCCACATTGCAGAGTACTCCTAATGAAAGCACCAGCATCAAACTCTTTAACAAAATACTTTTCATAACCTTTTATTTATTCTTTTTTAATACAATATAAATCCTGGTCCCGGAATGCTTCTCACTATTCCATCAGGCCCCTGTACTTTTACATTATCGAAAGTAACAGATGTTCCCGGAATACTTCTCTGTAAAAAACTCTTAACCGGATCCAGGTTTCCTCCACGGATCTCTGCTGATTGAACACTTGGAAAGTTAGCGCCTGAAAAATAAAGAGTGGCACTTACAATGTTAAAATGCGCGTCGAAGTCAAAATTTTCTAAATCGGCGCGGGCAAAGCTTTGATTTTTGAATACTACTGATTGTATTCTACCGCCCCCGCTTGGGCCTACCTTAATCACAGGATTTGGAATTTGTTTAACCCTGAAATCATAAGTACTCGCTTTACCGTCTGCATTTACAGTTATAGAAGCTTTACCTACCTGGCTCACCTTTACGGTATATTTTCCGGGGCCTCCTGAAGGGCTTAATGAGCCGCCTGACATAGAAACTTTAGTTTTATCCCAACCTGTTCCTGATGAAATAGTTACAGGATTTGGAACACCAATATAAAATACGTTCATTTTGTCAAGCATCACTGCTGCACCACCGGGAGTTCCTACAGTATAGGAAACGGTTTGATGAATAGGAATAGGTTTACCATCTTCACCAACGAATGACCCATTAATCTGGATAGTATGGTCACCGGCCCCGCTCACACTTGTTTTATATTGCCCCTGTCCGTTTACCATACTTATTGGCTGGCCGTTAATTGAAATATTACTTTTCACACTTGAACTGTAAGCTCCTACTCCGGCAGTAACGGTTAATTCCTGTCCCGGCATAAGATAGTTAGAACTTTGTCCTACCAAAACGCCTACCTGGTCCATGTGAACCTCTACCGCTCCAATCTGGGAATGGCAATAGGTTACTATCATATTTTCCGCATTCTTAATATTGTTTTGAAATTTACTCAACATAGTTAAGGCTGCAATGGTGGGAGTCATGTGGAAAAAAGTCTGTGTAAAATCCTTTTGCTTACCTTCTTCAGTTTTAGGAGGTGTTGTATTTACCGGAAAAGTGTTTGCAAACTGAGACTTGATAGAAGGATCAATATTAAGCATTGCTTGCTTGTAATTTTCAAGCCTGGCCTTTAATCTTTCACCTTCCTTATTCGTTTCAAACATTCTTGTAGAGGCATCAAGATTATCTGTACGGTAATCTTCAACGCTATCTTTGCCATTCCACTTCATCCTTAGATCAGCCGCTTTTTTAAGTGCCAGTTTCAAGCTATCAAGATAAGTATCCATAGCGGCAGAAAGCCTGCGCGCTTCCATAGCTTTTGGTTCCCAAACTTCAGCTTTTTCTTTAGATTGAGGTTGGGTCAGCTTTTCTTCAAGCGATTTGTATAAAGTATTATTAGATGCTGAAATGTTTGCATTAGAAGTCATCAAACTATTGTTTACCACTTTAAATGCCGTAATTACCTCATTCGATACATTCAAAGCAAGGATCGCCGTAAGTACAAGGTACATTACGTTGATCATTTTTTGCCGGGGATCCCTGGGTAGTCCTGCCATGTTAATTTAATTTTCTGTTGGTTTGGATTAGAATTTTGGATTATTATTGTCTTACTGTCTTCCCTGCATAGCACTTAGCATGTTTCCATAAACCTGGTTTAATTTACCGAGATTATTTGCTAAAGCGTTTATTTGGTCTTTGGTAGCCTGTGCGTCATCAACGGTTGAGATCATTACTTCACTTGCTTTGGCCATTTTGCCATAGAAACTGTTTAGTGTTTTTAAATGATTATTGCTTTCTGTAAGCTCCAATTCATAAATACTATTTAATGAACCAAGGTTTTTGGTAAGCACCTGAACCTGCTCATGAAATCCCTTTGCACTATCTGCAGCACTATTAAAATTAGTCATCGTATTTGCAGAATTAGTGTAAGCATCTTTCATCAGTCCGAGTGCATTGGTAGCTTCTTTGGTTTTGGCAGAAAAATCGCCTGTGCTTTTTACAACATCACCAACCTCGCCAATCTGGCTTACAGTCACTCCCAATTTCTGGAAATTATCACTAAGCCTTTTCATATTTGCAGGTGTAATGTCCGCGTCTTTCATCATTTTTTCCATGGATTGTAAGGCCGGATTTCCTTCATTTACCGGATGTGCAGCCACCGGTGCATGCGCTACTTCATGGGGTTTTGGTTTTACCCACTCAATTACTGCATATACAAGGAATATTCCGGTTTCCGTCCACATACCGACGGTTAACATGGTATCTGCATAACTTTGATGGGTTAGTTTTGCCCAGGCGGCAAAAATTACAACTGCTGCACCAGCGCTTACCAGTACATCTATCAGTGTCAGGAAGTTTCTTTTAGGTTGTTGAATCATAGTAGGGTTGGTTTTTTTTAATTTTTATTTTAAATTTTTGGTTTTTGGTTCCCACAAAAAATGCCCATATTAATTACTTTAAAATAACAATTAATACAGGCAGTAAAATGTTGAACTAAAAATTTTTTCTATGGAATTATATTTAAATCTTTTAATTAATATTATTTGCCTTTTTTGCTGGTAGATGGTGGTAAGTCAATTACACAACGAAATCCGATATACGATTTAGCCGTATCCTGGTATTCAAACGTACGGGTGCTGGTACGAAGAAAGAATCCAACATCTTTCCAGCTTCCTCCGCGAATTACTTTACGCTTCATGCGGGGAGCATCCTGGTCTTTTGCATTCCAGCGGACATCCGGGTTCATATCCGACTGAAAATTATAACTGCCTTCATAATAAAGCGAAGAAGTCCACTCAGCTACGTTTCCGGCCATACAGTATAACCCGAAATCATTTGGCCAATAGGCATCTGCCCGAACCGTGTAAAATCCGCCATCTTCAGGATAATTACCTCTTCCAGGCTTGAAGTTTGCCAATAAGCAACCTTTCCGGTTTCTGAGATAAGGGCCGCCCCATGGATAAGGCGTTTGTGATCTTCCTCCTCTTGCTGCGTATTCCCATTGGGCTTCAGTAGGCAACCTGAAATTAGTTTCAGTTGATCTCTTTTTACGAATCAGGTAAGAATTCAGGGTTTGAGTTCTCCATTCACAAAACGCTGAGGCTTGCTTCCAGTTAACACCTACGACAGGATAATTTCCAAAAGCAGGATGATTATAGTATTGCTTAGCCATCGGTTCATTATAAGAATAAGCAAAATCTCTCACCCACACCAAAGTATCGGGATAAATAGGAATATCTTTTTTTATGATAAAATTGCTACGCGGAACATTTGGATCTTTATTTCCGGCTGCTGCAGCATAATCAAAAGTTTCAGAATGATACACCAGTTTTGTTGGATCAATTTCCTTTTTCCCAAATATTCTGTTATCAGGAGTGACAATGATAGCATCTATTTTTTCTAACGTTGCCTTATCGTCCCACTTGATGGTTTTCATTTTTGCCTCATCAATGTATTCATTTCCATCAGTGCCTTGTTTTACGTAACCCATCAATTTGGCAGCTATTGAATCGCGTACATAATTAGTGAACTGGCGATATTCATTGTTTGTTATTTCCGTTGCATCCATCCAGAATCCGCTGATGGACACTTGCTTATTACGGGCTGTAAAAGTATAATTGACATCTTCATCGCTTGGTCCCATGTGGAAAGTTCCCGGCGGGATATACACCATGCCCGGAGGCTTTGGCAAAATATAACGGCCTGCCGGAGCAACTCCGTGAAGCTGGCCATCGTCTGGCATTCCTTTGGATTTTCCAAATTTGCCACAACCGGCCAGGATAACCGCTGCAATTAGCATTGAAGTGAGAAATGTAACTTTCATATTTTTTACATTGAAGGGTAAGGACAAATGTAGTGTTTATTAATTTTTTTCGTTCATCTTACCAACCACTTCCCAAACGAGAGGAAGTGTCCATTGTTTAACGATGAGTAATTTTAATTATTGTAAAATTGAATCAAATTAATTTCAAATATTCTTTTATTTAAGTGCAGCAAAACCAAAATAACAACTATATGTTACATTTTAAAAAATGTTTTTCATATAAAAGTTAATTCAAAGCAGCCAAAGAAAAAATAAAACTACGAAAAAACAATTGTAAAAAACAATAGAAATTTATTTTTTTAAGAGATTGCTTTTCGGCCATTTTATCAAATTCAATGATCTGCTTTTTTTATTAACTCTATTTTTTTATTAATTATTGTGTTACAGATGATTTTGCATATTTATATATTTAAATCTTTTATTTTAAAATCTATTAATTATTAGTTTATTAACGTTAAAATAACAAAAGAAAAATAGGCTTTAAAACTGGCTTTACTATAACGCTACCTTTCCAAAGAACTGTTAATGATCAAAAAAGAAGCGTCATTAAATTGTAGTTTTGCAGCCTTCAAATATGGCTAATATAAAGCAAAAAGAAAAAGCAGAAATTTTTACCGAAAATGAAAATATAGAGGTGTTTGGCGCGCGCGAACATAATCTCAAGGATATTGATATTGCTATTCCTAAAAATAAGCTGGTTGTAATCACAGGAATTTCAGGCAGTGGCAAATCTTCACTGGCTTTTGATACTATTTTTTCAGAAGGGCAAAGACGCTATATGGAGAGCTTTTCCGCGTATGCCCGCCAGTTTTTAGGAGATATGGAAAGACCGGATGTGGATAAGATCACCGGACTTTCTCCCGTTATTTCTATAGAGCAAAAGACTACAAATAAAAATCCCAGGAGCACTGTGGGAACGGTTACCGAAGTGTATGATTTTTTGCGATTGTTATTCGCCCGTATTGGAGAAGCATTTAGTTATAATACCGGGAAAAAAATGGTAAAATGGAGTGAAGAAGAAATTGTAGAAAATATTCTTTCCAGGTTTGGGTCAAAAAAAATAATTGTGCTGGCGCCTCTTGTTCGCGGAAGAAAAGGCCATTACAGGGAATTATTTGAAGATGTAAGAAAAAAAGGATTTTTAAAAATCCGACTTGATGGAGAAATAAAAGACCTGGTTCCCAAAATGCAGACCGATCGTTATAAAATTCATGACATTGAATTGGTAGTTGACAGGCTTGTTGCTGAAAAAGATCAAAGAGTAAGGCTGAGCGAAAGTGTGCAGAAAGGTTTGCAATTGGGCAATGGATTATTGTTTTTGTTGTTGAATGATGAAAACGAAGTAGTGCAATACAGCCGTCAGTTAATGTGTGAAGAATCAGGGATAAGTTATGAAGAACCTTCTCCCAATGCATTTTCATTTAATTCTCCTTACGGCGCCTGCCCGGTTTGCAAAGGTTTGGGAAATGTTTACCAGGTAAATATGGAGGCCATCATTCCCGACGATAAATTAAGTATAAACGGCGGAGCCATTGCTCCATTAGGAGAAGAAAGGGAAGCGTATGTTTTTAAACAGGTGCAGCAACTTTCCAGGAAACATAAATTTAGTTTAGATAAGCCCATAAAGGATTTACCGGAAAAAGTCATGAACCTGATCCTGTTTGGAAATGAAAACAAAAGTGAACTGGAAAGTACTAAAAGCTATGAGTTTAATTCTGACAATGAATATTCTTCTGACGAATATGAAGGGATAGTAAATATGATAAATCGCTGGTTTCATTCTGATAATACCAGTGAAGGATTGAGAAGTTGGGTGGAAAAATTTATGATCCTTGAAAAATGCCCTTCCTGCGAAGGAAAAAGATTAAAAAAAGAAAGCCTTTGGTTTAAAATAGACAGTAAAAATATTGCCGATCTTTCTGAGATGGATCTCGTAAAATTGCTTAAATGGTTCAATGGAATTGAAAAAAGATTAAGCGAAAAACAAAATATTATTGCAAGGGATATTTTGAAGGAAATAAGAGAACGAATTCAGTTTCTGCTGGATGTTGGATTAACCTACCTTTCATTAAACCGTTCCTCTAAAAGCCTTAGTGGTGGCGAATCACAACGCATAAGGCTTGCTACTCAAATCGGTTCACAGTTGCAGGGAATTACCTATATCCTCGATGAACCAAGTATTGGCCTTCACCAGCGCGACAACCACCAGCTAATCAAAGCGCTCAAGAATTTAAGAGATATTGGCAATAGTGTTTTAGTGGTGGAGCACGACAAAGATATTATGCTGGCTGCTGATTACCTGGTAGATATCGGCCCGGATGCAGGAAAGCATGGAGGAGAAGTGGTTGCCAGTGGAACTCCTAAAAATTTTCTCAAACTTAAAACACTTACTTCTTCTTATCTCAATGGTGATGTAGCAATAAAGATTCCTCCCAAACGTAGAAAAGGAAACGGCCATTCCCTTGTTCTGAAAGGAGCCACCGGAAACAATTTGAAAAACGTTACCTCCACTTTTCCACTCGGAAAATTTATCTGCGTTACGGGGGTTAGTGGAAGTGGAAAATCAACCCTGATAAATGAAACTTTATATCCCATTTTAAGCATCCACGCTTACAAAAGCAAAATGTCGCCGCTACCGTTTAAAAGTGTAGAAGGACTTCAATATATTGATAAAGTAGTTGAAATAGATCAATCGCCTATCGGCCGTACGCCGAGAAGCAACCCGGCAACATATTGCGGATTTTTTACTGATATAAGAACTCTTTTTGCTGCAATTCCTGAAGCAAAAATTCGCGGGTATAAGCCGGGCCGGTTTTCTTTTAATGTAAAAAGCGGCAGATGCGAAGTTTGCCATGGAGGCGGCATGCGGGTGATAGAAATGAATTTTCTTCCTGATGTGTATGTTGAATGTGAAAAATGCAATGGCAAAAGATACAACCGCGAAACACTTGAAATAAGATACAAAGGAAAATCTATCAGTGATGTGTTGGAAATGACTGTGGATGAAGCTGTAGAATTTTTTCAAAATGTGCCTTATTTGTACAGGAAGATAAAAGTGCTACAGGAAGTAGGGCTTGGATATATTACTCTGGGACAAAGCGCCGTTACACTAAGCGGAGGCGAAGCACAACGCGTAAAATTAGCCACCGAATTAAGCAAGCGCGATACCGGCAAAACTTTTTATATTCTAGATGAACCTACTACCGGCCTGCATTTCAGGGATATTCAACACCTGGCGGATGTACTTAATAAATTAGTAGATCGTGGAAACACAGTTTTAGTAATCGAACACAATATGGATATAATAAAAATAGCTGATCATATTATTGACCTTGGCCCCGAAGGTGGAGATGCCGGCGGCCAAATATTATTTGAAGGAACCCCTGAAAAACTTCTTGAAAATAAAGAAAGCTTTACTGCTTCTTTTTTAAAAACTGAATTAAAAGTTCTCACAAAAAATGCTAAAAGTAAACCCTAAAATGTATGAGGACAATTCATTCGGGTTGCTACATGCCTGTCATAGTTGTTTTCAAAAATAGGCCCCAAACGAATTCCGAATTTTAAAAAAGTGGTAAAATAAGAATCATTTTGATTAGGATTCCCTCTCTGGGTTCCTGGAGAATTTCTTGTCAGGCCCGGGTTTACAATAGCGAATACTTTATCTGAAATCTGTCTTGCTATTGACGCTTCCGGAGCAGATAGGTATTTACTGTATAAATCTGGACTGACATAAGTTGTGCTTACATCGTCAATATAATCTGTAAAAGATTTTCTCAACAGAATTTCAAAACTCACATTTACCCTGTCTGAAATAAAATACTTGAGGCCCACTCCCATTGGGATATTCACCTGGTTGAGAGAATATTCTTTTCGTTCAGGATATTCAGGAAATCCTTCGCCTTCTGTATGTAACGGCCTTAAATAATACCACGTTTTATAGCCGTTAGCGTCTGTAATCGATCCTTGAGGATTAAAATGAAAATACCCGACTCCAATAACACCATAAGGCAAAAGACGAGGCGTAAAATCAGGTTCATATAAATTTAATAAAATCGTAGGAAATACTTCAAAGGCAAAATATGCTTCGGCAATATTTGTTCTAAAATCAAGATTTCTTTGTTTGCGATAAAGTTCATCGTTTCCCCGGGTATTAATGATATTGTCTTCACCGGATAATTTTCCATATTGTGCGGCAGCCCGAATTCCCAGCCATTGGTTAGGATAACAGGTGGCAAATACACCAGTCATTAATTCTGTTAAAGGGAAATTTAAATCTTTTACGAATCTTTTGCCTTTCCCCTTATGGCCTCCTAAATCTCCCAAAAAAAAAGATGGTCCTATATTAAAGCCAATCTCATAGCGGGCTTTTTCGCCATTGATAATAAAAGATTGTGAATTGCTTTGCCGGGGAAATAAAAAACTTATTACAATTAGTATGAAATACGTTGGCAAAAGGGCTTTACTACGTTTTTTCATAGCATAATATTGTTTTTGTGGATAATAAATATTTGTAGGCTGTTAATCAGCCGGGCATATTATCCAAACGACAAATTATATGCTTTATTGCTTTGTTAAATTTCCCGCATCATTGAAATATGTTCAATACCGTCTTCTAAATAAACCTCACTCTTTTGGACAAAAGAGAAAGATTGATAAAAACTTTTCAGGTAAAGTTGGGCGCTTACGCGAATGGGGATTTTTCCAAACAAACGGTAAATTTCACTTATTGAATTATTCATTAATTGTTTTCCTGAATTTTGCCTTCTGATAGATTTAGCCGTAAGGACACGACCGATGGAAGCGGCATCCGGATAAGAAATTCCCTGGTTAAGCAAACGGGTATATGCAACCAGGTTTATCGTTTTCCCAACCCATATAATGATACGCTTTTAAGTCTTTATCATCACAATCCTGGTAAACACAATTTTGTTCTACCACAAAAACTTCGTTTCGTAATTGGAGGATTTTATAAAGCTCGAAATTGTTCAGGTCAGTAAAATATTTACATTGCCAGGTGATCATGGGGAGTTGTGAAATGGGTGAATGGTGAATGGTGAATAATAAAATAGCTGGTTGTAATTTCTAAATAAAAAGTCCGGTTATTTGTTGGTTTACTGTATGCAAAATTCCGTTTGTTCTATAATCTCTAACTATAATAAACTTCTGAATTACTCGCCAATTCAATGTCAATAATATCCATATTTGTCTTTCCATCTTGTCTTCAGGAATTTTCTCAGTTCCTCTTCCCTTGCATTCTTACCGGGATTATATATGACTGTATTTTTAATTTCATCAGGCAAAAATTCCATTGCTGCAAAATTGTTTTCATAATTGTGCGCATATTGATAATTTTTCCCATAATCCAGATTCTTCATCAATTTGGTAGGCGCATTTCTTATTGCCAACGGCACCTGCAGGTCGCCGAACTGTTTCACCAATGATTCTGCTTTGCCTATGGCTGCAACCGCCGCATTGCTTTTTGGTGAAGAAGCGAGGTAAGTAGTGCATTGTGATAAAATTATTTTTGATTCGGGATAGCCAATCATATTCACCGCCTGGAAAGTATTGGTTGCCAAAACCAGGGCCGTTGGATTCGCATTACCAATATCTTCGCTGGCAAGGATCACCAATCTTCTGGCAATAAATTTTACATCTTCGCCGCCTTCAATCATTCGCGCCAGCCAATAAACGGCGGCGTTCGGATCGCTGCCACGAATCGATTTTATAAAAGCAGAAATAATATCATAATGCTGTTCTCCTTTTTTATCATACAAAGCCACTTTTTGCTGCGCAGCGCGAATTACTTCATCATCAGTGATCCAAATTTCTTTACCTTTTTTTGAAGAAAGCTGATCTACCGTTAGTTCAAGAAGATTCAACAATCTTCTTGCATCACCTCCTGACAAATTATTAAGCGCTTCAGTTTCTTTTATCTGAATATTTTTTTGAGAAAGAATTGCATCTGTTTTTATTGCATGCTCCACCAAGTTTTCGAGGTCTTCTTTTTTCAAAGATTTTAAAATATAAACCTGGCAACGGCTTAACAAAGCGGAGTTTACTTCAAATGATGGATTTTCAGTTGTGGCGCCAATCAAAGTTATCGTTCCTTTTTCAACGGCGCCAAGCAACGCATCCTGCTGGCCTTTGTTGAACCGGTGAATTTCATCTATAAAAAGAATGGCATTTTCTTCATGACGGGCTTTTTCAATCACTTCGCGCACTTCTTTTACGCCTGATGAAATAGCGCTTAATGTATAAAAAGGAACATTTAATGTGTGGGCAATAATATTTGCTATCGTTGTTTTTCCAACGCCCGGCGGGCCCCAAAGGATCATTGAGGGAATCTTGTTATTTTCCAAAGCGGTGCGTAAAACACTCCTTTGCCAGTCAGGTGTTGCTGGCCAATCAATTGGTCTAATGTTTCAGGCCTGAGCCTTTCCGCTAATGGAGTTGAAGTAGTCAATGGTGAATTGTGAATTGTGAATTGTGAATTGTGAATGTGAATTGTGAATTATAATACAAATTCATCCTTCTCACAAATTTAAAATTAATTATCCGTTCATTTGGGAAGATAAGGCAGCACATCATGTAAAGTTAACCGGCGCATTTTTATCATCAATTTCTATGACAACACAATATCCGTTTGCGCCACCAGCTTTCAGCAAACCATTTACCAGTTTTACCTGGTCACTTTCAATTCGTTTTCCATTCCATATTTCTTTTGTACACAAACAACCTTCGGTAGGCGTTAAAGGATAATAAGGTTTTCCTTTATAATAGCTGGGATCAATCGTGGTTCCATGCGCAATAATTTCAGTTCTTCCGGCAAGGCCTGCGTAATAAGATTGATAAAGCGGCAAAAAGCTTTGTAAGTTTTTTGGAATTAATTTTTGATAATAATCAATTGACCACGTTGTATCGAAAATGAAATTATTATCAAAATACTTTTGCAGGCTCAACTCAACCGGCATGCCCATTTGAACATTGGCAGTCGGGCCAATAAAATTTCCCATTGAAACTTTAAATCCATACATTCTGAAAATTCCCTGCGGCGTATTTCCATTGGTTAAATAGCCGGGTAAATTACTGATGCTTCGGGCTAATTGTGGAACTGTAAAAATTTTCCCTGATGAATCTGTCACAAAACTTCCGTCTGCTTTTCTCAATATCACCATCCCCGGGTAGTCACGGTTTTTTCTTTGAATGCTGTACATTACCACCTGGTTAGCAAGAAAATTTTTACTGAACATTTCGGATAAAACTTTTTGCATGGAAATAGACTGGACTTTGTCCGGCGACAAGCGTGTTTGCAGCATGAAGAGAATAGGATTTTCATTAGCGGTGTCGCTAAATTTTTGGATTAAAATTTTTGAAATGCTATCCTTTTCATTTCTTTTTTCATTTTCCTGTACCAAATATTCTGCGCACATGGCAAATATTTTTGGGTCGTTTGTTTTTTGCAATAAAGCTTTCGACTGTTTCAAAAATTTTCCCGGATAATTGCTGTAAGCCACTTCCATTAAGGCGCGTTGAAATGAAAGGCTTCTGATTTCAATGCTGTCAAATGCTGACGCCACTTTGTTTTCGGTGAAAGGCGTATTGTATTGCAAAACCTCCATTGCCGCAAAAGCTTCCTTCCAATTTTCTTCTGTTGAATCGCTTAATGGTAAAGAAAAGTTTTTTGAAATAGCATAGTTTATAAGGCCATGCTTCATTTTTGCTCTTGCAGCTTCAGTAGTATATGAAGTGTAAAGAGGCACATTGTATTGTGCAGATATTTGAGAACTGGATAACAAAAAAATTAAAATAACCTGGAAAACTTTTTGAAACACGGCAAATTGTTTTGTCAAAATTTAAGAAAGAATTTGTTTAGCAAAAGTGAAAATCTGAAATTACAAAATGATTATAAAGAAGGCTGAACAATCAACTCTTCAATTTAGGATTATTCAAATGTCTTTTTGCATCGCGCAAATTTTTCTTTTCGAAATTTTTTTGCAGTGCTTCAGTAAGATTTACTCCCGTTTGATTGGCAATGCAGATTACAACCCAAAGCACATCTGCCAGTTCATCTGAAATATTTAAGTCTTTTTCATTTTCTTTAAAAGATTGCTCGCCAAATTTTCTCACCATCAGGCGCGAAAGTTCGCCTACTTCTTCCATCAAAATCCCGAGATTGGTAAGCTCGCTGAAATAACGGACACCAGTAGTGGTGATCCATTTATCAACTTTCTTTTGTGCTTCTGGAATTGTCATAATATTGTTTCACGAATTAGATCGAATTACACGAATTTTTTTGTCCAGGCCTGTTCAATGATTTTACCAAATTTTATTAGTAGAGATCTAAGTGGTAAGTAGTTTTTTAATTCGTGTAATTAGTTAAAATTCGTGTAATAAATTATTCCCTGTTCTTCGAATCAATCACAATTGTAACCGGGCCATCATTCACTAATGCTACTTTCATATCGGCACCGAAAGTGCCGGTTTTTATTTCTCTTTCTAAATCATTTTCAAGTTGCTTAATCATTCTTTCATAAACAGGGATAGCAAAATCCGGTTTACTTGCTCTTAAATACGAAGGCCTGTTTCCCTTTTTGGTGGAGGCCTGCAATGTAAATTGACTGACCAATAAAATATCGCCTCCAATTTCTTTTACCGATAGATTTGGTACTTTATTTTCATCATCAAAAATCCTGAGATTTACAATCTTATTGCTCAGCCATTTTATATCTTCATCATCGTCAGAATCTTCTATGCCCATCAAAACCAGTAAACCAACATTTATGGCAGATTTTTCTTTTCCATCAATAGTTACAGAGCATTGAAATACCCTCTGAATTACCACTTTCATAATTATCCGAATATTATATATATAAAAAAACGTAATGCCAAAAAACGTAAAAATCACTATAAATTTTAATTCACACTTGAACAAAAATCAGGTAATCCAATGCCCGTCAGGTTTATAAATTTATCCCCGATTCTTATCCACAGCCTGTTGATATTTAAAGGCATGATTTGTGGATTAGAAAAAATATTTTCGTTGTCCCGCTATTCAAAAAATAATTTTAAACAAAAATACTTTTTAACCATGGCTAGAAAAAAACAAACTCAGGCCGGGCTTCGTTTTTCCCGGCATTTTACAAAAGAAGGGATTTCCCCTTTTGAAATGTTTGAATACGATTACCGCACTTCGGTAATTAAGAATCCAAGCGGAGAGATTGTCTTCCAAATGGATAATGTGGAAGTACCTAAGCAATGGAGCCAGATTGCGACGGACATTTTAGCACAAAAGTATTTCAGAAAAGCAGGCGTTCCCCAGCCGGATGGAGGCATCGGGAGAGAAACTTCTATAAAGCAGGTGGCCCATCGTATGGCTCATTGCTGGCGCGTTTGGGGCGAAAGAAATAATTACTTTTCGACGAAGGAAGATGCCCAGGTCTTTTACGATGAATTGATTTACGCGATTTTAAATCAAGCTTGTGTTCCAAATTCTCCGCAATGGTTTAATACAGGTTTGCATGAAGTATATGGAATCACCGGGAAACCACAAGGGCATTATTATGTAGATGGGAAGGATGGTATTTTAAAAAAATCAACTTCCGCTTATGAACGGCCTCAACCGCATGCTTGTTTTATATTAAGCGTAGATGATGATTTGGTAAATGATGGTGGCATCATGGATTTGTGGGTTCGCGAAGCAAGAATTTTTAAATATGGAAGTGGCGTAGGAACTAACTTCAGCAGCATTCGGGGAGAAGGTGAAAAACTCAGTGGCGGTGGCACTTCCAGCGGCCTGATGAGCTTTTTAAAAATCGGCGACCGGGCTGCAGGCGCTATCAAAAGCGGGGGAACAACAAGGCGAGCAGCAAAAATGGTTTGCCTGGATATAGATCATCCGGAAATTGAAAAATTTGTAAACTGGAAATTAGAAGAAGAAAACAAAGTGGCTGCTTTGATAGCAGCAGGCTACCCAAGTGATTATGAAGGGGAAGCCTATAAAACAGTAAGCGGACAAAATAGTAATAATTCTGTTCGCATCTCCAACGATTTTTTCCATGCGCTTGAAAAAGATGGCGATTGGCAATTGAAAGCAAGAAGTGATGGACACACGATGAAAACCATTAAAGCCAAAAAGTTGTGGGACGAAATCAATTACGCTGCCTGGCGATGTGCAGATCCCGGAACGCAATATGATACAACTATCAACGAATGGCACACCTGCCCTGAAGGCGGAAGAATAAGAGCGAGCAATCCTTGCAGTGAATATATGTTCCTTGATAACACTGCCTGCAACCTGGCTTCAGTAAATCTTCGCAAATTCTTTAATGAGGATAATAATATTTTTGATGTTTCCGGTTTTGAATATACTGTTCGTTTATGGACAACGGTTTTGGAAATTTCTGTTTTAATGGCGCAATTTCCAAGCAAAGAAGTAGCTCAATTAAGTTATGATTACAGAACGCTGGGGTTGGGATTCGCAAACCTGGGAAGCATGCTAATGGTTAGCGGTATTCCTTATGACAGCGACAAAGCCCGTGGAATTGCCGGTGCTATTACGGCAATCATGACAGGTATTTCTTACAAAACCTCTGCGGAGCTTGCCGAACAATTAGGCACTTTCAACAAGTATGAAGAAAATAAAAAACACATGCTTCGCGTGATGCACAACCATCGCGCAGCCGCGTATGATGCAATGGAAGCTTATGAAGGAATCGAAATAAAACCACAGGGAATTAATGCAAAAGATTGCCCCGATTATTTATTAAAAGCGGCTACCAAAGCCTGGGACGACGCACTAAAGCTGGGTGAAAAATTTGGTTATCGCAACGCACAGACAACTGTAATTGCCCCGACAGGAACTATCGGTTTGGTAATGGATTGTGATACGACGGGCGTAGAACCTGATTTTGCATTAGTGAAATTTAAAAAGTTAAGTGGCGGGGGTTATTTTAAAATTATTAATCAAAGTGTGCCGCAGGCGTTACGCAATTTAAAATATTCAGAAACAGAAATTGAAGAGATTGTAAATTATGCAAAAGGCCATGCGACATTAAAAAATGCGCCTCACATCAATTTTGAATCACTCACCAATAAAGGATTTACCGCAGCTGATCTTCAAAAGATAGAATCTTCTTTGGGCGCTGCTTTTGAAATTGGTTTTGTTTTCAATGTTTTCAATCTTGGCGAAGAATGCCTTCAACGCCTGGGCTTCAAAGCAGAAGATTATAACAATTTTGAATGGAGTTTATTGAATGCATTAGGATTTACGGATGAGCAAATTGAGGAAGCCAATGTGTATATATGCGGTACTATGACGGTTGAAGGCGCTCCTTATTTAAAAGATGAACATCTTCCGGTTTTTGATTGTGCAAACAAATGTGGAAACATTGGAGAAAGATATATTCATTACAGCGGCCATATCAAAATGATGGCGGCTGCTCAGCCTTTCTTAAGTGGCGCTATCTCTAAAACCATCAATCTGCCAAACGAAGCCACCATTGATGAAATTAAAGAGGCCTATCTTTTAAGCTGGAAACTGGGATTAAAAGCGTGTGCGCTTTACCGTGATGGTTCCAAATTATCACAGCCACTCAGCAACAAGAGCGATAAGAAAAAGAAGAGCGAAGAAACCGGGGATGAAAGCGTCGAACAACAACATGAAACTGCATTGGTAAATATGGGCCAGCTCACCATCGATGACTTGCTGGAAGAAGTGAACAAAAGAGTGCAAAGCAGCGCTGACACTTCCTTAAAACGTCAGTTGGCAATGATAGTGGAAAGAAGGTCTTTACCGGCAAAACGCAGAGGATTTACCCAAAAAGCCAAGATCAACGGACAGGCATTATTTCTCAGAACCGGCGAATACACCGACGGCACTTTGGGAGAAATATTTATTGACATGGCAAAAGAAGGCGCTACAATGCGAAGCATGCTAAACTGTTTTGCTATAGCAATTTCTATCGGCCTTCAATATGGAGTGCCTTTGGAAGAATTTGTTGAGAAATTTGTGTTTACTCGTTTTGAACCTTCAGGAATGGTAGAGCATCCTAACATAAAAACGACTACGTCTATCATCGATTTCATGTTCCGCTCTTTGGCGTACGAATATTTAGGACGAAATGATTTGGTTCATGTCCTGGACAAACCAGAAGTTGAAAACCTCGGTAACCAGCCATGGGATGAAAATTCTCCCACCATTGGAGAACGTATTCCTGAATTAAGCGAAATAAGAGTCACCGGATCTTCGGCTCCAAAAGTTCAAAAACAACACAGAACAGAACATGTAAAAAAAATAAATTCAGATTTAGATGCTGTTAACGCAGCTTCCAAAAATATGCAAAGTGATGCTCCCGCCTGCAATACCTGCGGACATATCACTATCAGAAGCGGCACCTGTTATAAATGTTTAAACTGCGGCAATAGTATGGGTTGCAGTTAGGATTTTTCTCTGGGGTTATTTATGGCCATCTTTTCGAAGGTGGCTTTTTTTATTTCATTAAATAATGTGATTTCTTATTCGGTTTTATTATCATCTCCCATTAATAAATTTGCACCGCCATCACGCATAATTTCATCCATATTCCGGTCATTATCTACAATCCCTTTTTCCTCTAACATGCGCATATCTTTTGCATCTCTGAGGAATTCAGAAGCAAAAATAAATTCATTAAGCTTTTGATTTTTGTTGAAAATAATATCCTTATTAGAGCCCTCCCATTCTTTAATTCCTTGATATAAATAGAGAATATTCTCCCCAATTTCCATCACGCTGTTCATGTCGTGGGTATTGATTATTGTGGTAATATTATATTCTTTAGTGATTTCATGAATCAGTTTATCAATCACCATTGAAGTCTGCGGATCAAGGCCTGAATTGGGCTCATCACAAAACAGATATTTTGGCTTCAACACAATAGCTCTTGCGATGCCCACTCTCTTTTTCATACCTCCACTTATTTCTGCCGGAAATTTTTTATTGGTACCTGTTAATTCTACTCTTTCAAGAACATCATTTACACGGTCAATTTTTTTCTGATGATTCCATTTAGTGAACATATCCAGGGGGAATTTGATATTCTGCTCAACAGTCATACTGTCAAACAAAGCCGATCCCTGGAAGAGCATTCCAATCTGCTGCCGCAATTCCTTACGATCGTCCTGGTGCATGTTTGTAAGATTTTTATCATCAAAAAGGATGTCTCCCTTATCTACTTCAAACAAACCAACCATGCATTTTTGTAAAACGGTTTTGCCACTTCCGCTGGTTCCAATTATTAGATTGGTCATGCCCGTTTGCATCACAGCGCTTATATCCTTCAGGATTTCTTTTCCGTCAAAAGATTTGTAAACATTTTTTAATTCTATCATAATAGGCCGGTTAAAATAAAATTGCGAAGGCAGTGGATGAACAAATAGTTTGATTTTTTATTTTCATTTTCACATTTACAATATAAAAAAAGCGAGAATATAATCTGCAAATAAAATAAGTATGCAACTTGTAATAACAGCAGCAGTGCTCGCTCTTCCAATTTCCAATGAACCACCTTTAACGTTATAGCCATAAAATGAAGAAATACTACTAATAATAAATGCGAAAGTATAAGCCTTTACAAGGGCAAACCAAACATTTTTTGAAACAAAATCCTGGACCAGGCCACGATCATAAGTATCGCCTGACAAGATACCACCCAACGTGCTGGCCAATCTGCCACCATAAATTCCCAATACCATCGCGAGAATTACCAAAAGTGGAATAGTAATAAGCGCTCCCAAAATTTTAGGCCCAATCAGGTAAGATTTTGTATTGATGCCCATTATTTCTAACGCATCTATTTGTTCACTTACTCTCATATTTCCTAACTCGCCCGCTATTTTGCTTCCCACTACGCCTGCTAATACAATACAAACCAATGTAGGTGCAAATTCCAGGATAACCGTATCTCTTACTACCTGGGCTATTGTTTCTTTTTTAATTACAGGGCTGACAAGTTGATAAGCTGTCTGAACAGCGCTTACCGCACCCATAAAAACAGATATGACTGATACAATCCACAATGACCCCATACCAATTTCTACTGATTGGTGCATCAGCTCTTTCCAATACATTTTAAAATTTTCAGGCCTGGTGAACATGCCTTTCAACATTAAAAGATAAACTCCAATGTCAGAAAATATTTTCATTATTTACTTCAGTTTATTTTGATCCGGCTTCAGGTTTTTTGGTTTTCTTTCGTTTTCTTTTTCGATGATTGCTTTTCTAAGTTCATTTTGGTACATTTCATCTGCGCATCCGCCACCGCAATAAGCACCATATTATAAATGCTGCGCACATGGCTTCCTAACTGAAGAATATGAACCGGCTTGTTGAGTCCTAATAAAACAGGGCCGATGGTTTCATAACCGACCACCTCCTGCAAAATATTATAAGTGACATTCCCGGAAGCCAGGTTAGGAAAGATCAACACATTTACATCCTTACCAACCAATTCGCTAAAAGGATAATTTTCTTTCAAAAGTTCCTTATTAAACGCAACGTTAGCCTGCATTTCACCATCAATTACCAAATCAGGTTCAATATGTTTTACAAGTTCCCTGGCACGGGATACTAATTTAGCTTCCGGCGAAATGCTGCTTCCAAAATTAGAATAACTGAGCATAGCGACATTAGGCACTATTCCAAAATTCCTCACTTCCTTCGCAACCATAATGGCAATATTGGCCAATTCTTCAGCAGTCGGGTTAAAATTAACAGTAGTATCCGCCAAAAATAAAGGGCCTTTTTTGGTCATCATAATATACATCCCTGCTACACTTTTTGCGCCTTCTTCCATTCCTATAATTTGCAATGCGGGGCGTATCGTATCAGGATAATTTTTAGAGAGCCCTGAAATCATCGCATCCGCTTCACCGGTTTCAACCATCATGCATCCAAAATAATTCCTGTCCTTCATTATTTTTTTGGCTTCGTACGCATTAAATCCTTTTCGCTGGCGTTTGGCAAAAAACAAATCCCCATATTCCATGCGTTTATCATGGGTACTGTGATTTTTCGGGTCAATAATTTGCATTTCAGAAATATCAATTCCGGCTTCCCCTGCAATGGATTCTATCTTTTCTTTATCGCCAATAAGTATAGGGAAGGCAATTCCTTCATCAAGCACCAGTTGCGCTGTTTTTAATACTTTTTGATTTTCCGCATCCGCAAATACTACTTTTTTAGGATTTTTTCTTGCCTTAGCGCCAATCATTCTCAGTAAATGATTGTCAATTCCCAATCTTTCATTCAGCCTTTGTGAATACAATTCCCAATCAGTAATAGGTTGTTTTGCAACGCCGCTTTCTATAGCGGCTTTTGCCACAGCCGGTGCTACAGACTGGAGCAGTCGGTTGTCAAGCGGTTTGGGAATAATATAATTAGGCCCAAAAAGAATATTTTTTTCGTTATACGCCATATTAACCAAATCCGGCACTGGCAGTCGGGCCAGTTCTGCCAAAGCTTTCACGGCAGCCAACTTCATCGCTTCATTAATGTGAGTAGCTCTTACGTCAAGCGCACCCCGGAAGATATAAGGGAATCCCAAAACATTATTTACCTGGTTTGGATAATCACTTCTTCCGGTAGCCATGATTACATCTTTTCGTGCAGCAGTCGCCTTTTCATAAGTAATTTCCGGATCAGGATTGGCCATAGCAAAAACGATAGGATTTTTGGCCATGCTTTTTATCATTTCAGACGAAATAACGTCTCCAACACTTAAGCCAATAAAAACGTCTGCATCTTTCATCGCTTTCTCCAGCGTCAGATCGGGAACTTTCGAATGGGCAAACTTTTTCTTCATTTCACTCAAATCATCCCGCGAAGAATGAATAACACCTGTCCTGTCAAACATTACAAAATTATCCGGCTTAGCGCCCAGCGCTACATACAATTCCACGCAGGCCATAGCCGCCGCGCCAGCGCCATTCACTACAAATTTTACTTTGTTGATCTTCTTTTTTTGGATCTCCAATGCATTCAGCAATGCAGCCGCGCTTATAATTGCCGTTCCATGCTGATCATCATGCATAACGGGTATGTTTAAACGCTCTTTTAATTTTTGCTCTATATAAAAACATTCGGGCGCTTTGATATCTTCAAGATTAATGCCTCCGAAGGTAGGCTCCAGGGCGGCTACTATCTCAACAAATTTTTCCGGATCAGTTTCATTTATTTCTATATCAAAAACATCTATGTCTGCAAAAATTTTAAACAAAACGCCTTTCCCTTCCATAACAGGCTTTCCGGCAAGCGCGCCGATATTTCCCAATCCCAAAACTGCTGTGCCATTGCTGATCACCGCAACAAGATTTCCTTTAGCCGTATATTGGTAGGCCTTTTCAGGGCTTTCTTCTATTTCCAAACAGGGAACAGCTACGCCGGGCGAATATGCCAGTGACAGATCTCTCTGAGTTTTCGTAGCTTTTGTCGGAATTACCTCGATCTTTCCCGGCCTACCTTTTGAATGATAATCAAGTGCTTCTTGTTTTCGGATAATTTTCGCCATAACTGATTATTAAAACTTCGGCTATTTTTGCCGCCGATCTCTTTTATTATAAGTAAAGATAGCTAATGTTATAAATTCATTACAGGCTCACGGCAAGCCATGCCATAATACCCATCCCGGTTTCGATAGCGCTTTCATCTATATTAAAGGTGGGAGTATGCACTCCTGACGTGATTCCTTTTTTTGAATTAGCTACGCCCAGCCTGAAAAAACACGCAGGTATCAAGTGAGAATAAAAAGCAAAATCTTCAGCGCCCATCCTCATCTCCGTTTCTTCTACATTTTCTTCCCCCTTAAATTCTTCAGCTTTTCGTTTAGCCCTTTCCGTTAGCTCCATATTATTAATTACGAATGGATATCCTACATCAATCCTAACCTCAATTTCCACGCCTGAAATCTGGCCCGTTGCTTTACAAATATTTTTAACCAGGTCGTGGGCTTTAAATCTCCATTCTTCGTTCATAGCCCTGAAAGTGCCCATTAGCTTCACTTCTGATGGAATTACATTTGTAGTATTTCCTCCCTGGAATGAAGTGATGGAAAGAACCGAAGGATTAAAAGGATTGTTGAAACGGCTTACCACCTCCTGAAGATTTACTACCAATTGTGAAGCGGCAAGAATCGTATCCGAAGTAAGATGCGGGGCTGCAGCATGGCCGCCTTTTCCTTTTATGGTAATATAAATTTCATCAGCGCTGGCCATTACCATTCCACCCCTAAAACTTAATTTGCCCACTTCGAGCCCCGGATGAACATGCAAAGCCAGGATAGAACCAGGCTTGGGGTTTTCCAAAACCCCTTCTTTAATCATAAGGCTGGCGCCACCCGGATTTTTTTCTTCACCAGGTTGAAAAATTAATTTGATAGTTCCTTCCCAATTTTCTTTCAATTCATTTAAAATCTTTGCGGCTCCGAGTAGGCAAGTCGTATGAACATCATGACCGCAGGCATGCATCACACCTTCATTCTTTGAATGATATTCTACCTCATTTTTTTCTGTTATCGGCAGAGCATCCATATCGGCGCGCAATGCAATTACTTTTTTCTCCGGGTTTTTTCCTTTTATGATGGCAACTATGCCCGTTGTAGCTAAGACCTTAAATTCAATTCCGATCTCTTTTAATTTCTGCTGAACAAATTTTGAAGTTTCAAATTCTTTATAGCTCAGTTCAGGATGCGCATGAAGATGGCGACGAATTTGAACAAATTCATCAAAGTATGTTTTCGCCAGGTTCTGTATTTTTTCTTTCAACATTCGGGAAGAGTTGATATCGGGCAAATGTAAAAAGAGTTTCGCTGTGAAACTCTTTTAATTCAATCACAAACTCTTTCCCAATTTCTTTTATCCTAAGATAAGATTCCACTGTATTTGTTCGTTCACTGAAAATTTATCTGTCATTCGGGTCAATTTCTACAGGCTCTTCCAGGTAATATATAGTGGCGCCGCCAAGCATATCGCTAATTTGTTTTCTGTAAATTTCAGCTTCTTCTTTTGTTTTAAAATCTCCAAATTTGATGCGTATATACGGGCTTGAATACCACATATATGGCTTTTGTTCCGGGAATTTTTTTAAAAGCTCCGCGCGTATTTTAAAAGCATAATCTTTATCATTGGTATTCAAGACCATCAGCCGATAGCCCATCACGGTATGTGGTTGTCTTTTGTAATTGATGGCATTCAGTTCCGCTTCTTTTCTCGCCAAAATATTAAGCCTGTAATCTTTAAAGACAACAACCTTATTTTGAGGAAGCGAATCATTCGATTGAGCAAAAGAGGAATTGCTTATGCCGATGAAAAATAAAATAAATAAATGTTTCATATCGCTAAAATATGCCAATGTGCAAATCTAATATCATCCGTTTCTTTTTCGAAAAAACGAAACAGAAACTTTTGTTAGAATAACGATGTGGAATGCCTTTTAGTTGCAATAAAATTATCACGCTACTGTTCATTAGCTTATTCCCATACCCTCTTTTACTATTTGAACACTTGCACTGCAACCAAGCCGGTTAGCTCCGGCATTGATAAGCTCTTTAGCAAAAGAGTAAGATCTGATCCCCCCACTGGCTTTGATTTTGATTGAATCTGCCAGGTGAGCTCTTATCAATTGTACATCATGAATGGAAGCGCCTTTTTCTGCAAAACCAGTTGAGGTTTTTACATAATCAACACCTGCTGCTCCATAAATATCGCAACATTTTATGATCTCATCTTCAGAAAGGATACCACTTTCGATAATTACCTTTATCACTTTATTTTTATTCCTGACAATGGGCATTACGGTATTGATTTCATTGGCAATAAAAGTCCAGTCTCCGTTTTTTATGGCTGAAACATTTACCACCATATCCAGTTCATCAGCACCATCAACGATAGCTAAAACCATTTCTGCGACTTTGGCTTCAATAGCGCAATAACCAAAAGGAAATCCAATAACGGTGGACATTTTTATTTCCGGATCCTCTAAAAATTCTTTTGCTTTTTTTACATACAACGGGGGCACACAAACCGCAGCAAAGCCATATTCCAAAGCTTCTTTACATGCTTTTTCAACGTCAGCAATGGTTGTAGTTTGCTTTAATACCGTATGGTCGATATAAGGTGCGATATTCATATTCATAATTCGTAATTCAATTTTTAAAAAAAATGAAGATAGGGATTTCATCCATTTTTTTATACTGATTGTTTCAGTTGTGTTTATTTTTTCTTTAGAATAAGTAATTGTAATCTTATTCTAAACCTGCCTGAATCATCACTGCCTGTTTTCCTCTTTTAACTACTTTTGCACCATTCTTAATTTCGGCTATATTAAATTTTAAAATGTCTTCAGAAAAAAAACAATTGAAAGGATTCGGTTCTACTGCTATCCACGCAGGCCATGAAACGGAAGGAAACAATGCGCACCTGACGCCTATTTATGCAAGTAGCACTTATGTTTTTGATACGGCCGAGCAAGGAATGCGGCGGTTTAGCGGCGAAGAACCCGGTTATATTTATAGCCGTTGGGGAAATCCGAGCCTGAAAGAAGCTGAGGATAAAATTTCAGCATTGGAAAGTTTTGGCATTGTAGAAAACGATAAACCTTTGAAATTAAAATCGAGGCTACACGCGAGTGGGATGGCAGCTATCAGTACCTTAATGCTGGGAAATTTAAAGACTGGCGATAAGATTCTTTCCCATTATTCATTATATGGCGGCACGCAGGAGTTGATGAACCGTGTGCTTCCCGGCCTGCAAATTGATTCGGAAATTGTTGATCTCCGCGATATCAGCAAGGCGGAAAAAGCCATTAAAAATGACCCGAAAATAAAATTGCTTTATTTGGAAACGCCTGCCAATCCCACTATTCAATGTGTAGATATACAGGCGCTCACTCATCTCGCCAAAAATTATAACCTGATCGTAGCTGTGGATAATACTTTCGCTACACCTTATTTGCAACAACCTTTTAAATATGGGGTTGATTTTGTGGTTCATTCTACCACTAAATTTCTAAACGGCCACGGAACCGCCATTGGCGGCGCACTTGTTGGAAGAGATATTGAATTGATGAATACAAAGCTGGAAAAGGTGCATCGTTTACTTGGAGGGAACAGCAATTCTTTCGACGCTTTTTTATTGACACAGGGAATGAAAACACTGGAAGTGAGAATGGAAAAGCATTGCGCAAACGCCGTAAAAGTGGCCGGATTTCTCGAAACAAATAAGGCGATTAGCAAAGTAAATTATCTTGGCCTCTCTTCTCACCCTGATCATGAAACCGCAAATAAACAAATGCGGCATCCCGGCCCCATGCTAAGCTTTGAAATGAAAGGCGGACTGGAAGCAGGCAAAAAATTTATAGATAAATTACAAATGTGTGTCAGAGCAGTTTCCCTTGGAAGTTGTGATACGCTACTTTCTCATCCCGCTTCGATGACGCATTATGGAGTACCAAAAGACGATCGTGAAAAATACGGGATTACAGATGGACTGATTAGAATGAGTGTAGGTATTGAAGACATAGAGGATATTTTAGCTGATTTAGAACAGGCAGCAAATAATTAATTAGGTCGCTATGGAAATAAGAATAAGAAGAGCAGAAAAGAAAGATTGCCAACCAATGATGGATTTAATCAAGGAACTGGCAGTGTACGAAAAAGCGCCAGAGGAAGTGACGGTAGGTTTTGATCATTTTGTTGAAAGCGGATTTGGCAAAAATCCTGTGTGGTGGTCTTTTGTAGCAGAAGTTGGTGAAAAGGTAGTTGGTTTTAGCTTATATTATATAAGGTATTCCACATGGAAAGGCCAGCGGCTTTACCTTGAAGACATCGTTGTAAATGAGCCTTTCAGAGGAAAAGGAATTGGCAAATTATTATTTGACCGGTTAATAGAAGAAGCTAAAGAAAAAAAATTCTCCGGAATGGTTTGGCAGGTGCTGGATTGGAATGAAGCCGCCATTAATTTTTACAAAAAATACAATGGTGTCAATTTTGATAATGAATGGGTGAATTGTAGTTTATCCGTAAAATAAAAATTGAACCTATTTATTGGTTTGCTGCAAATAATGACTAAATATTAAAATAAAAAGTATGGCAGATAAAATTTTGATGGGAAAAAATGGGAAACTGGAAGTAACCGATCATCCTGAAATTCCCTTTATAGAAGGTGATGGAATTGGCCCTGATATTTGGCAGGCAAGCGTTCGTGTTTTTGACGCTGCTGTTGAAAAAGCCTATCACGGGAAAAAGAAGATTAACTGGTTAAAAGTATTGGCCGGAGAAGAAGCTTTTAATAAAACAGGCGAATGGATGCCGAAATCCACTATGGATTTGCTTAAAGAATACCTGGTGGCAATAAAAGGGCCACTTACTACACCGGTGGGAGGAGGAATCCGTAGCCTGAATGTGATGCTGAGGCAGGAACTGGATCTTTACGTTTGTCTCAGGCCTATAAAATATTTTGAAGGAGTTCCTTCACCTATGTGGCAACCCGAAAAAGTAAACATGGTTATTTTCAGGGAAAATACAGAAGATATTTACGCCGGAATCGAATATATGACCGGCACCCCTGAAGCAAAAAAACTATTGAGTTTTTTACAAAATGACCTAGGCGTAAAAAAGATCCGTTTTCCTGAAACTACTTCCTTCGGTATAAAAGTAGTGAGCAAAGAAGGTTCAGAAAGATTGATACGCGCAGCGATAGAGTATGCAATCACTAACAAACTTCCATCTGTTACTTTAGTGCACAAAGGCAACATTATGAAATTTACAGAAGGCGCTTTTAAAAACTGGGGTTACGAGTTAGCAGAACGCGAATTTAAAAATGATGTTTATACCTGGAACCAATGGGAGGCCACCAAAAAAGAACGTGGCGAGGCAGTAGCTAACGAAGACATGCGCATTGCCGCAATTGGAGGAAAAGTGATAATCAAAGATGCTATAGCTGATAACTTTTTACAACAGGCATTGCTTGCCCCACAGGATTATTCGATTATCGCTACGTTAAATCTTAACGGTGATTATATCAGCGATGCATTGGCAGCACAGGTAGGCGGAATCGGCATTGCACCAGGAGCTAATATTAACTATTTAACAGGCCATGCGATATTTGAAGCAACACATGGAACTGCACCAAGATTTGCCAACACCAACAGTATGAATCCATCTTCTTTAATTTTAAGTGGTGTAATGATGTTTGAATACTTAGGTTGGAGAGATGCCGCGGAGATGATTACCAACGCGGTTGGAAAAGCCATCAGGAATAAAACGGTAACTATTGATTTTTACAACCTGATGAAAGGGGGAACGTTATTAAAAACCAGTGAATTTGCTGATGCGGTGATTAAGAATTTGTAGCTCTTTTTGATGTGTATGAGTTTGACTATATTTGTGTATAAAAACAAAATCATGCGAACAAATATTGATATAGATGATGATTTAATGAACAAAGCGCTTAAATATTCCAAATTAAAAACTAAAAAAGAAATTATTAATGAAGCGCTTAATGAATATGTAAAATATCAAATGAGGCTTAAAATGTTGTCCTTACAAGGTACAGTAAAGTGGGTTGGGAATTTGGATAAAATGAGAAGGAATGCCTAAAATCATTGTTGATAGCTCTGTTTGGATTGATTTTTTTAATAAAAACCCGACATCGAAAACTGAGCATTTAAAATATCTTCTTTTAAATATTAGCTGGTCTTCGCCTGTAATAATTCTTCCTCTGATAATGCAAGAAATATTACAGGGAATAGAAGAAGACAACAACTATATTACTGTAAAGGAAAATCTTCAAGGCTTCGATTGTCTTCATTATGATTCATATAAAATTTCTATTAATGCAGCGGATTTATATAGGTTATTACGAAAAAAAGGAATTACCGTAAGAAAAGCAAACGATTGCCTGATAGCTGCGATTTGTATCGATCATAAAATTCCACTTCTCCATAATGACAAAGATTTTGATAATATTGCAAAACATACCTCACTCAAAATTTATAAAATAAACCCATGACAAAAATTAAAGTAGATAACCCGGTAGTAGAACTTGATGGAGATGAAATGACAAGAATCATCTGGAAATTTATAAAAGAACAACTTATACTTCCTTATATCGATGTAGATATCAAATATTTCGATCTTGGAATTCAGCATCGTGAAGAAACGGATGACCAGGTAACTATAGACGCAGCAAATGCAATCAAGGAATATGGTGTTGGTATCAAGTGCGCTACCATTACACCTGATGAAACAAGAGTAAAAGAATTTGGATTGAAACACATGTGGAAAAGCCCTAACGGAACGATTCGCAATATCCTGGACGGAACAGTTTTTCGTGAACCTATTGTGATGCAAAATATTCCGAGATTAGTACCCAACTGGACTGCGCCTATCATTATTGGCCGTCATGCTTATGGCGACCAATATCGTGCAACCGATACGGTTATCAAAGGAAAAGGGAAATTAACCATGACCTTCACTCCTGAAAATGGCGAACCGCAAACTTTTGATGTGCATGATTTCAAAGGGGACGGCGTAGCAATGTGTATGTATAATGTAGATGAAAGTATTGAAGGCTTTGCCAGAAGTTGTTTTAATATGGCTTTAAATAAAAAATGGCCTTTATATCTTTCTACAAAAAATACGATCCTGAAAAAATATGATGGCCGTTTTAAAGATATTTTTCAAACTATTTTTGAAAATGAATTCAAGGAAAAATTTGATGCTGCCAATATTACTTACGAGCATCGCCTGATAGATGATATGGTAGCAAGTGCTTTAAAATGGCATGGCAATTTTATCTGGGCTTGTAAAAATTATGATGGTGATGTGCAAAGTGATACACTTGCGCAAGGCTTTGGTTCATTGGGATTGATGACTTCAGTTTTAATTACTCCTGATGGAAAAACACTTGAAGCAGAGGCGGCTCATGGAACCGTGACAAGGCATTATCGTGAACACGAGAAGGGAAATCCTACCTCAACAAACCCCATTGCTTCCATCTTTGCATGGACAAGAGGATTAGCTTTCCGCGGAAAACTTGACAATAATCAACAACTAATTGATTTTGCAAACGTGCTTGAAAAGATATGTATTGAAACAGTTGAAAGTGGAAAAATGACAAAGGATCTTGCCTTGTGTATCAGTGGTAACAAGGTTTCGCACGGAAAGGACTATTTATACACGGAAGAATTTTTAACCGCCATCAATGATAATCTCAGAGAGAAATTAAATGAAATAACCGCATAAGAAATTTTCATTATGTCTTTTTGACAAAACAGGAACAGAATTTGTAGCAATTTTCTTTCAATAATTTTACTTCTGGTAAAACAGGAATGGATTCAATAGCAAAAGAAACGAAGCAAATATTTGCTACCTCTGATAAGAAACTATATAAAACATTCGTTATAGTGCAAATGATTTGACAAGAAATCTTTCTATTGATTTTACGGTATTGGAATCTGAGCTGGAAAATGAAAATTCCCGGGTTGTTCCTGATGTAAAATTTGCTTTACAAAATACTCTATTGTAATAGTGGTTAAATATTAAAAATGTCCAAAATTCTAGTGGTTGACGATGATATCGATATCTTATCCGTAATGGAAATCTTATTGTCTATGAAAGGATTTGATGTTGAAGTAACATCCAAAGGCGAAAACACTTTTCCTAAAATTGAAAGTTTTAAGCCGGACCTTATACTATTAGACGTGCTTATTTCAGGCTATGATGGCCGCACTATTTGCAAGCAATTAAAGTCCAACAAATCTACAAGCCATATACCTGTCATTATGTTTTCTGCTCATCCGGGAGCGGCTTCTACTATTGGCGATTATGGCGCAGATGATTTTATCGCAAAACCATTTGATGTAAATAATCTTATGAAAAAAGTAAATGCTCAATTGAAGATTCAAAACAACTGATTGACTTACCACAAAGGATTCTATCAATAATTTAATTGTTTTTGCCACTATTTCAGCAGTGAAGCAACAAATACTTCAGATTCCTGTTTTGGTTAGCTTTGTTTGCCTTAGCAATTTCAGAATAAAAAATTCTATTATTTCTTTGTTTACCGGCGCAATCCTCATTTAAATCTTCTTATATCAAGTATTTCATCTGCAAATGAATATTCTTTTTTGTCGTTGCTGCTAACGATAACCAAACGGTTTTTACAATATGTCTCAATAAGATTATGATACAAAGAAACTCCTTCTTCATCAAGATTGGTGAGAGGTTCATCCAATAATACAACCGGCACATTGCTAAAAATTGCCTGCGCGAGTTTTACTCTCTGTTTCATTCCACTGCTATAATACCTGATTTGCTTGTAAGCTGAATTTTTCAACGCAGATAATTCAATTATTTGATGGGTTTTTAAACCTTCTAACCACCCTTTCATACTTTGATGAAAAGTAAAAAATTCAACAAGGGTCATTTCCTCAACCATTTCTATATAGGGAGCTGAGAGAGATATTTTACTAAATATATTTTCTGATTGAAAAGGTTTATTGTTTTCAAAATAATTAATAGTCCCCACATTAAAAGTGGATGAACCGGAGATGATTTGTAAAAGGGTAGATTTGCCAGAGCCATTGGGGCCTGTGATGGCATAATGTTTCCCGGCTTCAAAATCAAAATTAAGATTACGGAAAACCCAATCCCTGTTGTAACGTTTTCCAAGATTGATAAGGCTAATTCTCATCCATAATTTCTTTGGAAGAAACTTTTAAAATTCCCCTTTTACTTTCTTTTATAAATTTCAGGATTTCTGTTTTTTCATCAGAATCGGGAAGCTCTTTCTCAATTATTTGGGTAGCCTGACTGATATTTAATCCGCGCAGGTATATATTCCGGTAAATTTCTGAAATACCGTTTATTTTTTCTAAAGTAAATCCGCGCCGTTGCAACCCCACAGAATTTACCCCCACATAACTTAAAGGAGAGCGGCCCGCTTTTATGAAGGGAGGAACATCTTTAATCACTTCTGTGCCTCCGGCGATATAGGTATGCGCTCCAATTTTTGAAAACTGGATAGCTGCCGCCATTCCACCAATAATAGCATGGTCACCAATTTCTACATGGCCGGCAAGCTGAACGGAATTGGCAATTATTACATGGTCTCCTAAAATGCAATCGTGCGCAATGTGTGAATAGGCCATCAATAAGCAATTGCTTCCAATAACAGTTTTCCATTTATCTTTTGTACCTCGATTGATAGTAACACATTCTCTTATCGTGGTATTATCGCCCACCTCCACAACAGTATCTTCGCCATCAAATTTAAGGTCCTGTGGAATAGCGCCAATTACAGCGCCGGGGAAAATTTGGCATTCTTTCCCAATAGTAACTTTTTTCATTAGAACAGCATGGGACATCACATGCGTGCCATCGCCAATGGTTACATCATCTTCAATTACTGCAAAAGGATCAACAATAATATTTTTGCCTAACTGTGCTTTTGGATGGATATGTGCAAGGGGGCTTATCATATTACGGATTAGGACGTTTTACTATTTGGGCAATAAGAATGGCTTCAGTTACAATTTTATCCCCCACATATACGGTTCCCTTCATTTCACAAATACCACGACGAATGGGGTGTAGCAGTTCCATTTTAAGAATTAAAGTGTCTCCGGGAACTACTTTTTGTTTGAATTTACAATTGTCTATTTTTAGAAAATAGGTATCGTATTTATCTTTGGAATTCTGTGGTATGGCAATAAAGCCGCCGGTTTGGGCAAGGGCTTCAGCCAGTAAGACACCTGGCATCACTGAGTTTCCGGGAAAATGGCCCTGGAAGAAAGGCTCATTATAAGTAACATTTTTTATGGCCACCACATGTGTTTCTGTAAGCTCTATGATCTTATCGACCATTAAAAAAGGATAACGGTGAGGCAATGTCTTTTCAATGTCCTGGATATCCAAAATCGGAGGCACATTCGGATCATACTTCGGAATATCCTGTCTGTACTTGTACTTCTTAATATGCTCCTTTATTTTTTTTGCAAATTTTATATTAGAAGAATGACCCGGCCTGTTAGCAATAATATGGGCTTTGAATGGATAACCAACCAGGGCCAGATCTCCTACCACATCTAATAATTTATGACGGGCCGGCTCGTTAGGAAACCTAAGAGTAAGATTATTTAATATTCCCGCTTCGCTTACTTTTACATCATCTTTATGAAAAACTTTTGAAATTCTTTTTACCTGTTCTTCATCTACCGGCTTATCCACCACTACTATTGCATTGTTTATATCTCCTCCTTTAATAAGGTCATTAGCAACCAATTGCTCCAGTTCATGAAAGAAACAAAATGTTCTGCTTGGCGCCACTTCGTTTTTAAAATCTTTAAGGTCTCTCAGATCAGCATGCTGGGTTCCTAAAATCGGAGAGTTAAAGTCAATTAAAGTATTAATACGATAACCATTAAACGGTAAGGCCACCATCTCAACTTTTTTACCTTCATCTATAAAGGAAATATTATGTTGAATCTTGTAATATATTTTTTCAGCGTTCTGCTTTTGAATACCCGCTTTGGAAAGATGATCAATAAAAACCTGGGAACTTCCGTCAAGAATAGGAACTTCATCACCATTTATTTCGATCAGGGCATTATCAATCTGCATTCCCGTTAAGGCTGCCATCAGGTGTTCAATCGTTCCAATGCGTGCGCCATGTGCTTCTATTGTGGTACTCCTGTTGGTTTCAATAACATTATCCACATCCGCTTTTACAACCGGTTGGCCCGGAAGGTCAATTCTCTGAAAATTAATACCGCTCCCGGGTTCAGCAGGTTTAATATTAATGGTGACAGATTGTCCTGTATGAATTCCTGCTCCTGATATGGTAACCGATTCTTTTAGGGTATGCTGGAAATGGTTCTCTTTAGAATTAAACGATTGTTCCATGGGCACGAAAGTATGAAAAGAAATTCTTTAAATTGTGAGCGGGATTGAAAATTAAAATTAATTATGCTATTGCATTAACCAGTAATCTTTTCTTTTTTTAATTGTTCCACCAATTCCTCCAGTTGTTTTATTCTTTTTTCAAGCACAGGAAGATTTCGGCTTAATATCTGGCTTCTTAGTGATTGTGTATAATCGTATGCGGGAGAGCCGGTCACGGCGGTGTTAGGTGTTTTAATTGATTTAGCAACTCCGCTTTGAGCATTAATTTTTGTTCCGTCTGCAATTTGAATATGGCCTACGATACCCGCCTGGCCACCTATCATAACACTTTTGCCAATTTTTGTACTTCCACTGATACCTGACTGGGCTGCAATTACCGTGTTCATTCCTACTTCTACATTATGGGCTACCTGTATTAAATTATCAAGCTTCGCCCCCGATTTTATGGTAGTCGATCCAATGGTAGAACGATCAATAGTTGTATTTGCGCCGATTTCTACATTATCTTCTATCACAACATTCCCTATCTGGGGCACTTTTTTAAAACTCCCGTCTTTTTGCGGAGCATAGCCAAATCCATCACCACCAATTACACAACCTGCATGAATAGAAACATTTTGTCCAATCTCACAATCATGGTGAATTTTAACCCCCGGATAAATAATACTGTTATCTCCTATAATTACCTTATCCCCCAAAAATACCTGAGGATAAATTTTAACATTCTTTCCAATCTTTACATTTTCACCTATATATGAAAAAGCACCTATATAAATATTTTCGCCTAACGTCGCTGAAGAGGAAATATAAGATGGGTCCTGGATACCTGTAAGATTAGCTTTAGCAATTTCTGAATAAGCTGTCAAAATAACTGCGAAGGAAGAATAAGCGTCCGGGACGCGAATAAGTGTAGCGTTAAGTTTTTTTTCGACTTCTAATGAAGAATTAATAATTATAATAGAAGCGTTTGTTGAATAAAGGAATTCTTCATATTTCGGATTGGCCAAAAAAGCAAGTTGCCCCTCTGTCGCTTCTTCAAGTTTACCAAAAGATGAAACAGCCACTTCCGGATCTCCCTCAATTGTTCCATTTATTAATTCGGCTATTTGTTTTGCTGTAAACTGCATTGGCCTTGCTTGTTTTAAGAATAAAATTTAAAATTAAACTATTATGTTAGATCAAGGTTTATAAAACAAATGTAAAATTTTTTTATCGAGCCTGATAAACTTTGATTGATTAATGCATTATCAACCTTTGAAATGTCTTTTACTGTTCCATCTTTAGATAAAATTTTGATGTGGTCAATTTTACGATTGTAAGTTTTTATTTCATTTTCACCTGTAAAAACCAAAAAACCTGCTTCTTTATTATTGATCTGAAGATATTCTTTGGCCAGGCCCGTCTTTTGATCAAGCAATTCTTTTGAAACGGCATGAGTAAAATATTTAACTTTTAACAAATTACGATTAACCAGGCTTTTGGAAAGAAGCGATAAAATTTTGTCCGGATGATTAACCCATGATTTAATAGAAAAAAGCACATCATAATCATCCAATAAACAAAAATTTTCTAAAAACTCTTCTCTATTTTTAGCTTCATACTTCTTATGGAGAAATTTATTAAACACTTCTGAAGCAGCAGAAGCTCTGATTTCTCTCGCTCTTTCTATAATTTTCCCAAGCATTTTTTCCGCACACAAAACTGTCTTATGAAGGTACACCTGCCAATACATAAACCTGCGCGACACCAAAAATTTTTCAATTGAATAAATGCCTTTTTCTTCTATCATTAGTTCGCCGTCATGCACGGTTAGCATTTTTATAATCCTGTCATAGCCTATTATTCCTTCTGTAACTCCTGTAAAAAAACTATCGCGTATCAGGTAATCCATTCTGTCTACATCCAACTGCCCACTGACCAATTGGTGAAGAAATTTTTTAGAATACGTATTAGTAAAAATATCAATTGCCATTTGCATTTTACCCTCAAATTCTTCGTTCATTTTTTGCATAATCATTAAAGAAATATCCTCATGGCTGACATCTTTAATTAGAATATTTTCCAGTGCATGGGAATAAGGGCCATGACCAATATCATGCAATAAAACTGCAATTTTAACAGCTTGTTCCTCCTCGCCTGAAATAAGTGCGCCTTTTCCTTTAAGTTCCTGAAGCGCATTACGCAAAAGATGGTAAGCGCCTAAAGAATGATGAAGCCTGGAATGAACCGCCCCGGGATAAACTAATTCAGCGAATGCCATTTGATGAATTCGGCGAAGTCTTTGATAATAAGGATGGGAAATTATATGGTAAATAAAGTTATCATCAATAGTTATAAAACCATAAACAGGATCGTTAATTATTTTTCTAAAAGTCATTCTTTGGAATTGTTAAAAACATTTGGGTTGGGTGCAAAGATAAATTCCGGGAAATGAATAATTTATATTTGTATCAATCGGTGAAATGATAAGGTAATTATTTTTTTAATGTGAAGGATAAAAAAAAGTAAATGAACAGAGCAAAAATTTTGTGGGTAGATGATGAAATGGAAAGTTTGAAATCTCAAATCATGTTTCTTGAGAATAAGGGATATGATGTAAAATCTTTAAGCAACGGCCATGATGCGATTGACTATGTAAAAGATAATATTGTCGATGTCGTTCTTCTTGACGAAAGCATGCCGGGTATTACCGGACTTGAAACTTTGCAAAAGGTGAAAGAGATCAATTCCCAAATTCCTATTGTTTTGATCACCAAAAATGAGACCGAGAACCTCATGAATGAAGCCATTGGTTCGCAGATAACCGATTACCTGATAAAACCAGTTAATCCCAACCAGGTTTGGCTTTCGCTAAAAAAGATTATTGACAATAAAAGATTAGTGGCTGAAAAAACCACTTCGGCCTATCAACAACAATTCAGGGAATTATTTATGGCGTTCAACGACAGCCCGGATTACAATGGCTGGATGGGGATTTATAAGAAGCTCGTATATTGGGAACTTGAAATGAAAAAAAGCGATAGTCCTGAAATGCGTGAAGTTTTCCAGGCACAGAAAAACGAAGCTAATCTTGAATTTTACAAATTCATCTCTAAAAATTATTCTAATTGGGTTACTAATGCTTCTGCCCAAGCGCCGATAATGAGTAATTCACTTATGAAATTTAAAGTATTTCCTCATGTAGAAAAAGGCACTCCTACGTTTTTTGTATTGATTGATAATTTAAGATTTGATCAATGGAAAGCAGTGCAGCCTTTGTTTGCAGAAAATTTTAGGATACAGGAAGAAGATACTTTTTATTCAATTCTGCCCACTGCTACCCAATACAGCCGTAATTCCATTTTTGCAGGGCTTTTGCCAATAGACATAGAAAAGCAATTCCCGGTAGAATGGAAAAATGATGATGAAGAAGGCGGAAAGAATTTATTCGAAGAATTTTTTTTCCAGGCACAGTTAAAGAGACTGAGGAAAGATGACTGGAAATATTCTTATACCAAAATTACCAATCACCAGGATGCGCAAAAACTGGTTGACAATATTCATAATTACTTAACCAACGATATAAATATTATTGTTTACAATTTCGTTGACATGCTAAGCCATGCCCGGACAGAAATGGAAGTACTAAAAGAGCTGGCTGCTGATGAAGTAAGCTACAGAAGCCTTACCGCATCGTGGTTTGAACATTCTCCCCTGCACCAGGCATTAAAAAAAATTGCAGATAAAAAAATGAACCTGATTGTAGCTACTGACCATGGAAGTGTAAGAGTGAATACACCGCAAAAAGTAGTTGGAGATAAACAGACTACAGCAAATCTTAGATACAAACACGGCCGCAATTTGAATTATGAATCTAAAGACGTTCTTGCTTTTCGTGATCCGCGACAAGCCGGTTTGCCAGTTCCTAATGTAAATTCTTCTTATATTTTTGCGAAGCAGGATGGCTATTTATGCTATCCAAATAATTATAATCACTTTGCTAATTATTATAAAAATACTTTTCAGCATGGAGGTATTAGTCTTGAAGAAATGATTATCCCAATTATCAGGATGACGAGTAAATTGAATCCATAGTAAACCAATAAATAAGTCTGATTTTTATTTTGCAGACCGGACAGTTGCGATTCTTGCTACATATTTCCCCAGGATATCAAATTCAAGATTTACAACATTATCTGTTTTTAAAAACCGGAAATTTGTGTGAGCGAATGTATAGGGAATAATTGCAACAGTAAAATGGTCATTAGTAACATTAAAAGCCGTAAGGCTAACACCATTTACACAAATAGAACCTTTTTCTATTATAAGCGTTGCAAACGAAGAATTATATTTAAAAGTAAACTCAGTACTTCCCTCTTTATCGGTTTTATTTATGCAAACGCCTGTTCCGTCAACATGCCCCTGAACAATATGCCCGTCAAGTCTGTCATTTAATTGCATTGCCTGCTCGAGGTTAATCGAATCATTTACTTTCCAGCTATCAGCGTTGGTTTTTTTTAGCGTTTCTTCAATAGCAGTTACCTGGTATAAATTATTTTTAATTTCCTCTATCGTGAGGCAAACGCCATTATGAGCCACGCTTTCATCAATCTTCAGTTGGCCGGATATATCACTTTCAATAAAAAAAGTCTTGTTGGAACCAACTATGGAAATTTCTCTTATTTTCCCCAAAGATTTTATTATGCCTGTAAACATTTGTGAAGCCTTTATTTTTTAAGAAAATTACTCATTTTTAAATTCGGAAGTTTAAAAAATTAATCTATCTTTGCACTCCTTTAAAAAAAATACGTAAAATTCTATGTTGATAATTGATTCAAAAGATTGCGAAAATATTGATAAAGCGCTTAAGAAATACAAGAAAAAATTTGAGAAGAGCCGCACTCTTTTAGAACTTCGCGATCGCCAATCTTATACCAAACCATCCGTAAAAAGACGTGGCCAGGTTTTGAAGGCTGTTTATAAGCAACAGATTGCCAGCGGTAAAATTGAAGTTTAAGTAAAAAAAGTACTCTCTATATATTATTTCCGGTGAGTTTAAGTTATTAACTTTACACTCACCGGATTTTTTTATGCCTAATATAGAAACCAATACTCTCCAGGAATTTTTAAATTATCTTACTTTTCAAAAAAGGTATTCACCCAATACCATCATTTCTTACCAAAATGATCTCACCGTTTTTTTTGATTTTGTTTTGGTAGAATATAAGATTACGGAATTAAATGAAATAACTGCTTCAATCGTAAGAACGTGGCTGGCATCCCTTAAAGAAAAAAAATATTCATCCAAAAGCGTTAACCGGAAGATATCTTCCCTAAAGGCTTTTTTTAAATACCAGTTACGGCAAAAAAAAATTTTAGTAAATCCTGTTTCTGCTATTTCCACTTTAAAAATAAATAAAAGGCTTCCTTCATTCGTTTCAGAAAAAGACATTAACATCCTTTTAAAACACGATTTTTTTCCAGACACCTTTGAGGGGAAAACCGAATTTTTGATCTTTGAAATTTTGTACCAATTGGGTATTCGCCGCAATGAATTAATTAATTTGAAAGAAAAAGATATAGATAAAAGTGCTGGAAATATTAAAGTGCTGGGAAAAGGTAATAAAGAACGAATTATTCCGGTAAATAAAGAATTACTTAACGAAATTGAACTTTACATTTTTGAAAAGCAAAAGGAATTCCCGTCCCTAAATTCAGATCAACTCCTGGTAAGCCAAAAAGGCAAACCTCTCAATCCTAAATATGTTTATAATATTGTAAGAAATAATCTCGGCAAGATTTCAACTGTTCAAAGAAAAAGTCCTCATGTGCTGCGGCATACCTTTGCCACTCATCTTACTAACAATGGAGCGCAGATAAATGCAATTAAGGAATTGTTAGGTCATAGCAGCCTTGCCTCTACTCAAATTTATACACATAATACTATTGAGAAGTTAAAAGAGGTGTATAAGCAAGCGCATCCCAAATCATAGTGCACCTACAAAAAATTCACATTTTCATTTTGAAAAATCATTACTAAAATGTAACTTCATATTGGTAAAAATTTATTTTCAATTCGAAAATTTTGCTATCTTGAATACCTCTGTTTTTTTCTCAATAATTTTATTCCTCACTAATAAAAATACGACTACTATGAACGTAAACATTCAAAGTCTGCATTTTGTGCCAGATTCTAAATTGGTAGCATTGATTGAAAAAAAGGTCGCTAAACTTTCTCAGTTCCATGAACGAATAACGAAAGTGGATGTTTTTTTAAAGCTGGATAATGTGGCTCACAAAATCAAAGACAAGGTTGCAGAAATAAAAGTGCATGTTCCCAAACATGATTTATTTGTAAAGCACTCTTCCAAATCTTTTGAAGAAAGCTTTGATATGGCGTTGGATTCAGTAATTAATCAAATCAAAAGAAAAAAAGAAAAAATGGTAGCTTAATAAGAAAAATCTTAATCAATTTACGGCCTTCGTTTAACCACGAAGGCTTTTTATTTTCAGGCATTTTACAGTCAAAAAAAAGTAAGGTAATTTTGGGGTTTAATTAGCAATAAATTTTTCTTTTCAAAATTTTTCCATTAAACATTTTCCATTACCTTTGCCTTCCCAAAAAATAACCCTTGAGGAATTTTTTGAGTCAAGTTCATTTTAAGACTGTAAATCGGCAATTGCCAGTGTAGCTCAGTTGGCCAGAGCAGCTGATTTGTAATCAGCTGGTCGGGGGTTCGAATCCCTCCACTGGCTCTTAAAATTGAGAGTTTTTAATTTCTGATTTTAGTTGTGAAACATTTATGAAATTAATTTGGGCAGATGGCCGAGTGGTTAAAGGCGACAGACTGTAAATCTGTTCTCTCACGAGTACGTAGGTTCGAACCCTACTCTGCCCACAAAAGAGTTTTTTGAAATAGAATAGGTTTGACTTCTTTCAAGCTGTTGTAGCTCAGGGGTAGAGCACTTCCTTGGTAAGGAAGAGGTCGTGAGTTCAATTCTCATCAACAGCTCTTTTTGATGAAAGTTGTAGCTCAGGGATAGAGCACCCGATGTTAATCGGGAAGGTCGTGAGTTCCCTGCCTGCTTGACGCAGTCAGGCAGGAATTCTCATCAACAGCTCTTTAAATGAAGTTGAACAAAAAATTAATTCAAGCGGAAGTAGCTCAATTGGTAGAGCGATAGCCTTCCAAGCTATAGGTCGCGAGTTCGAGACTCGTCTTCCGCTCAAAATAATAGCTATTCAGGTTTATAAATGAATAGTTGATGTAAAATTTTAAAATACAAATTAAAAACAAACAAAATGGCAAAAGAGAATTTCAAAAGGGATAAACCCCACGTTAACATTGGCACTATCGGCCACGTTGATCACGGAAAAACAACCCTTACGGCCGCTATTACCGATATTTTGTCCAAACAAGGTTTAGCGGAGAAAAAGAATTATGCAGATATTGATGGTGCTCCTGAAGAAAAAGAAAGGGGTATCACGATTAATACGGCCCACGTTGAATATGCAACGGCAAACCGCCACTATGCGCATGTTGACTGTCCGGGTCACGCTGACTATGTAAAGAACATGATTACAGGAGCGGCCCAGATGGATGGCGCCATATTAGTGGTTGCAGCTACCGACGGACCGATGCCACAAACAAAAGAACATATTCTTTTGGCTCGCCAGGTAGGTGTTCCACGCATTGTTGTTTTCATGAACAAAGTTGATTTGGTGGATGATCCAGAATTGCTTGAATTAGTGGAAATGGAAATTCGTGAACTCTTAACTTCTTACGGATTTGATGGAGATAATACTCCAATTATTCAGGGTTCAGCAACAGGCGCTTTAGCCGGCGATGACAAATGGGTAGAAAAAATTACGGAACTAATGGAAGCAGTAGATACTTACATTCCATTACCTCCGCGCCCTGTTGATCAGCCATTCCTTATGTCTGTTGAAGATGTATTCTCAATTACAGGTCGAGGTACAGTTGCAACTGGTCGAATTGAAAGAGGACGCATTAAAGTGGGTGAACCTATTGAAATTGTAGGCTTGATGGAAAAACCATTAACCTCTACAGTTACTGGTGTTGAAATGTTTAAAAAATTATTGGATCAGGGTGAAGCTGGTGATAATGCAGGTTTGTTGCTTCGTGGTATTGAAAAAAGCCAGATCCGTCGTGGGATGGTTCTTTGCAAACCAGGAACTATCACTCCGCATACAGAATTTAAAGGTGAAGTTTATGTATTAAGCAAAGAAGAAGGTGGACGCCATACTCCATTCTTCAACAAATACCGCCCTCAGTTTTACTTCCGTACTACAGACGTAACCGGAGAAGTAACTTTGCCTGAAGGAACTGAAATGGTAATGCCAGGTGATAACACCTCTCTTTCTGTAAAACTGATCCAGCCAATTGCGATGGAAAAAGGTTTGAAGTTCGCCATTCGTGAAGGTGGCCGTACAGTGGGAGCAGGACAGGTAACAGAAATAATAAAATAAGATTATTATATCTTTGAAACTAAAATTAGCTAATTAGCAATTTGCTAATTAGCTAATTTGGTTTTTACGGGCATAGTATAATGGTAGAACAACCCGAAGATTTCAGGATAATCCCGATAAAAATCGGGAGATCAGGATTCAACAAAAAGTTCTTTTTCTTTTTTAGAAATAATAAAAGAAATATACGGGCATAGTTCAATGGTAGAATAGAGGTCTCCAAAACCTTTGATCAGGGTTCGAATCCTTGTGCCCGTGCAAGCAAATGTGATAATTCGATAATGTGCTGATTAGCTAATGCTAATTATTCGTTTTCAAATTTTCAAATTTTCAAATTTTCAAATTAATTTTTATGAATAAAGTTGCATTATACATTCGCGATTCTTATAAAGAACTGATGCATAAAGTGACCTGGCCTACCTGGGAAGAATTGCAGCAATCAACTATGATTGTATTGGCAGCAACTATTATCATTACCGCTATTGTGGCTTTAATGGATTTTGTGTCTAATGGTGTTTTAAAATTTATTTATTCCTTATTTAAGTAATCATGTCAGAAGAAAATCAAGATAAAGCACAGGAAGTTGATTCAAATGAGACTAAACCCGCTGTTCCTGAAAAAAATACCAAATGGTATGTACTTAGAGTAGTAAGTGGAAAGGAAAGAAAAGTAAAGGAATACCTGGATAAAGATATCATCCGCGAAGGCTGGGATAAGGATATTCTTCAGATTTTTCTTCCTGTCGAAAAAGTTTATAAAGTAGTGAATGGTAAAAAGGTGATGAGAGAACGCAACTTTTATCCGGGTTATGTTATGATTGAAGTAATTGACGGAAAACTTACCGGCGAAATGGTTCAGCATCTAAGCAACACCACCAATGTGATGCATTTTTTAACTGATGGCAAAGGGTCAAAAGGAGAAATTATTAGTCTCAGGAAATCAGAAGTAAATAAAATGTTGGGTAAGGTAGATGAAATGGCTGATGCTGGCGGGATGACAATGAGTGAGCCATTTATCGTTGGGGAAACCATTAAAATTATTGATGGTCCATTTAATGACTTTAATGGCGTCATTGAAGAAGTAACTGATGAAAAGAAAAAATTAAAAGTTCAGGTAAAAATATTTGGCCGCGCTACTCCTGTAGAGTTAAGTTACATGCAGGTAGAAAAATTATCTTAATAACGATATAGAATTTATAAGAAAGCTATCAATATTGATGGCTTTTTTTGTGCCTAAAGCTTAATGGAATGCAGCAAAGCAACAAATCCGGAGAATTTTTATTTTCCTAACGATCAACAAATAAAATCTGTTCTTCTTTTAATAAAGGCGATCCTTTAAATCTTAAAATTACGTTGCCGGCTGTAGCTACATCTTTTTCACAATAGATTGAAATCCTCTTCAAATCTTTTTCCTTCCAATATACATTGCCTACCTGGCTTCCGTCAATATCATCCTTAGGTGACGGAACGCCAAGAACAGCCGCCAGTAATTTCAACGATGTGTAATGTTTATAATCACCAAACCTCCATAAATGAAGCGTATCTAACACAGGAGTTTCCCATGGTTTCATATTTTGAAAATCAAGAAAAGACGGTATTCCAATATTATTAATAAGCATTCTTCTGCATAAAAAAGGTATATCAAATTCTTTGATATTATGACCACAAAAAATCCATTTTGAATTGTTTGTATACATTTTTTTTAGAGTATCCACAAAATCGTTTAAAAGTTGTGGTTCGTTTTCAGAGCAAAGAGACTTGATACGTAGTTGCCACTCATTATTTACTTTTTTAAAATAACCAAAACTGATACAGGCTACCTTCGCAAACTCAGCCAGGATAGCTGCTCTCATTGGATAAAAGTCGTCCGCAGTCGTTCCGGCAGGAAGATGCCTGCTGACCTTTTCAAGCCATAACTGTTTCCATTCGTCATCTAAAAGATGAAAATGTTCTTTTTCAGAAACTGTCTCAATATCGATCAGGAATAAATTCTCAAGCGCTATTTGATTCATTTAAAAAAATTTGGTAAATGAATGTACAAAAAAACCCATTATCAAATGGGTTTTACTGTTTGTGAAAAACAAACTATTAAAACGTAACTCCTATGAAAATAGTAAATGCCTGGCTTCTCCATCTTTCTGAATTGTCAATATCATTAATATTGTTAAGCCCCACTTCATATCTTCCTCCAATATTTACAAATGGAAGCTGTATCCAAAGGCCCCCTAATACAGAAAAATCGCCCTTTTTAAAAATATTCATTGCATTATTAAGACTATCAACTCTTTGATTCAGCAAGCTGCCAAATTGTGGTCCCAATTGCAACTTCACTCTTTTACCTGGTCCGACATTGATATTCAACAATAACGGGACTTTTAAATAATCAAGTTTTGCTTTGCGCTGGCTACCCACTTTAAAGAGGTCGTCATATACATTACTGCTACTATTTGAAAATTCAGACGAGGATTGAACAAAATTAATTTCAGGCTGAAACCCAAATGTTTGGGAAAAATTAAATTGCATAAATCCGCCTAACAAATAATTATAGTTGAATCCATCTTTATAAGATTGACCGGAAATTTTATTGATATTAACACCGGCCTTGGCTCCTACTCTAAAAAAATTTTCATGGTTGGTATTTGTATTGCGCTGCGAAAAAGCATGCATTGAAAGAAATAAACTTATTGCAATAAGAAATTTTTTTTCCATGATTTCAAAGGTTTATATTTTAAAAAATAATTAGAAAGGTTAGAAATTCGAAGTTGTAAAAAAAGAATTCATTATCGCCAGTGCCCGGAAATCCACACCCATCCCGCTCTTCGTCTTTGCCAATGGCCTGCGGAATAATATGTTCTACGTGAAGGTGATTTTACCCAAAAACCTCTGCGATAAATGTAAGTGTTTCTATGTCTTACCCATTCCGGGCTATGCCAGATATAATTTGGTCCGGGAGCAGCGGGCTGAATATAATGAGGTTCAAATGGCCTTTCTCTTACAGCTACTCTAGAAGGCCTGCAACCAGAGATGAATAGAAAAATTAAAATTATTGGGATTAAGAAGATTAATTGTTTCATCTTTTAGAGATTTATTACCCTTTTGATAAAAGTTTGGGAAGAAGGTTTAACCAGCGAAGAATTATGAATATAAAAAGAAAGGAAATTGAATCTTTTAAAAACCAGGAGAAGTTTAAAATTTAAAAAAATTAGTATTAAAATTGATTTCAATTTAACACTCTGCTTTCAAAGTATGAATCACTTTTATGTATGGCTTTACTGTTGTTAAATTCTCTTCTATGGCAGAGCGACCAGATAAACGGCCCTGCTGAGATTTTATGAACAAATTTTTTTGTTAGATTCAAAGGGAAGCACTTTGCTATAATTAAAACTAAACCTTGAATCGTAATTCGTGGCTATTAAAAATCAAAAACGAATCCAGAATAAATTTTTCCATTAAAGATTTTTGATTTGCCTACTCTCACATCATTTACCATTAGGTTATGATCGTTAATATAACCAATTTTAAAGCTCTTTAATTTAAAGGAAACAGAATAACTTTTTTGTTTAAAGGCATAACCTGCTGCGATCAAAGCATTGTTAAACGGCACATAGTTTACTCCGACGGAAGCATCATAAAATTCATCATTGGCATATAATGCATCAACACCTACGTTAAATCTTTCGTGCTTATAACAAATGCCTAAACCAAATGATCGCTGGTTTTTGTATGTCGGTTTAGTAGAATCTTTAATAAACATATCCCCATACAGTTCTGTTCCTGCTACATTCATGACAGTAAAGCCCAACTGTAAAAAACTGTTTATTGCATAATTAAAAGAAATGTCTGCATCAAAATGATTTAGTTTAGTAGTATCATCAATATAGGTATTGGTAACAATATTAGTAGTATCATCAATCTGATCTTGACTTATGAATAGGGTAAAAGGATTATTAAATTGCTGCCAGGTAGATTTGGCTGTAACCCCTACGCTGAGCTTATAGTTAATATCATATGCGCCAGCAAAAAAAGCTCCAAATTCTTTTAATTTTTCAGAATGTTTGCCGGTTTTTGTAAATGGATCATCGGCCGGAAATGTACCAATGTATCCTACTCTCCTGAATTCGTCTTGTTGAGTGTAAATGCCGCCCAGCGCCAGGTATAATTTGGGAGTTATTCGTTTATACGCAGAGAATTTCGCATTGTTTTTTAAATTGGTTAAGAGGCTGACATTATTACGGCTGACTGATTTGGCAATTGCAGCAGCATTAAAAAAAACTGCCTCAGAAAGATTACGTGAAGGAGAAAAATTGAAACCTGTATTATCTGTATTTGTCATAGCTGAAGCCTGCAGAAATTGTCCATATTTAATTTTGCCGGGGTATAGAACATACGCGGTAAAAAGTCCTGTAGCAGGCTGAACTATTGCTGCAGTTAAAAGCTTTTGAAATAAATTTAAAAATCCACCAGAAGCAATTGCCTGGCTTCCCGGAGCTTTGCCGGTGATATCCTGTGCAGGTAAATGATGAGCAGAATCCAACAATTGCTCAGAAAGGAGATCCGGCAGTTCTATTTTTTCACAATTCTCAAGCAACTTCCAGTTTTTTACAGTTACATATATTTTCGTTGGATCTCTGTTTTGCTTATCAAGATCCGCCGAAATAAAAACACGTTGCACTTTTTTACAACTGCTGCATTTGGTAATGATGTAAAGGGTAACTTCTTTATCAATCAAATCGGCGGCTTTCCATCCGGTACTAATCTGGAAAAAACCTTGTGGATCGGTAGTAGTAGCTACAGACGCCGCAGGATTAAAGGAAGGAATGATTATGATATTGGTAGCGCCTCTTGTAGAAGTGGCGATGCCATTATTCATACACCGTAGTGTGCCTTTTATGATTACTTCCTGGCCAACAGAAGAGAAGGCAAGAATTGAAAGAAATGCGGAAAGAAAGATAGTTGTTTTCATTTTTGGGAATTTTTAGAATTATTTACCGGGACCGGGTTTAGTACAAATTCTATATGGTCTATTTCTCCTGACTGAATTTCAAATTGCTTTGATTTGTCCTCGTAAGAAGGATGAGAAGTAACGAGTGTGATCCTGTCGCCGAAATGATAACCGGGAATGGGTATATCAAAACTGCCATCGTTAATAGTTTTATCAGCATAAGGCGTTCCGTCCACCTGCACTTCCACATCCCTTATTGGGCGGTCTGCCGCGTCTTCAACTTTTCCCGAAAGCCTTATCACTTTGGCCTGGCTAAGAGTTAATTGAATCGGGTTAAAATTGGAAAGTAATGTGTCCAGGGTCACTTTTGCATAACCATCGCTAACCACATTTATTATAATGTCATTTCGCAATTGATCAGAAGGAATATCAGGAAAAACTACAAGGCCTTCTTTATTTATGGAAGCTGACCGCTGGTAATGAGGAAAAGTAATCGTAACGTTTCCTCTTGAAACCGGATTCTTATCCTGGTCAAAAATTCTAATAGAAAGTATCTGATCGGTGGAGCCTTTTGGAAGCATAAATCCTCCGAAAACGGTAAGTATTACGCCCACCACCGGACCGGTAAATTTATAAGTTACATTTGATTCTATGCCTTTCAGACTGGCATAAGAATTCATTATACCAAATATGAGCGCGCTTGCTGCTATTCCAAAAAGTACCAAGACAAGGTAGAAAATTCTGTCATCCATTTTTTCATTTCCAACCTGTTTCAGGTAATGCAAATAATAATACCCAATTAGGAGCGCCGCAACTAAGCTTACTACAGATATCAGCAGGTAAGTTGATACTGATACAGGTTTCTGAGCCGGTCGTTTGTTTGCCATGATAATACCATTTTTATAAAAGGTTTTTCGAAAATGGGATATCGAAAATTCAGTATTAATCAACTGATTCGGATTCAAACAAAATGATCAGTGAAATTTTAAAAGAGTTAACTAATCTCTGAGCAATTCAATCATTTTATTTGTATCAACATCTTCCATCATTCTAACGGGCTTCAACAAAAATTCCACCCAAATGCCCGGATTAATAATCTGGTTTGCAATGCCAACAACCATATTATCTATCTGGGAAATATGGGCCGTCTTTAAAGTATCATTGATATTCGCTAAAACAATCGCATTAGCCCATGAGCATTTACGCGCGTTAACAATACTAAAATTAAGAATAGCTTTTTCCTGGCTATTACTAATATTAGTCAACAGCTTTAAGGGAGGCCAGATTTTAGATAATGAATCCTGTATAAGTTGCGATTGGGTTTCTATAATGTCATTAATTTTTTCAAAATCATGCTGAAGGGCGTAAATTGAATTCCCGGGACAGCCTTGGGCAGCGGCAATGCACAAGTCAAGATTGATATGTGTGTTTACCCCTAATAAAAGATGTTGCAATACTATTAATTCTGAATTCTGAAATGCATCAAAAGTTGTATGCCAGGCTTTGGAACAGGATTGATTATTTTTATAAGCTTCCCACGCATCAAAATATCGGGTGGCAAAAACTATATCCAGGTTTTCCATCCTTTTCCCATCCTGGAATTCGTTGGATAAAATGCCTTTTTTCACTGCGACAGTCATCCGCCGATACATCATGGCAAAATATCCAACCCGGCTTTTATTGGCCATGCTCCACTCAAGTATATCATCTAATTGGGCAATTACTCCATCAATGGTAGTAATAGAATTCATAATGAAAATGATTTAATTTTTTATGCTTTAAAATCATCCAGCCATTCCGGGCTGCTCATTTGTTTTTGTATGCGGGTAACGTCCCCGGAAGCGGTTACTAATAAATCATTACATCTATCGTCAATAAGATCTTTTTTAAAATTGTTACCACTTTGAACAATATATTCTGCCAACTGCTGGCCAATGATTTTCATTAAGTCAAATTTGGTCACATCTGCCATATCTATATTCCCTAAAACATTTTCGTCCAAATCATGAAGCCATTTGCTCCCATATTTAAACTCATCCAGTGAATCTATGTTGGGAATCTTGTTGATGGCTGTAGGATCCAGAGAAATCTGGAACCGCCTGAAATCAATAGTTTGGCCAATCATTGGCGAGCGAAAGGCATTCACCTGCATGGCGCTGGCATCCTGGCCCATGTGGGTCATTAGCCAATTCAACCAGAATACCACATCGATGCCATGCGGATTTATTGTTTCTGCCGGTTTAATAAACTCCCGGGATATCCCGGTACCAAAACTGTACAGGGTTATATCAGCAATCTGGTAATTTGACAAGCTTGACATTTTATCGGCCCGGCTATACGATACGGCTTCCATAAAAGCAGCCAAAGCAGGATTGTTATAAGTGGTAGTTCCTCCATCTAAAAAACGCTCGAGGGGATAAAAATAGGTTGGCGCGCTCATGGTTGCTTCCATAACCGCACGCAATAAAACTTCTTTATAAGTACCATAATAACTTCCGTCATCCTGCTTAAAACATGAAAAAAATGTTTCTTCAGAAGCCGATATATCCTGGGCAGTAATCATTAAATCCAGGTCATTTAACCGGCAGGCATCCTGCAAAGAAATATCTTTGACAATACCTTTTAGTAGCGTCCTGTATTTTTCTTTGGTAAAAGCAGGAGGATTTACAAACCTGTTTCCCAGGCGTTTTTTATCAAAAACTTCTGTTACTAAATTGATATACATTTTTTCTATTTCAACCGCTGTGTGTCCTGTGGAAATCAATCCTGTGATAATTCCACCTGTAGAAGTTCCGGCAACCATATCAAATAATTCATAACAAGGAATGCCTGCGATTTCTTCAAATTTTTTTAATAGCTGAATAGTAAGAATTCCACGCATACCACCTCCATCAAGGCACAAGATTACTCTTTTGCGCGGATCAATATTTAAATTCTCAAAAGCCTGCTTCCTTGAAAGGCTTATCTTATCCAAATTGGGTTTTGCCATTTTAATTTTGATTTATGATTGTTGACTGTTCCTTTCTATTCTATTGACATTAAAGGGAGGTCATTACTTCCGGCAATACTTCTATCCCTAAATAATTGTGGAGATTTTCTTTTTTATTAAGGCAGCCAAAAAGGTCTTGTAATAAGATTGGATTATAACAGGGAAATAATCAGAACTTCTTCTTTGGGAAATAGAAGAGATTTAAAATTAGATTATTTTTTCTAATAATTGATAGAAAATTTATTAATAAAAAAAAGTTTACCTGAAACCGATACCCAAATTCTATAAATATGTTGGTTTAAGTCTTTTTCTAAATACTGGTAAAAGGGGAAATTAGAAGCCTTTGGCGGCAGAAAATAATAATTATATTTTTTTGTTGCTTTACTGTACAAGCATTGGATATTTTATGCTTTCAATTCTTCTAGGATTTTTATGATCTTATCCAATTTATTAATTTCTATAGAATTCAGCTTTTCCTGTAGCGCCTCAATCTCCAGTTTGGCCTGGGTATTGGTTTCATAATCTTTTTGTGCCTGCACACGGTCTCTTTCGTTTTGCCTGTTTTGTGCCATCATAATTATGGGCGCGGCATAAGCCGCCTGTGTAGAAAAGAGCAGGTTGAGCAGGATAAAAGGATAGGTGTCCCAATGATAAAAAACACCAACCACATTCAGCGACATCCAGATTAATACAAATACAGTTTGCCAGATTATAAAAGACCACGAGCCAATGATTTTGGCAACACGGTCTGCCAGTTTTTGATTAAAAGTGAGCCGATCCAGGTATTGCTGGTGCCATGTTTTGCTGCCAAACATATTAATTGAAATTAAAGGTTTGAAGAATAGGTGGAATTGACAAGTAAAAGTATAAAATGTAGATAAGGAAAAACTTTTTCTTACATTAAATTTAAAAAGAAATTATAGTTGAAAATTAAAATCCGCTTTATTTATTGGTTTACTGTTTTTGATAATTTCCGGGTTTTGCGACCTCTTATATTTCCAAAAACAATGAATAAAATAAACAGCACTACGAAAAGAATCGTTATGCCTAATGAGTTTATGAGAACCTTAGAGAAACCCAAATTTCCGACATCCATAAAAGGGTAAGGATAGAAACCGGAAAAAGCGCCACGTATTAAAATATATACCAAATAGATCAGAGGATAAATTAGCCATGGAAAAAAGGCATTCCATCTTAATGATGTTTTCTTCACCGAAAATAACCAGAGTAATAAAAATAAAACAGGGATTACAGTGTGTAGCAATTCATCTACGATTTTCTGCAGCCCTTGCGGATTCCAGATAAAACGTAAAATCACATTATAAATCAATCCCACCACCAAAATATAAACAGTTATAGCCGTCACTGTTTTTTGGCTTGAAAAAAATTGTCCCCATTTTGAAGAAGGATTCAAAAGAATTGAAGTGCACGAAATTGTTACCAACAAATTTGTAAGAATGGTAAAGTAGCTTAAAAATCTTATTACTAATTCCGGTGTGCCTGCCATCTGGCTATTCATATTAATTATGAATTGGGATATTAATGCAAACCAGCCCAGCAGGGCTATAACGGTCAAAAAAACTTTAGTGAAAGGTGATGGCTTTATCCCCATAATTCAAATGTAGCTATTAAGATTTATTACTATCTATAAATTATACCAACTTGTGAAAAATATTTGGATGGAAAAGAAGATGCTTTTCACTAAAAAACCGCTTCGAAATCCGAAGCGGTTTTTATTTTTTTAAATCTCAAAATTGTAATCAGATCGATAATCAATTACCTTTTATATTTTCGGAAAGGCTACATAGCCACCATTTCTTGTGCGTCCGTGAACAATCGTATGATCAGGTTTTTGCGTTTCAGAACTACGAGTTTCAGGCCACGCTACAAAACCCGGGCGTGGATTTTCCGGTTTATTATTGATTGTTTTCATTTCAATTTTTTTATTTGAAGTAATATCATTATTAGTATTACCTGAGTTGGGCAATTTCAATTTACGCGCCAATATCGCGGTTCCAAATCCTAAAATTCCTATTAATGTAAATGACCAGCGAAGGCTTATTGCCTGGGCGATAAATCCTATAACCGGTGGTCCGATAAGAAAACCAAGGAAACCAATTGTAGAAACAGATGCTAAGGCTGTTCCGGCAGACATCGTTTTAGACTTACCTGCCATACCATAAACGATAGGCACTACAGAAGAAACGCCAAAACCTACTAATAGAAATCCAAGGTAGCAGTGATAATGTTGGGAAAAAATACAGACAACAACAACCCAGAGGTTATTATCGAGTCCACTGATCTGCAACATATTTTTAACTCCCAGTTTAGTAACCAGCCAGTCTCCCAAAAATCTTCCAAACGCCATATAGCCGTAAAAGCTACATACCCAAGCGTTATCATCGAAGCCGGCGCTTCTACAATATTTTTAAAATATACCCCGCTCCAATCGGCCATTGCTCCTTCGCATAATAAGACTGCAAAAAGCGATCATACCTAAAAGAAGAATAGCCTTGTCAGGCTTTACAAAAAGTTTTTGAGGCTCGACATTATCCGCATCTTTCGGTAAGGGATTTCTGAAAAAAAGCACCAAAAGTATTACCTGCAAGTGCCGCAACAACTGTAAAATGAATAAACGGAGAAATTCCCTGGGAAACAAACAATGTGCCTATGAGCGCACCGGTAAATCCTGCAATGCTCCATAAGCCCGTGAAAAGAAGCCATTACTGATCTTCCGTATAAATTTTCAACACCTACTGCCTGGGTGTTCATGGCGATATTCAATAGATTACCCAGCACTCCAAATAGGAAAAGCGACATTGTTAATTGTAATACTGAAGTAGATGAAGCCAGCAGCAATAATATAGCAGGATAAATAATGCGCCTGTAATCATCATGGGCCTGCTACCATAGCGGGAAACCAGCCATCCGGATAAAGGAAGACTTAACATTAAACCTGCTGGAAGTGCAAAAAGTACACCACCAAGCGCAGCATCACTTAAATTCAATTTTGCCTGAATAGCAGGAATACGGCTTGCCCATGTAGCAAAAGTTAAACCTGCAATAAAGAAAAATACACTGGTGGCAATTCTGTATCGTCGCAATATGATTATTCTCTTTTAAAATAGGTATCGTTCAATTGATTGGTTTTTATGAAGGTTTGTCCAAAAAGCGCCTCTTTTAACCAAATTTATATTTTCTAAGTTCATAATTTTTATTTTTGTTTTCATATGCCCACTTACAAGTTGACATTTTATTGTAAGGTAATAAGCAAAATTAGAACCAATCCATGCCGGATTATAAACAAATTGATCTATTAAACGGATGTTTATCGTTGAAATGATTGTTAAAACCTTTACTGGTATTGAGTTTTATTAAAAAGAAGAAATGATCTCCAAATCGCGATCGTACCTGGTATAGTTGGTATGTCCTAAATAACCAGCCATACTGTCGTGAAATTGTTATTAAAACACAAAGTAAAAACATGGTTTGAGAAGTCGTTACATTAAAGTCGGATACGTATAATAAAAAAGGAGATGTATTTTATTAGTTCAAAGTGCTGGCATCTAATTTTCAAAAACGGACATCAGTAAATGAAACATTAAAATGAAAAAACGTTTAATTTTACATTTCTTAAATTCAAATAAAGAAACGCATGAAAGAGGAATTTTTAAAAGAATATATATTTAAAGCAACAGGAAAAAGAGCAGGTTCCTTCCAACAAAGTGATTGCCAACTGGGCATCCAGACTTATTTGCATTTTGTATCCTGAAATGTCCAAATGCAGCTATCCTAGATTTGGATGCGATTGAGGAAGAATTAAACAAACTTCAGACATGAATTAAAAAAATTCTTGATGCCACGAAGGCCTGCAGTGATTGTGACCATCAAAAAGTAAGCGCCGATTTTTTTGGTGAGTTGCCGGAACTCTACCGCATTTTAAATACCGATATTGAGGCGATTCACCAGGGCGACCCGGCAGCAAGAAAAGAATTTGAAGTAATTCGCGCTTATCCCGGATTTTATGCGCTTTGTTTTTTCCGCATAGCCCATGCATTGCATAAGCTGGATGTTCTCGCTTATTGCCACGCATTCTTACCGAATATGCCCACAGCAAAACCGGAATTGATATTCATCCGGCAGCGGAAATAGGCGAATATTTCATGATCGATCATGGTACAGGAATTGTGATTGGAGAAACTTCTGTCATTGGGAAAAATGTAAAAATGTACCAGGGAGTAACCTTGGGCGGTATGAGTATTGAAAAAAGCATGTCGCAGGCAAAAACGCCATCCTAATATTGAAGACAATGTGGTGATTTATTCCAATGCAACTATTCTTGGTGGCGATACCCTGGTAGGTGAAGGTTCCGTCATTGGCGGAAATGTATGGCTTACGCAGTCGGTGCCTCCGGGTTCTTTGGTTATTCAAATTCCGCAGATAACCATCGTAGAAAATAAATTTGTAAATAATAACGTGTAAGGAATGCCGACCATTTTAGATACTGTGGGAAACACACCGATAGTAGAACTTGCAAAGACTTAATCCCAATCCAAATGTAAAAATATTTCGCAAAACTTGAAGGAAATAATCCTGGAGGAAGCGTGAAAGACAGGCCTGCACTCAACATGATAAAAAGCGCGCTTGAACGCGGAGAAATCAACAGCAACACCAAGCTGATAGAAGCTACAAGTGGAAATACAGGCATTGCATTGGCACTGATGGCGAATATTTATAACCTTTCTATAGAATTGATCATGCCCGAAAATTCTACCCGCGAAAGAGTGCTGACTATGGAAGCCTATGGCGCTAAAGTTACGCTTGATGGAAAGTATGGAAGCAAGCCGCGATTATGCAGATGAAAAGGGCGCGAGCGGCGAATATTTTTTGCTGAACCAGTTTGCCAACCCTGATAATCCGGCGGCACATTTTAAAACCACCGGCCCTGAAATATGGAGAGACACCGACCACCAAATTACTCATTTTGTGAGTTCGATGGGGACTACCGGAACCATAATGGGTTGCTCTGCGTTTTTAAAAGAACAAAATCCGGATATTCAAATTGTAGGTTGCCAGCCTTCGGAGGGCTCTTCAATACCGGGCATAAGACGCTGGCCCAAAGAATATGTTCCTAAAATTTTTGATCCGCAAAAAGTAGATCGTGTCATGGATGTTTCGCAGGAAGAAGCCGAAGAAACCTGCAGGCAATTGGCCAAGCAGGAAGGTATTTTTGCCGGCGCCAGCAGTGGTGGGGCAGCAGCAGCATCGCTTAGATTGAGCAAAGAATTAAAAGAAGGAATTATCGTTTTTATCGTTTGCGACCGGGGCGACAGGTATTTAAGCAGCGACTTGTTCAGGTGATTATTTGTCGATACCTGAAAGGAAATTTCTTTCTCCTTTCATCTATATTTAATTTAAATTTTCGCGTAAGGCAGTCAGAACCGCTTTGCTATATAATTGCTCCTATTCGGTTTGCTGTTTATAAAAAGAAAAATTTTTTGCTATAAAAATAGCGCAGAGTTTACGAACCGATTTCCCGCTCATCTATAATTTTAATGGTTTTCTTTTTTAAGGTTGAAACAGTTAATTCAGATTTCAGTCCAATAAAATAATCTTTCAGGATTAATATCAAATGTTTCACGCAGGTGGTTAACTATTTCTTAACAAAAGCCAATACCACACTGCATTGCCGACAATACCTATTTGCTTTTCAGCAGTAAACAAAGTGACTAAATTTCCTATTCCTAAACTTTATTCACCATTTAAACCTTACAATTATGAAAAAGATTATTTTTTTAAGCCTTGCAGTTTTTTTCAGCACAGGTATCTTTGCCTCTCCCTTGCCTTCTGCAGATTCATCTCATGAAATTCTGAAAATATTTTACCACGATTTTCCGGATGTTTCCAATTATAAAATTTCTATGGCTGACGGCTATTACATTGTTCATTTTCAAAATGAAGAAAATAATTCTTCCTGCAGGGTATATTATGACAGTAAAGGAAACATGGCTCAAACAATTAAGTATTATACCGGGGATGAGCTTTCTCCATTTATACGCGCAAAAATAGACTCCCGATTCAAAGGAAAAGAAATAACAAATGTTTCGGAAGTGACTAATAGTGCCGAACATTATTACCAGATTATTTTGAAAGATAATAACTCAATGTTTATAGTCAACTCTAATGTGAAAGGGGGATTGCATGTAGTAAAAAAATACAAAAGAGGATAAATTATTAAATCAATTCATAAGGCTTTATAGCTACCTGCCTGGTTTACAGCAATAGTTCAGGAAATTAAATTTTCAAAATTCTTCACCATTAAAAAAATTTCAATTATGAAAAAGATTATTATTTTATGTGTTGCCACATTTTGCAGCGCCGGCATATTTGCCACTCCGTTTAAAGAAACTTCACCTGATGCAACTGCCAAAATCCTGAAAATATTTCATACCAGTTTTCCGGAAGTTAACAATCAATCAATTTACAATTTAGGAGACATGTATATGGTATATTTTGACAACAAAGAAAATAAATCTTCATGTCGCATTTATTATGGTCCCGGCGGAAAAGTATTGGAAACTGTTCGTTATTATACCGGGGAACAGCTTTCACCGTTCATTCGCGCAAAAATAGATTCAAAATTCAAAGGCAAAACGATATTTATGGTAACTGATGTTACTAATGATGATGAACATTATTACCAGGTAATTTTGCAGGATGCAAAATCAATGATAGTGGTCCATGCAAATGATAGCGGGAATGTGTACCGCGAAAGAAAATATAAAAGAGCCGGATGAAAAAGTACTTTTTGCTAAACCAAACTATCTCAAAAAAATAGTTTGGCTTTTTTATTTAGCCAGCAAAAACATTACTAAAATAATTTCCTTTCAAAAATTTTTCAATAACGAAAATCGGTGTAATGCATAAAACAGTTCCTCCTTTTGAGCACGGCTTGCGAATCGCAAAATCGTAGTAAAGCAACTTTTAGGATGAAAAATTGTTTTGCATTCTCTCTTATTATTTTATAATTTCTTCAATCACTTTTCCCACATTTCCGTTAGGCATCTGGATATGTAGCAATGCAGCTATGGTAGGCGAAATATCTGTCATGTGGATAGTTCTGTTAGAAGAACCGGGTTTGATATGCCAACCCATAAAAACCAACGGAATGTGCGTATCATATGGATTCCAGTTTCCATGCGTGGTGCCTGTAGATGGATTCCCGCCGTACCAACCTGGTTCAGGAATGATAATAACAGGTCCACATCGTTTGGAATTGTAACCGTTAATAATATTGGTTTTGATGGGCTCCGGGATAGGCGCTACGCCAATATTTTCTATATCTGCCACAAACTGGATACCTGGTTGTTTTTGTAAAAAAGAAACGGTAGCTTTTTTTACTACTTCATATTCCAGTTTGTTTTCGCGGATTTTTTCCAAATTAAAGCTTAGATGATAATTGACAGATGAAGAAATCAAATTTTCTACCCCAAATTGTTTATTAAAGAATTCATTCAACTTCGTATTCAATTGCGAGGAAACCAGGAAATCCGCAGGAATGTTGTTATGTTGCATAAATTCTATAGAATGAGCTGCGCCGTGATCGGCAGTAAGAAAGAGAAGGTAATTTCCTTTGCCTACTTTTTGATCCAAAAATTGGAAAAATGCAGAAAGATCTTTATCCAATCTTAAATAAGTGTCTTCCATCTCTATTGAATTAGGGCCATACTTGTGTCCCACGTAGTCTGTAGATGCACAATTGATAGTGAGAAAATCCGTAGCTTTTCCGTTGCCAAGATCATAACCATCTACTGCTGCTTTTGCAAAATCGAGTGTAAGTGTATTGCCAAAGGGCGTACTTCGCAAACTTTCATGGTCTTTGGCATAAATATCTTTCATTTTATGTGGAAAAACCGGAGCTCCTTCCCCTTCAAAATTCCCTTCCCAGGGTACATTATCCTGGGTACTTTGAGTATATGTATTTATAGTATAGAGCGTATTCCATCCATTTGATACTAATTTCTGCGGTTCCCCTGAATCATTAAACTTTTTTACCCAACCTGGCAATTCATTCATATAATAAGAACTGGTGATAAAGCGGGCCGAAGTGTCATCGAACCAAAAAGCTCCGTTTGCTGTATGCCCTGCTGGTAAAATGGAAGCCCTGTCTTTCAAAGAAACACCAACTACCCGCGATTCAAAATTAGTAGCAAGGCGAAGTTCGTCGGTAATAGTAGAAACCAATAAATTGTGGGGCGACATTTCTCCGACTTTTCCTGTAGCTCCAACTGCCCGAACAGTTGAATCTTCGGTACAATACCAGCTTTTTCCTGTTATTTCATCTTTCCAATCGTTTCCTACAATACCGTCAATAGCAGGAATAGAGCCCGAAAAAATAACAGAATGCCCAACTGCAGTGTAAGACGGAAGGTAATTTATCAAAGTATTTTCACAGGAAAATCCATCATTTAACAGTCTTTTGAAGCCGCCATCTTGATACTGATCATAATAACGGTATAAGTAGTCCCATCGCATCTGATCTACCACAATCCCCACTACCAGTTTAGGTTTCTGATTTATTACCGATGGCTGGGCGAAAAGAAAATTAAAAGAAACACTGAAAACAATAAGAAGGTAAAATTTTTTAAGCATTTTTTTGGGGATAAAGATAGGTCCAAAATATGATTCACTTTCATAACCATGCACCAAATATTGTACTTTTGCGCTCAAATTAAGTAACTTAAATCAAATTAAATGAATGACCTTTTTGAAAAGATGAAGAAAGATGCAGGCCCTCTGGGAAGTCATCTTAAAAGGGCTCATGGATATTTTGCTTTTCCAAAATTAGAAGGAGAACTGGGCAACAGGATGTTTTTTCGTGGAAAAGAAAAGATCGTTTGGAGCCTCAATAATTACCTCGGAATGGTAAATCACCCAAAAGCAAGAGAAATTGACGGAACCTCAGCGGCAAAATATGGATTAGGAAATCCAATGGGCTCGAGGATGATGAGTGGAAATACGGCTTTGCACGAACGTCTTGAAGAAGTGCTTGCTGATTTTGTAAGCCGGGAAGACGCGATGTTACTGAATTTTGGTTACCAGGGAGTGATGAGTTGTATTGATACTCTTGTCAATCGCCATGATATAATTGTGTATGATGGTGAAGCTCATGCTTGTCTTGTAGATGGCGTAAGGCTTCATATTGGTTACAGTTACAAATTTAAACATAACGATATTGAAGATTGCGAAAAGCAATTACAACGTGCTACAGTGATGGCTAAAAAAACCGGAGGCGGCATTCTTTTGATCACTGAAGGAGTGTATGGAATGAGCGGAACACAGGGAAAAATAAAAGAAATTGTAGATTTAAAAGAGAAATACAATTTCAGACTGTTGATAGATGATGCGCATGGATTTGGTTCCATGGGCCCTACCGGTGCAGGTTCCGATGAAGAACAGGGTTGCCAGAAAGATGTAGATCTCTATTTCAGCACATTTGTAAAAAGTATGGGAAGCATAGGCGCTTTTATCGCAGGGCCTAAAGATGTAATAGACTATTTGAGATACAATGTCCGCTCACAGATTTATGCAAAAAGCCTTCCGATAGCAGTAGTTGATGGCATGCTCACCAGGATGGAAATGTTGAAGACTATGCCTGAATTGAGAGAAAAATTGTGGCATATAGTTAGCCGGTTGCAAAGTGGATTAAAAGAAAAAGGTTTTGATATTGGCGAAACTAACAGCCCCGTAACGCCTGTTTATATGAAAGGAGGCCTTCCCGAAGCTACCAACATGGTTATGGATATCCGTGAAAATTATAACATCTTCTGTTCAGTTGTTGTTTATCCCGTAATTCCTAAAGGAGAAATTATTTTCAGGATTATACCAACGGCAGCTCATACTGACGAAGACGTGGATATCACATTAAAGGCATTTGAAGAAACCAAAAAGAAACTGGATGCAGGTGAGTATAAGGCAGAAGATATTCCCGATATGTCTGAGGAGGGCTATCTTCAGCGGACAGTAGCTTAAAAAAAACCGGGCTTTATAAAAGCCCGGCCAATTAAAACCTTAACCATTTAATCTTAAATCAGAGTTCTGATAATAAGTCGTTGATAAGTTTAAAAAGGTTGTATGCAGATTAAAAGTCTTTAAATAACAAATAAGCCGGCCTTAATCGCCGGTTTTTTTAATGCCGGTAATTATTCTAAAAAAGTTATATTTACCCCTAAATTTTTCATCCTAATTATTTGAAAATGAAATTAAAATTCCTGGTAATCGCTCTTTCTCTCCTGCCTTTTCTTGCTTTTATTCATCCTTATATTCATAAAAATGATAATGGATGGAAAAATCTATTCAATGGTAAAAATCTTGATGGATGGCATCAGCTAAACGGCCATGCAAAATATTCTGCGGAAAACGGGGAAATTGTTGGGACCACGGTTGCCAATACGCCTAATTCCTTTTTAGTAACTAATGAAAACTACGGTGATTTCATTCTTGAACTGGATTTGAAAGTAGATACTGCTATGAATTCGGGCATCCAGATAAGGAGCGAAAGTTCTGCTGACTATAATAACGGCCGTGTTCATGGGTACCAGGTAGAAGTTGATCCCTCAAAAAGGGCGTGGAGCGGCGGCATTTATGATGAAGCCAGGCGGGGTTGGCTATATCCTTTAGAATTGAACCCGGCTGCAAAAAGCGCTTTTAAAAATGGCCAGTGGAACCATTACCATATTGAGTGTATCGGAAATAATATTCGTACGTGGATAAACGGAGTGCCAGTAGCGAACCTCGTAGATGATATGACTAAAAAAGGATTTATTGCCTTACAGGTTCATCAAATTCCTGATTCCAAACATGCCGGTGAACAAATACGTTGGAAAAATATCAGGATCAAAACCGGAGATTTGAAACCCAGTGCTCCTGATAAAATTTTCGTAATGAATTTGGTGCCTAATACTTTATCGGCTCAGGAAAAGAAAAACGGTGTTCAACTTCTTTGGGATGGGAAAACCAGCAAAGGCTGGCGCGGAATAGATAAAAAGAATTTTCCCGATTCCGGCTGGACGATGGAAAATGGAGTTTTAACAGTACTTCCTTCAAACGGCCAGCAGGAAGGAATGGGAGGTGATATAGTTACAGACAAACAATATGGTGCTTTTGATCTGCAATTTCAGTTTAAGCTGACTCCCGCGGCCAACAGCGGCGTAAAGTATTTTGTAAAGGAAAGTTATGATACACATGGTGAATCTGGCATTGGCCTTGAATACCAGGTACTGGATGATAAACTACATCCGGATGCCAAATTAGGCCGGAATGGAGATCGGACGTTATCATCACTCTATGACCTTATCCCCCGCAAAAATATTCCTGCTGCCATGAAACCTATTGGCGAATGGAACTGGGGAAGAATTATAGTTTATCCCGACAACCACGTTGAACATTGGCTCAACGGTTACAAGATGTTAGAATACCAGCGCGGGTCAACAGAATTCAAACACCTTGTTGAAATCAGTAAATATAAAAACTGGAAAAATTTTGGACTTTGGGACCAGGGCCACATTCTTTTGCAAGATCATGGCAATAAAGTTTCTTACCGAAGTATTAAGATGAAGGAATTAAAATGATTTTTTTTGAATAAAAATCTGCATTATGTCTTGCCTTACCGGCTTTTTTAAAAAGTTCGACATCTATTGTTTGGAATTGGTAGTAACAGATCCTGCACCGTTATTATTCTTTTCCCATGTATCATATTGAGGCGAACTGCTTCCAAGCCTTGTGTCCATATAAGGCGGAGGTGGCGGAGCTTTTGGCTGAGGAACTGCTTTTAAAACAGGAGTAGTGACAGTGACCGTAGCAGGAGCGCTGACAGAATCGGAAGAATTAATTTTCGTACTTGATGGTTCTACAGTAACAGGCGTAGACGTCACCGCCGGACCGGCTTCAATTTGAGGTTCCGGAGGTGGAGGAGTTGTGGCAGTTACTGTAGGAACCGAAGGGCTTACTACAGTGGTGTTGGATGCAGGAGCTGTTGCCATTACGGGCGCTTGTGAAGTCGGTGTAATGGGTTTTGCAGGCGTAGTATATTCAGGATTATTATCTAACACTTGTGTTTTTTGAGGACGTGGATAATATTTATCCATTTTTGGATGAGCAGATTTAGAAGCAGAATCCTGTCCAAAGCTTTGTATTGAAAAAACTATTAAAGGGATACCGACCAGGAAAATTAGTTTACGCTGCATGCAATTTGTTTCCTTAAAGTTATTTATATTAATTCAACAAAATCGCTTTTAATAAAAGTTAAAAAAATATTTACTCAACTTTTAAAATAATTTTTGGTTTTCTTTATTTTAGAAAATTATTTCTCTAAAAATGTATTCCAATATTTACAAGTCTGTTTTAAATATGAAGCACATCAATTTGAAAAGTTCAGGGTGATTTTCTTTGAATAACTCAGGTTGATTAAAAAAATATTCAGAGGCTACGGCGAAAAATTCAGCCTTATTATATGCACCATAAGAATTAATATCAGATTGTTGCAACATAATCTTATCAATATTTTGAGTCATTAATGCCATCCATTTTGAATTGTATTTTCTATTGAGCAGGGCTTCAGGCAGCCCATCTACTTCGCCATCTTCTTTATCCAGCAAATGAACAAATTCATGTATCCCGGTATTTGAAGTTGAATATTTATTCATAAAACCTTCGTGCAAAGCAGGTTTTGATAAAATCATTACTCTTTGCATAGGGCCGGTGCCAATCATCCCCAGCGTATTTTTTTCGTATCCGGAAGCGAGAAATTCTTCCCTGTTGAATGATGCCGGATAGAGAAGTACATTCTTAAGATTGTAATATTTCCATTTTTCAAAACCAAAAACAGGAATAACGGCGCTGGAAGCAACCAGCAATTTATCTAAATCATCAACAGTTGTGTCTATTCCATCTATTCTTACGTATCCTAAAAATTCTTTTATCTTTTCCACAAACCTGGCTTTGCTTTTTTCATCAAGCCTTTCATAATAAGAAACATGCTTGTTTAATATTTCAGTATAATTTTCAGGGAGGGATATTTTTTTTGGGGGCCTTTTATAAAAAATAAAAAACAACACAATTAATAGCAGGGCCAATAAAACAATAAAAGGAGCCATTTTCTTTTTCTGAAACGAAAATAAGAGAAAGCTTGCACTTATTAAGTCACGGATATATCAGAGCAAAATAAGAATTTGCCAGATTTGTTGCTTTACTGTTTAAAAACTCCCCGCCAGGATTTTAAGGCAATTCGTACTCCATACGCAGAATTGCATTGGGATAAACGTAAATGATGCCCGGTAAATGGAAAAGAAACAGTTCAATTGAGTTTATGATAAATACAACACTCACGCCTACAGATATTTATTTTCCCTTTGCATTTGATAAGGACTGATTGCAGCGAATGAAATAAGCATAAACAATCCGATAAAAAGATTAACACACTACTTTTTAACCAATAAATCTTAACTTTTTTTCCATCAAAAAATGTGGGATTGAAACTTCTAAAAATTCATTTCCCAAAGCAGTATAACCCAGTTTTTCATAAAAGCCAACAGCAGTTTTTCTTGCGTGCATCCTGATTTTTTTATACCCTGCATCCCTGGCTACGTTTTCAGCAAAATTCATCATACTGGCTCCTATCCCTTTTCCCTGAAGATTGTTTGCTACAGCCATTTGGCGAAGCCTTACAGTATCTTTATCAAGCTTTTTTAACATGCAGCAGCCCAGTATTTTATCTTCTTCAAAAGCGGCTATCAGGATGTCATGTTTTTCTTTTTCAAGCTCTTCGTTATTAAAAGAAAGCTTCAATGGTTTTCGCAAAATTTCATATCGCAATTGAACCATTTGATCATATTCTTTAGTGCCATGGTCTATTTGTTTAATAGGCATAAAAAACTTGTATTTTTTAATTAAGAATAAAAATACAAGTTTTATCATTGAGTTATCTGACTAACCGGAAAAAAGGGCAAGATCTTTTCCATAGATTTATCAAACAGAAAATTAATTCGTTTAAAAAAATAAAAATCTTTTTGTGCAAACAATTCATTTATAAATCAATAATGAATAATTAGCTATTAAAAGCTGAAAGTTTCTTTAAGCATTTTCATTGGAAATAGTTATTATTTTTTTTTATTACAAAAAGTATATTTTTGTGGGCATATTAACTAAACTTTACAATCATGCAAGACGTTGCAACAAGAGTTAAAAAAATCATTGTTGACAAGTTAGGAGTTGACGAAGCTGAGGTAACAACTGAAGCATCCTTCACTAACGATTTAGGTGCCGACAGTTTGGACACCGTTGAATTGATCATGGAATTTGAAAAAGAATTTAATATTTCAATCCCTGATGAACAAGCGGAAACCATCACCACCGTAGGACAGGCAGTAGCATACCTGGAAGAACATGCTAAGTAATCATCTTATTTTAACTTTGCAGGCAAGCTTATGGAATTAAAAAGAGTAGTAGTAACCGGATTGGGAGCCATAACGCCTTTAGGAAAAAACGTTCCTGAGTATTGGGAAGGTTTAACTAAAGGTGTATCTGGTGCTGATTATATACAGCAATTTGATTGCGCTAAATTTAAAACCAGGTTTGCCTGTGAGGTTAAAGATTTTGAACCCACAGATTATCTTGATAGAAAAGAAGCCAGGAAACTTGACCGCTTTACACAGTTTGCTCTAATCGCAAGCGATGAGGCTGTTAAGGATGCAGGGATTTCAAAGGAAAATGTAAACCCAGACAGAGTTGGAGTTATTTTCGCCAGCGGTATTGGTGGTATTACCACCTTCCAGGATGATGTAATGGAATTTGCCCGTGGCGATGGCACTCCACGATTTAATCCCTTCTTTATTCCAAAAATGATATTGGACATTGCTGCAGGGCAAATCTCAATGCGTTACGGATTTCGCGGACCAAACTTTGCAGTTGTGAGCGCTTGTGCAAGCAGTACCAATGCGATAATTGACGCATTTGATAATATCAGATTGGGAAAAGCGGATATTATTTTGACAGGTGGAAGCGAAGCCGTTATTTCTGAATCAGGAGTAGGAGGATTTAATGCTATGAAAGCTTTGAGCGAAAGAAACGATGATCCCAAAACTGCATCAAGGCCTTTTGATAAAGACCGGGATGGTTTTGTAATGGGCGAAGCGGCAGGTGTTCTCGTTCTAGAAGAACTTGAACATGCATTGGCAAGAGGCGCTAAAATATATTGTGAAATTGCCGGAGGAGGCGCTACCGCTGACGCGTACCATATTACAGCTCCTCATCCAGATGGCCTCGGGGCAAAAAATGTAATGCGTATTGCACTAGCAGATGCCGGCATGAAACCGGAGGATATTGATTATATCAATGTACACGGAACGTCCACCCCTTTGGGAGATATTGCAGAAACAAAAGCTATTTTGGATGTTTTTGGAGAAAGCGCTCATATTTTGAATATTAGTTCTACCAAATCTATGACTGGGCATTGTCTTGGCGCTGCAGGAGTTATTGAAGCAATGGCTTGCGTTCTTGCAGTTACCAAAAATATTATACCTCCAACTATCAATCATTTTACAGACGATCCCGCTTTTGACCCTAAATTAAATTTCACATTCAACAAAGCCCAGGAAAGAGAAGTAAATGCAGCATTAAGCAATACTTTTGGTTTTGGCGGCCACAATGCCTCGGTTATAATCAAAAAGTATAATTCGTAATTGAATTTGCCGGGTTTTTTGACAGATAATCTTATTACTATTCTTAGTTTTCTTCACTAATTTATTCTTTTCTTGGGGTATTAAATTATTTATAATCAATTCTTTCTTTACAATTTTATTATCTTCGTTTATTACCAAATCAATATTTTATTATTGGTATTAAAAGTGGATTTAGATTATGAACCGAATTAAAATCATTAAAAAACAATGGAACAATTTCTCCCCATAATAGTAGGAGCTATCGCATTAATTATAGGTATCCTGCTAGGAAAAATATTATTTGCAAAAAATACAAAACACCTTTTAGAAAACGCACAAACCCAAGCTCAACAAATTATTTCCGAAGCCCAGTCAAAGGCTGAAACTCTTAAAAAAGAAAAGCAGCTTGAAGCAAAGGAACATTTTGTTCAATTAAAAGCAGAGCATGAAAAAGTAGTAAGCCAACGAAATCAGAAAATAAGCGATGCTGAAAACAGGATAAAGCAAAAAGAACAATCACTGAATCAAAAAGACCAGAATGTCGAAAGAATAATCAAGGAGAATGAGGTTATTAAGCAAAACCTAAACCGCCAGGTTGAAGTGGTTAATATTAAGCGAACAGAACTGGAAAAACACCAGGAAGAACATATTAAAAGGCTTGAAAAAGTATCAGGTTTATCAGTTGAAGAAGCAAAATCGCAATTAATAGAAACGCTTAAAAATGAAGCCAACTCACAGGCACTCAGTATTCAGCAGGAAATAGTTGATGACGCCAAGCTTCGGGCAAATAAAGAGGCCCGGAAAATAATAATTCAAACCATTCAACGTACCGCGGCAGAACAGGCGATAGAAAACGCAATAACAGTTTTCAATCTTGAGAGCGACGAAATAAAAGGCTCTATCATAGGACGTGAAGGAAGAAACATCCGGGCGATAGAAGCTGCTACGGGCGTGGATCTTATTGTGGATGATACGCCGGAAGCCATTATTTTATCCTGTTTTGATCCGCTGCGCCGTGAAATCGCCAGGCTTTCCTTACAACGTTTGGTTGCCGATGGCCGTATCCATCCTGCCAGAATTGAAGAAGTGGTAGATAAAACCCGTAAGCAGATTGAAGACCAGATCATGGAAATTGGAGAACGTACAGTGATAGAATTGGGCATTCACGGCCTTCACAAAGAGTTGGTACGAATCGTTGGAAAAATGCGGTTCCGTTCTTCCTATGGACAAAATTTATTAATGCACAGCCGGGAAGTAGCTAATCTTTGCGGAATAATGGCTGCTGAGTTGGGCATGAACGCCAAACTGGCCAAGCGTGCAGGTTTATTGCATGATATTGGTAAAGTGCCTGACGAAGAAACAGAATTAAGCCATGCTTTGCTTGGAATGAAACTAGCAGAAAAATATGGTGAAAACCCGGCAGTTTGTAACGCTATTGGCGCTCACCATGATGAAGTGGAAATGGAATATGTTATCTCTCCTGTTGTACAGGCTTGCGACTCTATGAGTGGTGCCAGGCCAGGAGCCCGTCGCGAGATCATGCAGCAATATCTCCAAAGAATAAAAGACCTTGAGAATTTGGCACTTGCCTACCAAGGTGTAGAAAAAGCTTATGCAATCCAGGCTGGACGTGAATTAAGAGTAATCGTAGAGTCTGAGAAAGTAACTGACAATGAAAGTGATAAGCTAAGCTTCGAAATAGCACAAAAAATACAAACTGAAATGGTTTATCCCGGTCAGATAAAAGTTACCGTAATTCGCGAAAAAAGGGCAGTAAATGTAGCCCGCTAAATTTCTTACCTTTATTAATTCATAATAATAATTCTAAGGCTGACTTTAAAATGATGTTTCCTGACGAACAATATATGTTCCGGTGCATTCAATTAGCCAAACTTGGCGCAGGAAACGTAGCGCCAAATCCTATGGTGGGCGCAGTACTGGTGTATAACGAAAAAATTATTGGAGAAGGATATCATAAAAAATACGGCGAAGCCCACGCAGAAGTAAATTGTATCCGCAATGTTTCAGATGAAAATAAAATATTGATCGAAAAAAGCACGATGTATGTTTCCCTGGAGCCCTGTTCGCATTTTGGAAAAACACCGGCTTGTTCCAATTTAATCATTCAGCAAAAAATAAAAAATGTGGTGATTGGCTGTCGTGATATTTATGAAAAAGTGGATGGAAAGGGAATTGAAAAACTCCACGATGCAGGCGTAGGAGTGATAACTGGAGTTTTGGAAAAAGAATGCAAAGATTTGAACAAAAGATTTTTTACTTTTCATCAGAAGAAACGTCCTTATATTATTTTAAAATGGGCACAAAGTTTTAATGCTAAAATCGGATCAGAAAACCAGGAAAGAATATTCATCAGTAATGAATACAGCAACCGATTGGTTCATAAATGGCGAAGTGAAGAAGCAGGAATTTTAGTGGGAAAAAATACGGCTACAAAAGACGATCCTGAGCTAACGACGAGGTTATGGAAAGGAAACAATCCGGCAAGGATTCTGATTGATCCTCAACTCCGGGTAAGTAATTCCTCTCAACTTTTTAATCCTGAAGCAAAAACAATTACTTATAATTTTATAAAGAATTCTTTGAATGAAACCATTGAATGTATCAAGCTTCCGCGGGAGAACTTTCTAAAAGAAATGCTTTTATCTCTTTATAATAAAAATATTCAAAGTGTTTTGATAGAAGGTGGCGCAAAAACTTTACAATCTTTTATTGATAATGATATTTGGGATGAAGCGCGTTTGATAACTAACACGGAAATGGTCATTGAAAATGGGATCAATTCGCCGGAGATGAAAAACTTTATAAAAGCTCGTCAGGAAAAATATTTTTCAGATACAATTGATTATTTCTATCGAAATTAAGAATTGCTCTTTTTTGTTTGTTTACTTCAAAACACAGAAGCTTTCATTGTATCCTGAAAAAAGGAAATGAAATTTTTTTTAAATTTGCAGGCAACTGAAGTGAATATTTTTATGTTCACTTTTTTTATCATTTTAATTAGAATTCAAATTCAGCTATATGTTTGACTCTTTAAGCGACCACCTCGATACCGCGTTTAAGAATTTAAAAGGACAGGGAAGAATTACAGAACTTAATATTGCTTCTACCATCAAAGATATTCGCAGAGCATTAGTAGATGCGGACGTGAATTATAAAATTGCGAAAGAATTTACAGATTCGATCAAAGTGAAAGCGACCGGAGAAAAAGTAATTAATGCAGTAAGTCCCGGCCAGTTAATGGTTAAGATAGTAAAGGATGAACTTACCGATTTAATGGGCGGCGTAGAAACAGAATTAGATTTAAGTGGGAATCCGGCGGTTATATTAATAGCTGGTTTGCAAGGTAGCGGTAAAACTACTTTTAGTGGCAAGCTGGCAAATTATTTAAAAACGAAGAAAGGAAAATCACCATTATTAGTGGCAGGAGACGTTTACCGCCCTGCGGCCATCGAGCAATTAAAAGTTTTGGGCTCCCAAATAAATGTGGAGGTTTATAATGAACCGGAAAATAAGAACGTAGTAGAGATTGCGCAAAATGCAATAAAAGAAGCTAAAACAAAAAATAAAAATGTAGTAATCATCGATACGGCAGGGCGTTTGGCAATTGATGAAGTGATGATGACGGAAGTGGCCAATATTAAAAATGCTTTAAACCCCAAAGAAATTTTATTTGTGGTAGATAGCATGACCGGCCAAGACGCAGTTAATACAGCAGCAGCATTTAACCAGCGTTTGAATTATACAGGAGTTGTGCTCACGAAACTAGATGGTGACACACGCGGTGGAGCTGCTATTTCTATTAAATACACAGTTAATAAGCCTATAAAATTTGTAAGCAGCGGCGAAAAATTGGATACACTGGATGTGTTCTACCCCGAGCGGATGGCGCAGCGGATTCTGGGAATGGGAGATATTGTGAGTTTGGTAGAAAAGGCTCAGGAGCAATTTGATGAAGCGCAGGCGGCCAAGTTGGAAAAAAAGATACGGAAAAATCAATTTGATTTTGAAGATTTTAAGACTCAATTGCAACAGATAAAAAAAATGGGAAATCTGAAAGACCTGATGGGTATGATCCCCGGAGTAGGCAAACAAATAAAGGACATTGATATCAACGATGATTCTTTTAAAGGAATTGAAGCTATCATCAACTCTATGACTTTGATAGAACGGCGTAATCCGGATTTAATCAATCCAAGCCGTAAACAACGCATTGCCAATGGAAGCGGAAAAGATATTTCTGAGGTAAACCAGTTTATCAAGCAGTTTGACCAGATGAAAAATATGATGAAAATGATGAACAAAATGCCAATGGGCAAGTTGTCCGGATTGGGAAAAAGATAAATATGCTTTGTAATTTTGATAAAAGAACTGCCTTTTTTGAATATGCCAGTTTTTTTTCATAAAAAAGACTATTATCTTTTGTATTTATCGTACAGGCAGCTTATCTTCGCTGTCCTTTTTAGAAACCCAATTTAATCACAACCCAAAAAAATTTCTATTTTTTATGGCTGTAAAAATGAGATTGCAACGACATGGCTCGAAGAAGAGACCATTCTACTTTATCGTAGTTGCAGATTCACGTAGCCCGCGCGATGGCAAATTTATTCAGAAACTCGGATCTTACAATCCTTTGACCGTTCCTGCTACTATACAGGTTGACCGTCAGAAGGCATTGGAATGGCTGCACAAAGGTGCTCAGCCTACTGATACCGTTCGTCGTATTCTAAGCTTTAAAGGTGTTTTATACCTGAAGCATTTGCTTCGTGGTGTATCACTTGGCTTATTCGATGAAGCTGCTGCTATGGAAAAATTTACTAAATGGAGCAGTGAGCATGATTCTGAATTTGCAAAAAGGCAGGAGAATCATAAAAAAGCAAAAGCTGCAAGCCGTCCTGTATTTGTAAAAAAATCAGAAGCACCAAAAGCTGCGAAATCAGAAAAAACTGCTGAAGCAGCACCTGATGAAGCTCCCAAAGCTGAAACTCCAGGCGAATAATCTGCAAGAAAATAAAGAAGCTTTAAAAAGCTGCCTCCCGCGAGGCGGCTTTTTTTTATTAAATCCTTCCGGAAAATATTTGAAAGAGTTTCTTAAAACTGATATAAATAAACAATTAATATTTCTTTTATTTTTCAAACGGCATTAATGTTGCATAATTCTTTTTGATATTTAAAATACTCAAATCATATTTAATGAAAACTTCAAAAGCTATCCCCTTTCTTATATCCTTATTGATATTGACATTTTCTTTTACTTCTGCAAAAGGCCAGGATAAACAAAGGGAGGAAGAAAAGATTGAAGCCAGCACTAAAGTTCTACAGGATTTTAGCCAAATGAAAGAAAGTATTCCGAAGGAATTGATACGGGTAACAGAAGGAATTATTGTAGTTCCCAAATTAATCAACGCGGGATTTGTAGTCGGAGGCAAAAGAGGAAAAGGAATCGCAATAGTAAAACTGGAAGACGGCACATGGAGCAATCCTGTATTTGTAACTATCACTGGCGGAAGCGTTGGATTCCAAATTGGTGTTCAGGCTGTTGATTTGGTATTAATATTCAAAAGCAGGGAAACATTGCAGGATATAGGGAATGGCAGCTTCACTTTGGGTGGAGATGTGTCCGTAACGGCAGGGCCTGTAGGGAGAAGCTCTTCTGCCAGCACAGATTATAAACTGGAAGCCGAAGTATATTCTTATTCAAGAAGTAAGGGGCTCTTTGCAGGCATCAGCCTGGGTGGCTCTGCCATTTCGATTGATAAAAACGCCAATGAAAATTTTTATGGAAATGATGATGATGCAGAAACATTATTTGATGATACTTCTTCATCAACCGACGCAGTTGAACAGTTGAAAGATGTTTTGAAAGAAATGTATTAGTTGAATTTAAAAAACCCTGTACAAAAAGTTTTTTGACATTCTTTGAAAAGAAAATATCTTATTTCGCCCTAAAAAGCGGAAGTTTTTTTATGCCATAGCAATTATTACGAAGAACTATTGCCCATTAAATTTTCGTAGAATTACTACCCAAACAGTAAATTCAGTAGCCAAAAAATCAGTCAGTTTTGCTCTTGTACAGTGGTGCATCCGGTTATATCTTTGTCTCAGAAGTTGATTGATGTTCAACAAACATTAATCGAAATATCCAAATCCATTGAAAAATACTTGTTCCTTTAATCCTGAGGAAAAACCATAAATCCGATATCAGTCAACTTCTTTTTTTTTGAATTCAAGTCCTTAGAAAGATATTAATCCCAATGAAAACCGGCCTTAATCCAGCCGAAAAAATTATCCGGGAAAAACTGACAACCTTAGAATCAAATTTTTTAAAAACTTTCGCCTTAAAAGCGGAAGTTTTTTTATGCCATAGCAATTATTACGAAGAACTATTGCCCATTAAATTTTTCGTAGAATTACTACCCAAACAGTAAATTCAGTAGCCAAAAAATCAGTCAGTTTTGCTCTTGTACAGTGGTGCATCGGGCTATATCTTTGTCTCAGAAGTTGATTGATGTTCAACAAACATTAATCGAAATATCCAAATCCATTGAAAAATACTTGTTCCTTTAATCCTGAGGAAAAACCATAAATCCGATATCAGTCAACTTCTTTTTTTTTGAATTCAAGTCCTTAGAAAGATATTAATCCCAATGAAAACCGGCCTTAATCCAGCCGAAAAAATTATCCGGGAAAAACTGGCAACCTTAGAATCAAATTTTTTAAAAACTTTCGCCCTAAAAGCGGAAGTTTTTTTATGCCATAGCAATTATTACGAAGAACTATTGCCCATTAATATTTTTCGTATAACTACTACCCAACAGTAAATTCAGTAGCCAAAAAATCAGTCAGTTTTGCTCTTGTACAGTGATGCATCCGGTTATATCTTTGTTCTCAGAAGTTGATTGATGTTCAACAAACATTAATCGAAATATCCAAATCCATTGAAAAATACTTGTTCCTTTAATCCTAAGGAAAAACCATAAATCCGATATCAGTCAACTTCTTTTTTTTGAATTCAAGTCCTTAGAAAGATATTAATCCCAATGAAAACCGGCCTTAATCCAGCCGAAAAAATTATCCGGGAAAAACCGACAACCTTAGAATCAAATTTTTTAAAAACTTTCGCCTTAAAAGCGGAAGTTTTTTTATGCCATAGCAATTATTACGAAAAACTATTGCCCATTAAATTTTCGTATAATTACTACCCAAACAGTAAATTCAGTAGCCAAAAAATCAGTCAGTTTTGCTCTTGTACAGTGATGTATCCGGTTATATCTTTGTTCTCAGAAGTTGATTGATGTTCAACAAACATTAATCGAAATATCCAAATCCATTGAAAAATACTTGTTCCTTTAATCCTGAGGAAAAACCATAAATCCGATATCAGTCAACTTCTTTTTTTTGAATTCAAGTCCTTAGAAAGATATTAATCCCAATGAAAACCGGCCTTAATCCAGCCGAAAAAATTATCCGGGAAAAACCGACAACCTTAGAATCAAATTTTTTAAAAACTTTCGCCTTAAAAAGCGGAAGTTTTTTTATGCCATAGCAATTATTATGAAGAACTATTGCCCTATTATAATTTTCGTATAATTACGAACCTAACAGTAAATTCAGTAACCAAAAAATCAGTCAGTTTTGCTCTTGTACAGTGGTGTGTTGGGTTATATCTTTGTTCTCAGAAGTTGATTGATGTTCAACAAACATTAATCGAAATATCCAAATCCATTGAAAAATACTTGTTCCTTTAATCCTAAGGAAAAACCATAAATCCGATATCAGTCAACTTCTTTTTTTTTTGAATTCAAGTCCTTAGAAAGATATTAATCCCAATGAAAACCGGCCTTAATCCAGCCGAAAAAACTATCCGGGAAAAACCGACAACCTTAAATCAAATTTTTTAAAAACTTTCGCCTTAAAAGCGGAAGTTTTTTTTATTTTCAGAATATTTTAATTTTCAAATTGTACAAGCAATTCGCTCATTTTAAAAATCAATTCCCGACCAGGTCTTTTTATTTTTTTCATATTTTTCATAATCAAATTTGTATAATCTTCCTGGGCGGTGAGGCACATTCTTTTCGTCTTCGCCCTGGTCAATCAAAAATTTCATAGAAAAAAATTTCTTTCTAAAATTTCTGCGGTCAAGCTTTTTATTGAGAATTGCTTCGTATAAATTTTGCAGTTCTCTTAATGAAAATTTATTGGGAAGAAGGCTAAATCCCAAAGGGTGCTCCTGCACTCTTTTTTGAAGCCATACATAGCAGGTATTCAAAAATCTTTTTGTGATCGAATAATAATTCTTGTACACTTTCCACATCATGCCAGTGGAGGTCGTTATCAAGAATATTTAAACGGTGGTGTTGGACATTTATCAAAGAACAATAGGCTACCGACACAACACGTCCGGCAGGATGGCGGCCAACTTCTCCAAAAGTATGAACCTGCTCGAGGTAGAGATCATTCATCCCGGTACGCTGTTTTAAAATACGGTAAGCGCTTTCCTGGAGGTCTTCCTGTGGTTTAACCAGGTCGCCCAACAGAGAAAATTTATTCTGATATTTTTTTAGGTCGGAAAACGAATCAGCAAAACCTTCAAGCTTGTTTTCATCAAAACCAAAAATGACACAATCTACTGATAAAGCCATGCGATTGGTATTTTGCAACCTTTTCTGATTGTAAGCCCTTTAATGTTTTTGATCGTGAGTGAGCCGCAGTGTTTTTTGTTATTGCTTCTGCCATATAATTCTTTTCTGCTTTATGTGATTATACCTTTTTCTTCAAACGTGAGCTACTTTTTTTTCAAACAACTTAATAATTCGTGTTTTTTCTGATGAAGTATAGAAAAGGAAATAAGTTCCATCTACAAAAATTTTCACTTTCTTCCACATGAATTGTAGTATTCGTAAAGCTAGGTACCCATAAATTTTCTTTTTCACCAATTACCGCCGGCCACGAATGTCCGTAATTATTATTGTACCATTATCATTAACCGTAGAAGACATCCTTAATTAATAATATTTTTTGAAGGATTTGAAGTCAGAGCAGTAAGGATATGAAAAGAAAAAAACTATAATTTCTTGGTACAATAGTACAGTCTTACTATAAGTATTGGGCATTATTTGGGAGCCTTTATATCATAATTTATTTTTCGCATTTTTCTTTTTATCTGTAAGAGCTATAATTATTTTCTGTTCCATTTAGCCTGAAGGGTTTTTAATTTACCATATAAAACAAACCATATAAAACAAAATAAAAAAATAGATTTATTTCTTCTTGTACTGGCAACTCCAAAGTTACCTTTTAGGATCGGATTTAGCCCATAAATTTTAGTGTTTAAAATTTTTTTCATCATTGGTAAATTTATTTATACAATTAATCTGTACATTTAGCCTTCCAAATTAATCTTTAACGAGAACATAAACACATTTTTTTCTAATAGTTTTTTATTTTTCTTGAAAAACACGCGGATTTGAAACCATTGTGAAATAAAACCCAATAAATCTTAAATGGAATCACCCACTCGTTTGAACTTTCTACCATGATGTTTTCTTGAATTTTTTGTTTGGGGTGCGTGGTTTGTAACGCTCGGCACATTTTTAATAAATAATCTTCATGCAAAACGGCGCCCAAAACGGGCCCGCATTTTCTACTCAATCATGGGGAGCTATAATTGCCCCTTTTATTAGTAGGATTGATTGCAGACAGGTATTTTAATGCAGAAAAAATTCTCGGGGTGTTACATTTGATAGGAGCCATCTTAACGTATGAGGTTTACAAAGCCGGAGCGGTCACCTCTGTTTATCCTACTTCTGTTTTCTATTATTTTTATTATTATACATGATATTATTCATGCCTACGCTCGCACGGTCAATTCCATTTCATTTAACCAAATGAAAGATAGTTGAAAAGGGTTTCTCGTGAATAAGGGTATGGGGCACCATTGGATGGATCGTTGCGGGGCTGGCGATCAGTTTTGTTTTTTTATGGGATTCGCTGCAAAAAGTGTGAATGGGGGCTTAATGAAAAACACTTTCTTATTGGCTTCCATTGCTTCTTCAATTCCTGGGTATATTTAGTTTCACTTTGCCAAAAACACCTCCCAAAGCAATCGAAGGAGTAAAAAGTAAAATTTCGGAGATACTGGGTTTAGATGCTATAAGATTATTAAAGGATAAAAATTTCCTGCTATTTTTTATTGCTTCCATTTTAAAATGCCCAGTGGAATGCATATTAAAATGGAAGCAATAAAAAATAGCAGGAAATTTTTATCCTTTAATAATCTTATAGCGTCTAAACCCAGTATCTCCGAAATTTTTACTTTTTCTCCTTTGATTGCTTTGGGAGGTGTTTTTGGCAAAGTGAAACTAAATATACCCAGAATCAAAGAAGCAATGGAAGCCAATAAGAAAGTGTTTTTCATTAAGCCCCCATTCACACTTTCCGGCGAATCCCATACAAAAACAAAACTGATCGCCAGCCCCGCAACGATCCATCCAATGGTGCCCCATACCCTTATTGGCGGAAACTCCTTTTCAGTATCTTTCATTTGGTTAAATGAAATGGAATTGACCAGTGCGAGCGTAGGCATGAATAATATCATGTATAATAATAAATAATAGAAAACAGAAGTAGGATAAACAGAGGTGACCGCTCCGGCTTTGTAAACCTCATACAATAAGATGGCTCCTATCAAATGTAACACCCCGAGAATTTTTTCTGCATTAAAATACCTGTCTGCAATCAATCCTATAATAAAAGGGGCAATTATAGCTCCCCATGATTGAGTAGAAAATACAGCCCCGGTTTGGGCGCCGTTTGCATGAAGATTATTTATTAAAAATGTGCCGAGCGTTACAAACCATGCACCCCAAACAAAAAATTCAAGAAACATCATGGTAGAAAGTTGCAAACGAGTGGTGAGTTTCATTTAAGATTTATTGGGTTTAGTTCACATGGTTTCAAATCCGCACTTTATTTTAAAGAAAAATAAAAAGCTCTTTTAGAAAATAATGATAAAAAAGAATACCGTTAAAGATTAATTTGGAAGGCTAAATGTACAGATTAATTGTATAAATAAATTTACCAATGATAAAAAAAATTTCAAACCCTAAATTTTATCGGCTAAATCCGTTCCTGAAAAGATTATTTTGAGGAATTGCCAGTAAAAGAAGAAATAAATCTATTTTTTATTTTGTTTATACGGTAATTAAAAACTCTTTCAGGCTAAAATGGAACAAAAAATAATTATAGCTCTTACAGATAAAAAGAAAAATGCGAAAAATAAATTATGATATAAAGGCTCCCAAATAATGCCCAACCTTATAGTGATTATTGTTCTATTGCTGCCAATTTATATTTTTTTTCTTTTGATATCCTTACTGCTCTGACTTCAAATCCTTCAAAAATATTATTAATTAAGGATATCTTCTACGGTTAATGATAATGGTACAATAATAATTACGGACATTCGTGGCCGGCGGTAATTGGTGAAAAAGAAAATTATGGGTAGCGCTTACGAATACTACAATTCATGTGGAAGAAAGTGAAAATTTTGTAGATGGAACTTATTTTATTTCTATACTTCATCAGAAAAAACACAAATTATTAAGTTGTTTAAAAAAAAAGTAGCTCACGTTTGAAGAAAAAGGTATAATCACATAAAGCAGAAAGAATTATATGGCAGAAGCAATAACAAAAAACGCTCCGGCTCACTCACAATCAAAAACATTAAAGGGCTTACAATCAGAGGTGGAAAGCACCAATCGCGTGGCTTTATCAGTAGATTGTGTCATTTTTGGTTTTGATGAAAACAAGTTGAAGGTTTTGCTCATTCGTTCCGACCTAAAAAAATATCAGAATAAATTTTCTCTGTTGGGCGACCTGGTTAAGCCACAGGAAGACCTCCAGGAAAGCGCTTACCGTATTTTAAAACAGCGTACCGGGATGGATGATCTCTACCTCGAGCAGGTTCATACATTTGGAGAAGTTGGCCGCCATCCGGCTGGAAGAGTGGTTTCAGTAGCCTATTGTTCTTTGATAAATGTGCAACACCACCGGTTAAATATTCTTGATAACGACCTCCACTGGCATGATGTGGAAAGTGTACAAGAATTATTATTCGACCACAAAAAGATTTTCGATAGCTGTTATGCATGGCTTCAAAAAAGAGTGCAGGAGCACCCTTTGGGATTTAGCCTTCTTCCCAATAAATTTTCATTAAGAGAGCTGCAAAATTTATACGAAGCAATTCTCAATAAAAAGCTTGACCGCAGAAATTTTAGAAAGAAATTTTTTTCTATGAAATTTTTGATTGACCAGGGCGAAGACGAAAAGAATGTGCCTCACCGCCCAGGAAGATTGTACAAATTTGATTATGAAAAATATGAAAAAAATAAAAAGACGTGGTCGGGAATTGATTTTTAAAATGAGCGAATTGCTTGTACAATTTGAAAATTAAAATATTCTGAAAATAAAAAAAACTTCCGCTTTTAAGGGCGAAAGTTTTTTAAAAACTTGATTCTAAGGTTGCCAGTTTTTCCCGGATAATTTTTTCGGCTGGATTAAGGCCGGTTTTCATTGGGATTAATATCTTTCTAAGGACTTGAATTCAAAAAAAAGAAGTTGACTGATATCGGATTTATGGTTTTTCCTTAGGATTAAAGGAACAAGTATTTTTCAATGGATTTGGATATTTCGATTAATGTTTGTTGAACATCAATCAACTTCTGAGACAAAGATATAGCCCTACACACCACTGCACAAGAGCAAAACTGACTGATTTTTTGGCTACTGAATTTACTGTTTGGGTAGTAATTCTACGAAAATTTAATGGGCAATAGTTCTTCGTAATAATTGCTATGGCATAAAAAAACTTCCGCTTTTTAGGGCGAAAGTTTTTAAAAAATTTGATTCTAAGGTTGCCAGTTTTTCCTGGATAATTTTTTCGGCTGGATTAAGGCCGGTTTTCATTGGGATTAATATCTTTCTAAGGACTTGAATTCAAAAAAAAAGAAGTTGACTGATATCGGATTTATGGTTTTTCCTTAGGATTAAAGGAACAAGTATTTTTCAATGGATTTGGATATTTCGATTAATGTTTGTTGAACATCAATCAACTTCTGAGACAAAGATATAACCCTACATACCACTGTACAAGAGCAAAACTGACTGATTTTTTGGCTACTGAATTTACTGTTTGGGTAGTAATTCTACGAAAATTTAATGGGCAATAGTTCTTCATAATAATTGCTATGGCATAAAAAAACTTCCGCTTTTTAGGGCGAAAGTTTTTAAAAAATTTGATTCTAAGGTTGCCAGTTTTTCCCGGATAATTTTTTCGGCTGGATTAAGGCCGGTTTTCATTGGGATTAATATCTTTCTAAGGACTTGAATTCAAAAAAAAAGAAGTTGACTGATATCGGATTTATGGTTTTTCCTTAGGATTAAAGGAACAAGTATTTTTCAATGGATTTGGATATTTCGATTAATGTTTGTTGAACATCAATCAACTTCTGAGAACAAAGATATAGCCCTACACATCACTGTACAAGAGCAAAACTGACTGATTTTTTGGCTACTGAATTTACTGTTTGGGTAGTAATTATACGAAAAATTTAATGGGCAATAGTTCTTCGTAATAATTGCTATGGCATAAAAAAACTTCCGCTTTTAAGGCGAAAGTTTTTAAAAAATTTGATTCTAAGGTTTTCAGTTTTTCCCGGATAATTTTTTCGGCTGGATTAAGGCCGGTTTTCATTGGGATTAATATCTTTCTAAGGACTTGAATTCAAAAAAAAAGAAGTTGACTGATATCGGATTTATGGTTTTTCCTTAGGATTAAAGGAACAAGTATTTTTCAATGGATTTGGATATTTCGATTAATGTTTGTTGAACATCAATCAACTTCTGAGACAAAGATATAACCGGATGCATCACTGTACAAGAGCAAAACTGACTGATTTTTTGGCTACTGAATTTACTGTTTGGGTAGTAATTCTACGAAAAATTTAATGGGCAATAGTTCTTCGTAATAATTGCTATGGCATAAAAAAACTTCCGCTTTTAGGGCGAAAGTTTTTAAAAAATTTGATTCTAAGGTTGCCAGTTTTTCCCGGATAATTTTTTCGGCTGGATTAAGGCCGGTTTTCATTGGGATTAATATCTTTCTAAGGACTTGAATTCAAAAAAAAAGAAGTTGACTGATATCGGATTTATGGTTTTTCCTTAGGATTAAAGGAACAAGTATTTTTCAATGGATTTGGATATTTCGATTAATGTTTGTTGAACATCAATCAACTTCTGAGACAAAGATATAGCCCTACACACCACTGTACAAGAGCAAAACTGACTGATTTTTTGGCTACTGAATTTACTGTTTGGCTCGTAATTCTACGAGATTTGAGAAATGTAATTATCCTTAAATAAAATTTGTGGTAAATTGAAATACTTAAAAATTCTAAAATGAAAAAATTCAAATTAACCTTTCCTCTTGTTTTTTCCTTTTTATTATTTGCTAACGTTTATGCACAAACGAAGCCGGAGAGCGCTGATGAAGTGATTAAAGAAGCTAAAACGGAAGCGGCTAAAAGCAACCGGAATGTTTTTGTGATTTTCCATGCTTCCTGGTGCGTTTGGTGCCATAGAATGGATTCAGCAATGAATGACAAATCCATAAAGTCTTTTTTTGATAAAAATTATGTGATCAAACATCTCACTGTTGATGAAAGAGCCGATAAAAAAATCCTGGAAAATCCGGGAGCAATGGCATTGTTAACAAAATATAATGGCGACCAGCAGGGCATACCCTATTGGTTTATTCTTGATAAACATGGAAAATTATTAGCAGATTCAAGAGTTCATTCTGAATCCGGAGAACTTACCGGAAACAATGTAGGTTGCCCGGCGCAGACGGGTGAAGTCGCGTATTTTATCCGGGTTTTGAAAAATACGTCACCTCTTTCAGACCAGCAATTGCAGTTGGTTCAGAAAAGATTTTTACAAATCGGGAATTAATTCAGATAACTCAACAAAAAAAAATAATAAACTGGTCAGACAAGCCTTCCGGAAAATCCGGCAAGCTCAAGGCTTCTTTTTTTCAGCCTGACAATTTCCAGGGACTCAATAATTGGTTCTGAACTTAAAACAAGGGAAACATTATTTTTTTTCCACCAATCATTTTCCTGTAGTTTTTTAAAATGAATTACGCCTACCAAATAATTACTTTGTTCATTTGAATGCCACTCTTCAATGCTTTCAAAATCATCTTTTTGAACATGCTTCCAATCTTTAAAAGCAACATAAGTTTTAACATAAAAATCATTGCTCAGTTCGTTATGCTGTAGCCGGAATAATTTTTTGTATTCGTATTTGTAATCATAACGGAATGCAGAAATGTCACTCAAAACCGCGGAGGCTGTCGGCAAACTTCCTGCACCTTTTCCATAAAAGAATTGTTTGTCCGCGAATGAACTCTCTATCACTACTCCATTGTATTCGTTTTTTATAAACGCCAACTGATCATCTTTTTTTACAAATTGCGGCAATACAAATGCAGCCACTTTACCGTTTTTCATTTTTTTTGCAGAAGCCACCAGTTTTATAACGCAATCTTTTTTATCCGCCTGCAGCGCATCATCAGATGTTATATTTTGTATGCCGGTAAAAACCAAATCTTCAGGTTTGAGCAAAATCCCATAAGAGTGGCACAATAAAAATGTCCATTTGTTTAATGCGTCAAATCCTTCTACATCCAGGATGGGATTGCTTTCTGCAAAACCCAGTTGCTGCGCCTGTATCAGCGCATCTTTGAAAGAAAGTTTTTCCTCAAACATCTTGGTAAGGATGTAATTAGTAGAACCATTGACTACCGCATTTATGGAATGCAGCAAATCATTATCATAATATTCTTCAAGGTTTCTAATTACCGGGATCGAGGCACAACAAGCTGCTTCATACAAAAAAGAGGTGTTGCTTTGGCGACTTAATTTAATTAATTCTGCCAGGTGTTCGGCTATCATTTTTTTGCTGGCACTCACCACTGATTTGCCGTTTTTAAAAGCAGTTGTTACAATTTCATAACCCGCATCGGCATCGTCTATCATTTCAACAATTACGTTGATTTCAGGATCGTTTAATAATATATTTTTGTCAGTAGTAAATAATTCTGCGGGCGCATTTCTTTTTTTATCCGGATGCTTAATGCATACTCTTTTTATATGGGCGTTTAATGTCGGCGTTAAGTTGAGCACTTTATAAAGCCCTTCTCCAACAACGCCGAAGCCAAAAATCCCTAATACCAGTTTCTTATCTGTTTCCATTTTTTATTTTATTTTCTTTCAAAAAAAATTCAACGCTTTTTTATTCACTTAAAAGTAAAGAGAGTTTTTGCGAACCGTGCACACATAAAAAAACTCATCTGACAGTTCAGATGAGTTAATATTTTAAATTGGGAAACCAATTGATGGAAATTAAAACTTGAGCTGTCTTATCTCTCCCGATCTGCGATCGGGATGGAGTTAGCACCTTATAATGCATGCTAAAACATTTCAGGTTGCCAAGGCGTCAACGGGCCATTTCCCTCTGCCTTTCTTGATAAGTGAAATCACAAAGAACTGGCGCAAAGTTGAGTGGCAAAGTTTAATTCGCCAAATATTTTTTACCAGTAAACAAATAAATAACACTAATTTTTATTTTAAAAAAAACTATAATTAGAAATTGAACAGTTTAGCACAGGACAGTTTAATTAAATTTGATTTATATTTTGTGTTCTTTACCAGATTTCTGCCAGAGAAAGATTTCTGGAACAATAAAATTTTAATTTATAATAATTTAGCTTCATGAAATTAGAATATAATCCACGATATCCGTCAATAGAAGATCTGAGAGCAAAGGCAAAAAAAAGAATTCCCGGTTTTGCGTTTGATTATTTGGATGGTGGCTGCAATGAGGAAATTAATTTGCATAAAAATACATCGGAGATTCGTGAAATAGAACTTCTTCCTCAATACCTGAAAAAACATTCCGGAAGTGATATGAAGACGGAGCTTTTTGGCCATGTATATGATGCACCATTTGGTATCGCCCCCGTAGGATTGCAGGGGTTAATCTGGCCAAATTCTCCTGAAATACTGGCTAAAGCTGCGTTTAAGCATAATATTCCTTTCGTGTTGAGCACCGTTAGCACGAGCACTATCGAACGAATCAGTGAACTTACAGAAGGACAGGCCTGGTTTCAATTGTACCATCCTGCGGAAGATTCTTTGCGCGACAAGGTTATCAAAAGAGCTGCAGAACATTGCCCGGTGTTGGTTATTCTTAGCGATGTGCCTACGTTTGGATATCGCAATAAAGAAATAAAAAATGGCCTTGCTATGCCACCGAGAATGACGTTTCATAATATTCTTCAGATCATGGGAAGGCCCGGTTGGGCATTGAAAACATTAAGTCATGGCCAGCCTTCATTTGAAGTAATGAAACCTTATACGCCTAAAGGAATGAATATGCACCACCTCGGTTTGTTTATGAATAAGACTTTCAATGGCCGTTTAAATGAAAATAAGATTTCTGCCATTCGTGATATGTGGAAAGGAAAATTAGTATTGAAAGGAATTGTAAATGAAATTGATGTTGAAAAATGTATCAGGCTTGGAATAGACGGGATCATTGTTTCCAACCATGGTGGCAGGCAACTGGATGCAGGCCAATCTTCCATTCATTCACTTCAAAATATTGTTGAAAAATACAGGGATAAAATTAAAATCATGATGGACAGCGGCATGCGTTCAGGCCCGGATATCGCAAGGACAATCGCCAGCGGCGCTGAATTTGCTTTTTTGGGAAGAACATTTATGTATGGAGTTGCGGCTCTTGGCGAAGAAGGCGCCAATCATACGATTGTAATTTTAAAAAGACAATTGCAACAGGTGATGGACCAGCTTTGTTGTGAAAAAGTAATTGATCTTCCGGATTTTTTGATTAAATAAAAAAGACAGAGCAATAAATATTTTTAGGGCCGATTTGTTCAAATTAAATTTTATAGTAAACAAACAAATTCCTGCTTTTATTATTTTACAAATCTTCCTCTCTTTCCAGCATCAGGATTGCGCTCTGCGGCACAATAAAATATTTATCGCCTTCATACATTACTTCCGTGGCAGCGCCAACAAGGAAAATAGCCAAATCACCTTCTTTCGCCTGCAAGGGAAGGTATTTTATTTTTTCTTCTTCCCCCTTCCAAGGCTCATCTTCAACAGGCATTGGAATTGCATAACCTGGCCCTGCCTTGATTATATAACCCTGTTGCACTTTTTCTTTTTCTTTAACTCCCGGCGGCAAATAAAGTCCGCTCGCCGTTTTTTCATCGGGTCGGGTAGGCTTTATCAAAAGCCTGTCTCCGATTATAATCAACTTTTTAAGTCTGTTATCCGGTGTGATGTGCATGAGCTTTCTTTATTTGGCAAAAATAAGAAATCGATGTTCTCTTCTCTATTCACTTTGTTACGCGATTAAATGAGAATGTGTGGAATTTCTTTGTTTACTGCATATAGAATTGCTTTCTATTTTACCACATTTATTAAGGTTCCAATATGATCAATTGAAATTTTTATTTCATCTCCGGATTTTAGTGTAAAATCATTGCCTGGCACTATGCCTGTACCCGTCATGATAAGACATCCGTTTGGAAAAGAACATTCGCGATATACAAAGGAAACCAATTCTTCCTGAGTTCGTTTCATCTGATTGATACCAATATTTCCTTCAAAAATTGTCGAATTATTTCTATTGATTTCAAGATAAATTTTCGTGTCTTTATCAAGCGGTTGCTTAGTTACATAAATACACGGCCCGAGAGATGCACAGCCATCATAGGATTTCGCCTGTGGAAGATATAAAGGATTTTCACCTTCAATACTACGGCTGCTCATATCATTGCCGATTGTGTAGCCAATTATTTTTCCGGATGAAGTAACTACCAAAGTTAATTCCGGTTCGGGCACGTCCCACGTAGAATCTTTGCGGATGCGTACATCACCATTGTGCCCAACTATTCTATGGGGTGCCGATTTGAAAAAAACTTCCGGCCGTTCTGCATCATAAACTCTCGCATAAAAATCGCCTCCTCCGGCAACCTTGCTTTCTTCTTGTCTTCCTTCTTTACTTCTTAGGTACGTAACGCCACAAGCCCAGAGTTCCTGGCTGCCTACAGGCGCTACAATTTCATCGTTAATTATTTTATCAGCATTTTCAAATTCATTTGATGATTGAATAAATCTTTCTGTTTTTTGAAAAAGCTGATCATCATTTATAAACGAATCCCAATCATCTTTCGACAAATAAAATTTGCTTTTGTTTTCAATTATAATTCCCTGCTTCGTTTTATAAATTTTCATTTCAATAAAAAATTTTAGCGATTGTAAACGGCGCTATTGATGCGTCTAACAAAAGCTTAGAGCCCTTTGTTATTTCTATTATTTCGAAATACACGCGCTCGTCCCCAGAACTTTACAATTCCAAAAGTAGTATATTTTATAAGTTGTTTTTGAACAGTAGTTTGAAATGCTTTGGAAGAATACTATCATAAATTTTTTGAATGAGATAAAATAATTCCCCAATTTTTATATTTATTTTTTGGCTTTACCCTTGCTCGTCTTCTTTACATTCTCTGTCATGTTTTTGTCCGACTCTACCTGATTTATTCCACAAATGATTGCGATTATTCAATAAATAGCCCTCATTAAAAAAAATGGGGTTGCAAATACATTAAGAACGGCATATATATTATGACGTATTTGGAAAAGATTGTACAATAAATAGGAAATATCATACATTAAATTTAATTTAAAAAAACTCACTTTTGACAAGAATTCGTTAATATTGATGAGAATTCCCCATAAAACGTTAAAAAATGCTTGTAAATCATCTCTCAAAATCAACTCCAAACTTGCGTCTCAACTAAATTCTTTCATTAAAAAATCAAACTTGTTATGAAGAAATGTTTATTTCATCCTTATTTATTTGTTGGAAAAAACAACGTAGCCCAATGGATAAATATAAGCACCAGAAGTATTTTGATGCTTTTGTCTATGTGTTTCATTCAATATTCGGCTAAAGGGTTCTCCCCAGAGGGTATTGTTCATGCGGCTTCTCCGCTTACAGTTAATGGCCATTCTTTAAATGCCCGCCTTTTAAAAAATGGTGTAACCGATTTTACGGCAAAGACCATAACTGGTACGGTAACTGATTCAAAAGGAACACCTTTACAGGGTGTAACCGTCTTAGTAAAGGGCACCAAAAAGGGAACAAGCACAGATGAGTCAGGCCATTTTTCAATAGATGCGCCTGAAAATGGTACTCTGGTAGTATCTTTTGTCGGCTATATTACCCAAGAAGTATCGATTAATAATCAGGCAAACATTTATATTGTATTAGTAAATGCTAATTCAGAGCTCAATGAAGTGGTAGTAATCGGTTATGGAACTGCCAAGAGAAAAGATCTTACAGGATCTGTTCAAAGTGTCTCAGGCAAAAGGCTTGTTGACAAACCCGTTACAAATCTTGGACAAGCTTTAGAGAATAAAGTTTCAGGAGTACAGGTTATCTCTAATGGAGCCGGTGTTCCGGGTGGTCAACCTATGATCCGGATTAGAGGTACGAACTCTATCAACTCCAGCAATGAGCCATTATATGTAGTGGACGGGGTTGTAGGCGTCTCTAATCCCTTATCAAGTTTGAATCCGAATGATATATTATCGCTTGATGTTTTGAAAGATGCATCCGCTACGGCTATTTATGGTGCCCGTGGTGCCAACGGTGTTATTATTGTTACCACCAAGCGGGGAAAAACAGGTAAGCCTCAGCTTGATTACAATGGATCTGCTTCACTAAATGTTATGCAAAGGCATCTCTATACGTTGACAGCAGATCAGCTTATGTATGTTTACATGCAGGCCATGGCGAATGGTAACAAATATGGAAAAATTAATGCAGGAAAAGATTTCCGTCCATCCGGCTCAGGTACTTCTTTTTCTGAAATGCCTGCATTGTTCGAACAAGTTCCACAAGGAAGCTATATAATACCTTTAGTTGGTAAGGATGGTAATTATTACAAACCGATATACAATTCAGATTGGGAAAGCCTGATCTTTCGTCCATCAGTTTCAAACGACCAGAATGTTGATATAAGAGGTGGCACTGAAAATGTGAAATATTCCATGTCCCTTGGATATACTGACCAGAAAGGCTTGATGAAAGATTCATATTTCAGGCGTTATACCGGCAGGCTTACCAGTGATATTAAGGTTTTAAAATGGCTTAATGTGAGTACTACACTTAGCTTTATTAAAAGTAAACAGTCAGATGATGGCGGTATTACCCGGTCAACAGCAGAGGTATGGAGCATTTTGCCAACCAAATACCCTATTAATGACAACCAATATATCGGCAATACTTATGTGGGTGGCCGCTGGGGGACAAACCAGGACTTTAATGTAGGTGAACAATGGTACAATATCCTTTATAGAAGACATGAAGAGTATGGCGACAGGAATATTGGGCAGGTAACAGGTAGTTTTACCACTACTGCTGATATCACAAAAGATCTGACCTTTAAAACTGATTTCTCCATTGATTATAACCAATATAAGAATAATAACTATTATGGACAGTTATATGGCCATACCGGGGATGCAAGAATTACCAATGACAACACTTTTTATTGGCAGAATGAAAATTACTTTAATTATAATAAACAAATTGGCGCAGACCATAATATAAGTGCCGTTTTAGGTATTTCATGGTCTCAAATCACAAACAATCATTCCTATATGAGGAATACCAACTTCTTGTCTGATTTCTATGGATATTCTAATATTGGTGCAGGTGCAGCTACAAGACCCGAGGTTCAAAGTGGCGATGGGTCAAGTGAATTGAATTCTTATTTTGGGAGGGTAAATTATAGTTATAAAGATAAGTATTTACTCACCTTAACAGGCCGTGAAGATGGTTCCTCTAAATTTGGTAGCAACAATAAGTATGGCTTCTTTCCATCCGCAGGCGTTGCCTGGAGAGTATCCCAGGAAAATTTTATGAAGGATGTAACTTTAGTATCCAATCTTAAACTACGTGGAAGTTGGGGCCGTACCGGTAACCAGGAAATAGGAAGTTATGTGACTCAATCATATATTTCAAATGCAAATGTGGTACTGGGCGGTGCTTCTTATACTGGCCTTTACCCAAGTTCTGTTGCTAACAATGATCTTAAATGGGAAACAACAGAACAATATGATGCAGGTATAGAATTTGGCTTGTTGAAAAACCGTATCAATGTAGATCTTGATTATTATCATAAACTTACCAGTAACATGCTACTTCAGGTGCCATTACCTCTTTCAACCTCTTCAGGTAGCGTAACAGAAAACTACGGTAAAGTTCAGAATGAAGGCTTTGAAATTACTTTAAATACCCGCAATATAGCTACCAAAGATTTCTCATGGAATACTAATATAACTGTTACTCATAATGTAAACAAAGTAGTACAACTTGGCCCTACCGGCGCACCTATTTATGATCAGACAGGTGCTGGAAATGGTACTTCTGTATTAATGATTGGAAAGCCAATTGGTTCCTTCTTTGGCCTTACCCGTTTAGGTGTTTATAGTACAGAAGAAACATCATTAGCCGCACGGTATGGATTAAAACCGGGAGACCTTAAGTATTTGGACAGAAATAATGATGGTAAGATTGATTTATTTACTGATGGCGCTGTGATGGGAAATGCATTCCCCCATTGGATAATTGGATTTAATAATAGCTTTACTTATAAAAATTTCGATGTTGGAATTGATATCCAGATTGTACAAGGCGTAACTAAGGCGTTTGTTCATGAATCTGCTGAAGACCGCCAGTTAGTTTCCGGTGGTTTAAATTCTGTTCTTGATGCATGGCGCCCTGATCATCAGAATACCCAGGTTGCCCAGGTGCGTCCGGGAAATGGTGGAGCTTACTACCAATCTTATCCAGATACACATGAAATGTATGATGCTTCATTTATCAGGGGTTCTAACGGAACTATCGGATATACATTACCTTCTAAAATGATTGAGAATTGGGGATTTTCAAGATTCAGGGTTTACCTGACTGCTCAGAACTTCTTTTTAAGAACCAAAGCCGCAGGATATGACCCCGAAGGAAGCTCTTTAGATAAACAAATAGCTTTGGTTCCTAATACTGATAAATATCAGTACCCTGTTCCCGCGATATTTTCTTTTGGAGTTAACGTAAGTTTTTAAAATAAAAAAATAATATAAAATGCAAAATAATATAAAAAAATATAATAAGGCCGCTAAATACGCTCTCTTCCTCTCGGCGATTGTATTTATACTTGGCAGTTGCAAAAAATTTCTGAAGGAAACCCCGACAGGGCAAATAACTTCTGACTATAGTTTTTCATCAGCATCTGAAGGGGCGGCTTTAGTAACCGGAACCTATAGATCACTGGCTAACTATACAGGAGGTGCAGGAGATTATGGCAACTTTTTACCGTGTACCATAGAGTATCCTACCGGTAAATGTTATACTACTGATGCGCATCCTCAGTTTTTTAAATTTCAAACTAATCAGACTTCAGGAGGTACACTTTCTGATTACGATAATTTCTGGAATAATCAATACCAGGGAATAAGAGATTGTAACCTGGCGATTTCAAAAATACCCGGAATTACCGACTGGACTGCAGATCAGCAATCACATGCGTTGGGAGAAGTCAGAACCCTACGTGCTTTTTATTATTTCTTACTGGTACGTTATTACGGTGATCTGGTTATGGACACTTCTGTTCTTAAAAGTGTTGCTGACGCACAGCAGCCCCGAACTTCACTTAAAGATATTTATGACCAGGTAATCATTCCGGATCTTGAGTATGCTGTTAACACAAGTACCTTACCTGACGCACAATCAAGCGATGGCAGAATAACAAAGTTTATTTCAAGGGCTATTTTGGCAGATGTTTACCTTACCTGTGCAGGCTATCCCTACCAGGAAGTTGCAACGGACCCTTCAAAAAACTGGTGTACAGATGGTCTGTTCGCTCAAACCGGCTACCCGGTAAATACGCCAAATGCAAAATCATTTTTAGAAAAAGCACAAACCCAGTTAAATGCTTTGTATGGTAAATATACTTTAGGCTCCTATAGTGATCTTCACATTCCCGGTAATATAAATAATAAGGGAGAAGCAATATTTCAAGCCCAGTATTTAGGACAGGTTAATGATATGTCCGGATTTGTGAATGCATGCCTTCCGGTTCAAAGTCATATTTCACAATTGGGAGATGAGTATGGTACAGATGTACCTACCCCTGGGTATCTTGCTTCATTTAATCCTGCTGACAAACGTATTCAGGATCGCCAGATGCTCTTTTATTCAGATACCTATGCTAAAAAGTTCGATCCAAATCAAGGGCCGGCAGATAAGTTTTCTCAAGGTTATCTTTATAAATATTATGATTCTGCAGCAATTAAAAATGGTAACGGAGCTAATTTAAATTATACCTTTTACAGGTATGCCGATATCCTGCTTATGCTGACAGAAGTAAACTGGTCATTAAGGCAATTGGGAGCTTCAGTTTCGGACAATGATATTACTAAAGGGATTAACGAGGTAAGGGAAAGAGCACTTCTGCCTGATTATCTTGCTACCGACATAAATTTGAAATCTATCATGAGCGAACGCGCTTATGAATTGATATTGGAAAATAAAATGTTATGGGACCAGCGTCGTACAAGAATGTGCCTTGTAGATGGAGTAGGTTCATTTAGCAAACTTGAAAGTTTCTTTGGCCACCAACCTATCGGATTTAGTTTTGCATTTTCCGCTATGAATCTGTTGTGTCCTATTTCGCAGCGTGAAATTGCAACTAATGCAAAATGTTTACAGAACTTTAATTTCCTTCCTAAACAAACCGGACAGTAAAAAATAGTGAACCTAATTGTTAATTAATTTATATATACAAAATGAAAAATAAGAAATCATTAATATTAATATGTTCACTAGCCTTAATGGTTAGTTGCTCTAAACAGCCATATTACAATGTACCGGATGTCGTTAACGGTGTGGCTACTATTACAAGTATTTCAACTGCTACTTCACCCGGGATTACTACGTTGGATGATAATTTTACGGTAAATGTGACCCTGCCAAACGCGCACGCCGGCGATGTGATGAAGGTTGAATTACTTAAGCAACAAATACCGAAAGACGGAGGAACTTCCACACAACTTCTTCCTTTGGATGGTACCCAGCAAAGCGTTACTGTCGGAAGTGATTTAACGGCTTCTGTTACTTACACAAAGGCCCAGGCTCAGATGCATAATGTTGGAGATCCAGTATTTGTTAGCTGGGCCGGAAAAACTGAGTCGGCTTCCCTTGTAGTTACGTTAACTGCCGCTACAGTAGTTACAGGACCATATTACAATGGCAACTCGGTTAAAGTAATACGTGGTGCGGGTACAGCTTACTTCGATGTAAACGTTGATCCGGCATCCGGACCTTATACTGGCAATGTGGTTGTACAAAAAAAGAATGGCATGAATGATCCATGGGTAAGTGTTGGTTCATTTGGGGCAACATCACAAGTCCCCATTTCCGGGGATGATTTTGCAATAGGTAAAGATACTATGTATTATAATTTTGTAGCCACGTCCGGATCTAATACGGATAGTGTTACTGAAGTAGTTGTGGATAATGACCCATATTTCTTTCTTAAGAAATCCGGGACTTTAACTTTGGGGGGATCTTCAGCCGGGTTAAATCTCTTAGTAAATGGCGCACTGCCTGCAACCGATGCTAACGCAATTATTGCTATAGACGGAGGTTCCTTAATGCTTCACGGAGGATCTGCATGGGCAATGGGCGGAAAGAGTATATCTTTTGTGCCTTCTACCCAGGCTGATATATGATCAAAATAATCCTGCTACAGCAATGACTGCATTTATGAGTGGATCGCCTGTTGCGTCAGCAGACCCTGCTTCAGGTGAAGGTGTTTATATTTTTAAAATTATAAATGGCCCTAATCCTTCAAATGTTTTTTATGGAGTATTGAAAGTTACGAGTATTGTTCCCGGAACTTCAGTAGGCTACGAGTATAGAATTGGAAGTATGTATAATCAACTTTCAGTTATACAATAATGTAATGTTCTTAAAAAATCCGTTTTAATTGTTGAAAGATAGTTCCTAAATAAGAATATCGCCTACTTATTGGTTTACTATGGCAGGATATGAATAGAAGAAGTTGATCTTCTCATAAAATCAAAATCACTTTGTGCTGGCTTCTCGTGAGCATTTAGTAAAGTATTGCTATTGATTTTCACCAAATGGTTTTATTTATTTTCAGATAAGATAGTATAATGATTGGATGATATTCACAATAATTTTCTCTTGGAAGTATAATATGTTTGTGACAAGCAACACACAGGTCGCAAAAAGCGAGTTGAATTTACTTACGTAATTGCAAATTCATCAAAACGGATAAGCTTTCAATTTTGAGAAGCTCTTAAAATAAATTTAGATATGGGTGATTTACAAATTAAGAAATCAGCAGAAAAATATGATGTAATTATTGTTGGTTCCGGCGCAGGGGGAGGCATGGCAGGATATGTATTGGCAAAGGCAGGTGTTAAAGTGCTAATGCTGGAAGCGGGGCCTTACTTTGATCCGTCTAAAGATTCAAAACAACTTCTGTGGCCCTGGGAATCTCCACGAAGAGGCGCTAATACCACACGTGCTTTTGGCGATTTTGATGCCGCTTATGGCGGTTGGCAAATAGAAGGTGAACCTTATACCTTGAAAGACGATACTAAATTTACCTGGTTTCGTTCCCACATGTTAGGTGGGCGCACCAATCACTGGGGAAGAATTTCACTTCGTATGGGGCCGCATGATTTCAAGGGAAAATCTTTTGATGGTGCTACTGATGACTGGCCAATCAGCTACGATGAGGTAAAACCTTATTATGATAAAGTGGATCGTTTAATTGGAGTGTATGGAACCGCTGAAGGATTAGAGAACGACCCTGATGGAATTTTTCTTCCACCACCGAAACCCCGGCTCAATGAAATGTTTATTATGGAGGGAGCAAAAAAGGCAGGTGTAAAAGTGATTCCCGGCCGAGGTTCTGTTCTTACCAAACCTTTGCCAGGAAATAATGACAGAGGTTCTTGCTTCTTTTGCGGGCAATGCAGCAGAAGCTGTAAAGTTTATGGAGATTTTTCTTCTTCATCCTGCCTGGTAATACCGGCAATTAAAACCGGTAATCTTAAAGTAATTCCAAATGCCATGGTGCGGGAAGTAATTGTAGGAAAGGATGGTCTGGCCAAAGGAGTTTCTTATATCAACAAGGATGATATGACTGAATACCAGGTAAATGGGGATACGGTTATCTTAGCGGCAAGCGCATGTGGCTCAGCCCGGATATTACTGAATTCCAAATCAGCTACACATCCGAATGGCCTGGCCAACAGCAGTGGCATTGTTGGAAAATATTTACATGATTCTACCGGATCGGGCATGTCAGGCTTTCTGCCTCAGCTAATGGACAGAAAAAGATATAATGAAGATGGAGTTGGCAGTGCCCAAATTCTGTCTCCCTGGGTTCTCGACAATAAAAAACTGGATTTTCCACGGGGTTATCATATCGAGTTTGGTGGTGGCATGCACATGCCTTCTTATGGTTTTGGCTCAGGCGTTCCGCGTAGTGAATGGAATGGTTCCGGGCCGTGATGGAAAGATGAAAGATGCCGGGGGTTTTGGTAAATCTTTGAAAGACGATTACCGCCGTTTCTATGGCGCTAATGTAGGCATGGCGGGTAGAGGAATGGCTATTGCGCGGGAATCTAATTATTGCGAAATTGATCCAAACGTAGTAGATAAATATGGAATTCCGGTACTTCGGTTTAATTATAAATGGACTGATGCAGAAATTAAACAAGCTAAACACATGCAGGAAACTTTTGAATCCATCATGCATGGAATGGGCGCAATCATTACTTCAAAAGCTCAAGGTAAAGAAGACAATTACGGGCTTCACACACCCGGCGATATTATTCACGAAGTAGGTACAGCAAGAATGGGGGATGATCCCAAAACCTCAGCACTGAATAAATGGAGTCAGGCGCATGATTGTAAAAATTTATTTGTCACCGATGGAGCGCCTTTTGTTCAACAGGGAGATAAAAACCCTACATGGACAATTCTTGCTTTATCAATGAGAACCGCCGAATACATTCTTGATCAAAAACAGAAAAAAAATATCTGATTATGAACAGAAGAGAATCATTAAAAGCAATAGGAATAACAACTATAAGCACAGGAGTATTATTAGGCGCCTGTAAAACGGGTACAGATAAATCATCAGCCGCAGTTGCACAGGAAGATGATTTTGGAGATGCAGACATGACCGGCCTGCAGGAATTTGAAAAAGAACGGCTGAAAGAACTTAATAAACAGGCAGCCTTTTTTAATGATCATGAACGGCAAACTCTTATCGTATTAGGCGATTTGATTATTCCTAAAGATGATGTATCCGGTAGCGCCTCGGATGCTAAGGTGATCGATTTCCTTGAGTTTATTGTAAAAGATATTCCTGAACACCAGGTTCCTATGCGTGGAGGATTAAAATGGCTTGATGTGCAATGCCTCAATCGGTACGGGCATTCTTTTATAGGAAGCGCCGCAAACAACAACTGGAAATACTCAAAGAAATTGCCTATCCTATGAAAGTAAAACCTGAAATGCACCAGGGAGCTGTTTTCTTCGATAGATTAAGCAACCTTGTAGCAACAGGATTCTATACCAGCCAAATTGGTATCAAAGATATTGGATATGTAGGAAATGCTCCCGGAAAATGGGATGGTGTTCCTGCAGATGTACTTGCACAATACAATCTGAAACCCGTAAGTTATGGAGTTTAAAGTAATTTGATCATTTTCTTATAAACTAATTAAAATTCAAGATTATGAAAAAACCTAAAAAGAATTACAAATTGTCTGATAATTCCAGGAGGAATTTTATTAAAACTACTGCCATAGCTTCAGCGGGCTTTATGATTTTGCCTCGCCATGTATTGGGAGGCAAAGGCTTTGTAGCTCCAAGCGATAAATTAAATATTGCAGCTATCGGGGCAGGTGGCAAAGGCCAAAGCGATTTGGAAAATTTCTCTAAAAGCCCGAATGTAAATATCGTAGCATTGTGTGATGTAGATGACCGGCGATGCGCAAAATCAAGAGCAACTTATACAAAGGCAAAACATTATAAAGACTTCAGGAAGATGCTGGAAGCTGAAGGAAAAAATATAGATGCCTGCAATATTTCCACACCTGATAATGTACATGCGGTGGCTACGATAGCAGCAATGCAATTGGGAAAACATGTTTATACACAGAAGCCATTGGCACATGATATTTTTGAGTGTCGTGCGCTCGCTGCTGCAGCAAAACGCTATAAGGTTATTACGCAAATGGGCAACCAGGGAGGCTCAGGCGATGGCGTTCGGCAGGGCCAGGAAATGTATAATGCAGGTATGATAGGAGATGTACATACAGTACATGCCTGGACCAACCGCCCGATATGGCCACAGGGTTTGCCTACGCCAACAGGTAATTTTCCTGTTCCGGACGGAGTAGATTGGGATTTATGGCTTGGTCCATCTAATCATGATGTTGCTTATAATCCAGCCTATATGCCATGGAACTGGAGAGGATGGAATGCCTTTGGAACGGGCGCTTTAGGAGATATGGCTTGTCACATGATGGACCCTGCATTCCGGATTTTACCTATTGATTTTCCTTCAGAAATAGAATGCAGCATTCCGGCAAGCTGGACTGTAGATGGAAAAGAAGCCAAATACCCGGATGGATATCCTGCTGCCTCTATCATACATTTAAAATATCCTAGAAAGGACGGAAAGGGAGATATAGATTTATCATGGCATGATGGAAGCCTTTTGCCTCCGATTCCTGATGAATTATTACCAGGAGAGCCTTTTGGAAACAGTGACGGAGGAATTTTGTTTATTGGAACCAAAGGCAAATTACTCTTTGATTGTTATGGTGAAAATCCAAGATTATTGCCTACAAAATTGATGAAAGAAGTTACGATGCCTAAAGAAACAATTGCCCGTGTTCCTGAAGGTCATTACCTTCAATGGGTAAATGCCTGCATCGCCGGTTATGGCAATGCAACTACCAGTTCTAATTTTGAATATGCCGGCCCGTTTGCCGAAAGTGTTTTGATTGGTAATCTTGGCCATTCGCAGTTGGAATATTGAAACTAAAAATGACAGAGGCCGGTCAGTTTATCCCGGAAGAAAGAAGCTGTTATGGGATGCAAAGGCTATGAAGATTACCAATTTTGATGAAGCCAATCAATTTGTAAAAAGAGAATATCGCCAGGGCTGGTCTTTAGGAGTATAATAATTGCTATAAATCAATATAAAAATAAACACATGAAAAAAAATATTTTATTCTTTGCTGTTATATTAATGGGTTTAATGTCATTTTCAAATACAGCTAAGTAAAAAAAGGCTGGATAAGTTTGTTTGATGGAAAAACGCTGGATGGATGGAAAGCCAGCGAAAAACCCGGCACTTTTTCGGTTGTAGATGGTGCGATCAAAGTGGAAGGGCCTCGCTCCCACTTGTATTATGAAGGCCCCGTAATGAATCACGATTTTAAGAACTTCGAATTTAAAGCACGGGTTATGACTAAACCAGGTTCCAATTCCGGAGTGTATTTTCATACAGCCTACCAGGAAAAAGGGTTTCCTGATAAAGGATTTGAGGTGCAGGTAAACAATTCTCATACTGATTGGAAAAGAACAGCCGGCTTATACGACATCAAGGATACAAAAGAGGTGTATGTTAAGGACAATGTTTGGTTTACTTTATATATTAAAGTACAAGGCAAACACGTAATCACAAAGATCAATAACACAGTGGTTACCGATTGGACACAACCAGATGGATTTACTCCTCCAAAAGGGCATCCGGGCAGAATAATTGACCATGGCACCTTTGCAATACAGGGGCATAATCCTGAAAGTGTGATATTTTTTAAGGATATTATGGTAAAGCCGTTACCTTAAATAATTTAAACAGCCTCGCATAATTTTATTTATTTACTTTCAAAAGAAAGAATTTTCTTTTTTATTATTCAGTAAAACAACAAATAGTCCATATTTCCATTCTTGCTACTATGGGCGATACATCAAAATCCTTCAGAAAATATTTACTTATTTCCTGAAGGAATATTCTTTAAGACACTTTGAAATATAAATCCGAAAATGATGAGCCCCATTGTTCAAATTTCTCTTGACCTTACAAATATTGACGAAGCATTGGAAACTGCAGCGATGGCCATGCGGGCCGGTGTGGATTGGCTGGAAGCCGGAACGCCACTAATATTAGCCGAAGGACTTCATGGAGTCAGAAAATTACGGGAAGCTTTTCCCGGAGTTCCAATAGTTGCTGATCTTAAAACAATGGATGGCGGCTATCTCGAAGCGGAAATGATGGCTAAAGCCGGCGCAACGCACGTTGTAGTGATGGCAAGGGCTCATGAAGAAACTATTAAATGTGTTGTAAATGCCGGACGGGATTTTGGGGTAAAAGTAATGGGCGATAATCTCGGATGTGAAGACATGGTGGCCGCAGCCAAATGGCTTGAAGATCTGGGTTGCGATTTTGTAATTCATCATATCGGTTATGATGAACGCCGTGGAATTGCTGCCAAAGGCTTGCGTATGCCCAGTCCCCTGGACCAACTTCGGCAAGTGGTCGAAGCAGTTAAAATTCCGGTTCAAGCTGTTGGTGGCCTTACATTAGAGCAGGCGATTAAATGTCCTGAATATGGCGCTCCATTAGTGGTTTTGGGAGCGCCCCTGACAATTGACAGCGATAGTTTCAAAACGGCTGGCGGCGATCTTGAAAGCTCACTTCGATTAATTTGTGATAAAATTCATTCTTATAAAAATATTTAAATCAGCAATATGAAATCAGCAGCGGTTGTAAACTTTGCTCCTGAAAAAGGTTCTGTAGAAATCAGGGAAATTGATACACCAACAATCGGCGAAGACGATGTGCTTCTCGAAGTTGCCAATGTGGGCGTGTGCGGCAGCGATCTGCATCAATGGACTGCCGATCATAGCTGGCCTGTAAATTATCCTGTCGTATTAGGGCATGAATTCGGTGGCCATATTGTTGAAACTGGTGGAAAAGTAACGAAATGGAAAAAAGGTGACAGAGTGGTAAGTGAAACTGCCGCCGTCATTGATATAAACAACCCTATGTCACGGGCGGGGCTTTACAATCTTGACCCTACGCGCAAAGGGTTTGGCTACGGCGTAAACGGTGCTATGACACGTTTTGTCAGAGTTCCTGCGCGTTGTTTACATTCTGTTCCTGATCAACTCCCGTTTGAAGAAGCATGCCTTACAGAGCCTTGTTGTGTGGCTTATAGTGCGGTAATTGCTAACACACGTATTACTCCGGGAGACCGTGTCATTGTACTTGGCCCGGGCACAATCGGAATATTATGTGCAGCCATGGCGAGGCTTTGTGGTGCAGAGGTAGCTATAGTAGGATTAGAAGCAGACAGGCATCGGTTGGCAATTGCTGAACAATACGGTTGCGAAGGCATAATTGGAGATGCAACCGGATGGGCTAAAAAACGCGATGGACTTGGAGCAGATTGCATCATTGATGCTGCCGGTGCAAGTATCACATTAAAAATTGCGCTACAACTCGTAAGGCCCAATGGAAAAATTACAAAAGTCGGCTGGGGACCACAACCATTAGGATTTTCCCTTGATCCTTTGGTTCAAAAAAATATAACCCTCCAGGGAAGTTTCAGCCACAACTGGCCAATGTGGGAACGCGTTATTGCGTTACTTTCAAGCGGACAACTAAACGTACAGCCTATTATCGGAGGGGTTTGGCCAATTTCAGAATGGCATACCGCTTTTGAAAAAATGCACAAAGGCGAAGTTGTTAAGAGCGTACTCAAACCAGTTTAATAAATAAATATGCGATTAAAAGATAAAGTTATTATCGTTACAGGTAGCACTACGGGCATTGGAAAAGCTATTGCTATCCGATGCGTAAAAGAAGGAGCCCGCGTTGTAATCCATGGACTGGAAGAAGATTGGGGTAAGCAAGTCGTTGCTGAATTGGGAGAAGATAAAGCGGTATTGCATATTGCAGATATAAGTACAGATGGTGCTCCCGCAAATCTCGTTGATCTTGCTATTAAATCTTTTGGCAAACTGGATGCTGTTGTGAACAATGCGGCAATGGTGGTTTCATCGAATATTCAAACAACGGATAAGGCTTTCCTTCAAAAAGTTTTTGGAATAAATACCATCGCGCCTTTCGAATTGATAAAAGCCTCCTTAACAGAATTATCAAAACAGCATGGCTGTGTGTTAAATATCGGATCAGTAAATGCCTGGAGTGGCGAACCTAATCTTTTGGCATATAGTATGTCCAAAGGGGCATTAATGACTATGACCAGGAACCTTGGTGATACCTTACATCGCGAAAATGGAGTGCGCGTAAACCAGATCAATCCTGGTTGGGTGTTAACTGAAACAGAAAAGCAACGAAAAAAAGATCACGGCCTGTCAGCGGATTGGTATAAAGATCTTCCATCGGTATATGCCCCGGCGGGCCGTATATTATGGCCGGAGGAAATTGCTGCCGCAGCCGTTTATTGGCTAGCCGATGAAAGTGGCCCGATAAGCGGACAGGTGGTGGATCTGGAACAACATCCTTTTATCGGACGCAATCCACCAAAAGACACAACAACTATTAAATAATAATATCTCTAACGCTTTAGAATTCTTTTTTCCGGAGCAAAACCAGGATGAGTCTGCCTGGCGGCAGACAGGGCTTAATTAAAAAAAAGTAGTTAGAGATGCCTAAAAATAGAATATTTTATGCCTAGGTTAGCAGTATTCCCTAAAGCGTTTATGCAGGCTTTATGCAAGGATGGCAGTATGCGGGTAGCAGAATGGATAGAGTTAGCTGCAAAGCTGGATGTGGAAGGGCTGGAATGGTATGCAGGTTTCCTTGAGATGGCCGATGAAAGTAATTGGAAAAAATTTAGAAACCAGGTTGAAGATCATGGTAAGTCCATCCCTATGATGTGTTGTTCGCCTGATTTTACTAATCCTGATCCTACATTCCGACAAAAAGAAATTGAAAAGCAGAAAAGATGGATAGATATGACGTTTGCCTTGGGAGGATCCTACTGCCGCGTGCTTTCGGGTCAGAAGCGGCCTGAGCTTTCCATAGATGAAGGCGTAAAATTAGCATCAGATTGCATTTCAGCCTGCTTGCCTTATGCACAGGAGCGCAACATAACACTCATTCTCGAAAACCATTACAAAGATGACTTTTGGAAATATCCTGAATTCGCTCAGAAAATGGATGTTTTTTGTAAGTTAGTTGATAGTTTGCATCATCCTTTTTTCGGTGTCAATTACGATCCGAGCAATACTTATATCGCCGGTGAAGATCCTATTGAACTTTTAAAGCGCGTAGCTAACAGAGTCGTTACCATGCATGCAAGTGACCGGTATCTAAAGTATGGAACCATTGAAGATCTGCGAAACGAGGAAGGCGGAGCAGAAGGCTATGTGAAACGATTAAGTCACGGTGAAATTGGCAAAGGATTAAATGATTACGATGCTATTTTTTCCATTCTGAAAGAAGCTGGATTTAATGGTTGGATAAGTATAGAAGATGGCGTAGATGGCATGGATCAATTAGAAAGAAGTGTTACATTTTTAAGAAATAAAATGGAGCAATACTGGCCTGCTAAATCACCAAACACATGAACAGTAACGCAGAATTACTTTATTCTTCACAATGCATCCTGGGTGAAAGCCCTTTTTGGCATGCAGAACGGAAGTGCTGCTTTTGGGTGGATATTGAAAATGGTGTTTTGTATGAATATAACTGGATACAACAAAAAACACGTACATGGAAATTCAATTACAGGCTTCCGCTGGCATTGCAGAGCGAAGGCAACAAATTGATATTAGCATTAGATGCAAAAATTGCAAGCTTTGATCTGGAAACAGAACAAATTGATTGGCTAGCTGATGTTGAAACTGGTTTTGAAACCCGGTGCAATGATGGTGCATGTGATACTATGGGAAGATTGTGGGTAGGAACGATGCACCTGGAACAAAAGCACGAAGCAGCTAATTTATATTGCATTGATAATAATTTGAAGGTTCATAAAAAATTGAATAACACCACCATTTCAAATGGTATTGGATGGTCTTTAGATAACAGCCGGCTATATTTTATTGATAGCCCAACGCAGGTTGTTCAATCTTTCCTCTTTAATGAAAAAACAGGAGAAATCACATTCGAAAAAAATGCCATTTCGATTCCCCATGATATGGGATCGCCGGATGGAATGGCTATAGACGAAGAAGGGATGCTCTGGATTGCTCACTGGGGTGGATTTGGTATTTACAGATGGAATCCCGAAAATGGAGAGTTTATGGAGAAAATTGAAGTGCCGGTTCCCCAGGTTTCTTCCTGCGCTTTTGTGGGAGAAAACTTAGAATACCTTTTAATTACATCTGCCCGTGAAAATATGAAAGAGAAAGATTTAAAAAAATATCCCCAAAGTGGAGATGCTTTTTTGGTAAAAACTGGAGTAAAAGGAGTTCTACAGAATAAATGCTTAATTTGAAAAAGGAATTAGGATTCCATTTAAAAAGAAAATAAAAAGCTCCTCTTTCTTAGGCTCTTTGTGAAACAGGATTGTGCATGACAGTTTAAAAAAAGAATTAAAATATATTCGAGGGTTGCTTAACATAAAGCAACAAAATATAAATTCACATTAAAAGTTGGTTTACTGGAAAATAAAAAGTTGAACAAATCAGAAACTTTTAAGCTTGAAAAAATAACGTATTTGCGCCTTCGAAACATTTGTAAAATTAGTTGAGTATTTATTTTTTATAATTTTTAAAAATATTTTTTTAAATGAATTTGTGCACGAATAAATCCGTAAAACTGCTGCTTCAATTTTTAGTTTTTATTACTGTCGGAACTTCCTGTAATCAATCGGCTTCAGAAAAAAATGAAGATCCTAAAGTGGCCAAGTTGGTGCTGCCACCCGGTTTTCATGCCGAACATTTATACAGCCCGACAGCTCACGACCAGGGCTCGTGGGTCGCTATGACTTTTGACGATAAAGGCAGAATGATTGCCTGCGATCAGTATGGATATTTATATCGTATTACCATCCCACCCGTAGGATATGATACCACTAAGGATTCAGTAAAAGTAGAAAAGCTACTGGTAAATATGCCCGGCGACACGTCAAAAGCCAGGGTAAAAATGGGATTGGCTCATGGCTTATTGTATGCTTTCAACAGCCTGTATGTAACGGTAAATGATGAAGGTGAGTCAGATACTGTCACCAGGAAAAGCGGCCTTTACCGCATACAAGATATGAATGGCGATGACGAGTTTGATAAGATTACTTTATTGAAACGTTTTGAAGGGCGGGGTGAACACGGCCCACATAACGCCGTGTTATCGCCGGATAAAAAATCGATCTATGTAATTGCGGGAAATTTCACGGATTTGCCGAAAATGGATAATTACCGTCCACCAAATAATTGGAAATATGACAATCTGCTGCCTTTGTTATTGGATCCCAATGGCTTTGGAAATAACCAACCGCCGCCGGGAGGATGGATTGCAAAGACGGATTCTATAGGAAGTAAATGGGAATTGATCAGCACAGGATATCGTAATCCTTTTGATATGGCATTTAACGAAGATGGTGAACTCTTTACTTACGATTCAGATATGGAATGGGATATGGGCTTGCCCTGGTACCGTCCTACCCGGATATGTCATGTAACCAGTGGAAGTGAATATGGATACCGTGAAAATAATCAAAAGTGGTCCCCAACCTATCCTGACAACTTACCAGCAGTTTTAAATGTAGGTCCGGGTTCGCCTACAAACGTAATGAGCGGCATGAACGCGCGGTTTCCTGAGAAGTTTCGCAGAGGTGTCTTTTCATTCGACTGGACTTATGGAATTATTTATCACATAGACTTAGATCCTGTCGGTTCTTCCTATAAAGCTAATGCCGAAGAATTTATTTCAGGCTCGCCGTTACCATTGACTGATGGAGCCATTGGGCCAGATGGTGCTATGTATTTCCTAACCGGTGGGCGTAGAATTGAATCCGATTTGTATCGTGTTTATTATGAGGATAATAAATTGAAAAATGATGCGCTGCCTTCTAATGAATCTTCAGAAGTAGTAGAAGCGCGTAAAGTAAGACATCAGTTAGAAGGATTCCAGGAAAAGCCAGATACGTCAGCTATTAACATAGCATGGCCTTATTTAAAAAGTAGTGACCGGTTTATTCAATATGCTGCACGCATCGCAGTTGAACACCAGCCGGTAAGTGAATGGCAGGAAAGGGCTTTACAGGAAAAAGATCCTGTTGCCTTAACCCAGGCCATGCTTGCATTGGCAAGAAACGGTAAACTCAATTTGAAGGGACGGATATTTAAAGCTCTGATGTCTGTCAATTACACTGATTTGAATACCTCTCAACAAATTGCTTTACTGAGAACATTTGAAGTAAGCCTTTCCAGAATGGGGCTTCCTGCTGCTACTCAAAAAGAAGAAGTAATATCCTGGCTTGATGCAAAATATCCTACGAATAATAATGAATCAAACCGCATATTGAGTAAGACACTGGCATTCTTAAACGATCCCCAGGTGATAAGCAAAACACTTGCTCTAATGGAAACAGCAAAGGATAATGACAGCACTCAAAAACAATTTAACCCTTCTTCAAATGTGATCTTGCGTAATCCGCAATATGGATTGGATATTGCTAACATGCTGGCCAGCGCCCCCCCTGCACAAAAAATCTATCTGGCAGTTGCCATCTGCCAGGCTAAAGAGGGATGGACTCCGGATTTGAGAGACAAGTATTTTCCTTATTTTGAGATGTTCCTTGATAAAAAAGGTGGTAATAGTTATTCAGGCTATATTAACGAAGCCCGCAAATTTGCGCTAGCCAATGTTCCTAAAGATCAGTTTGCAAAATATGATAGTATTTCGGGTGGAAAATTACTAAATGAAAGAGGAAGAAAGATTTCAGATGTATATGCCAAAGGCCCCGGCAGAAACTGGACAATGGAGGAAGCAACGCCACTTTTTGAAAATGAATTGACGGGCAGAGATTTTACTGATGGAAAAGCAATGTTTACCGCAGCAACTTGTGCTTCCTGCCACAAAATGAATGGCGAAGGCGGAAACGTTGGTCCTGATCTTTCTCAATTGGGTAACCGTTTTACAGCTAACGATATTTTGAAATCCATTATTAATCCGAGTGAAGAAATATCCGATCAATATGCAGCCACTAATTTTTATCTGAAAGATGGCAGTGCCGTTATGGGAAGACTTATTAAACAGGATAATGATAAATACTATGTATCTCAGAATCCTTTTGCCCCTGATGAGCTTACGGAAATACCAAAGAACAAAGTAGTTTCAACGAAATTGTCAAAGGTTTCGGTAATGCTTCCAGGCATGATCAACCGGCTGAATGAAGATGAACTAAAAGATCTGATGGCATATCTGATGTCAGGAGGGAATAAAGACAATAAAGTATTTAAAACAGAATCTAAATAAACTAAATATAGGAGGATATAAGTTGAAAGCTCAAAACTGGAAAGGGAAAATATCCAATTCGAAACAATTAGGAGGAATAGAAACTTCCGTGATTGACAATGGCTTAGGGCGTGGCTCAAGAATAGCATGGATAAATACCGGAACAGGATTACGGTATAAAGTGGTTATCGACAGGGCGATGGATATTGCCGATGCATTTTATAATCAACATAGCGTGGCCTGGTTAAGCGGGTTAGGCGTTAGCGCTCCTCAGCCTTTTTCTGACAAGGGGTTGGATTGGTTACAAACATTTGGCGGAGGATTGCTGGTTACGTGCGGACTTACTCACATGGGGGCACCCGAATCAGATGAATTTGGAGAAAGAGGCCTGCATGGCCCTATAAGCAATATTCCGGCAGAGATTGAATCAATTATTCAACCAGATCCATTGGTGGGCGAAATGGAAATGAGTATCACCGGCAGGGTTAAACAAACGAAGATATTTGGTCCTTCTCTTGAATTGAAACGCACCATATCCGGAACACTTGGAAAACCCCTTATTCGCATTCATGATGAAATTACCAACCGTGGAAATACAAGTGTTCCCCACATGATTTTGTACCATTGCAATTTTGGCTGGCCACTAGTGGATGAAGGAACTGATATAATATGGAACGGAAACTGGAAATATTCACGCGGTGATAATAAAGAAGAAATATTTAAAGAATCAAATAATTTCCACAAATGCCCGGCACCCATGAAATCGCATAATGGCAGCGGAGAAGAAGTGGCGTTCATTGACATAAACCACGATGATAATAATTTTTGTTATTGTGGCCTGCACAATGAATTACTTGGTATTGCTGTTTCAATGAAGTTTAAAAAGAATCAATTACCCTGGTTAACAAACTGGCAACATTGGGGAAATGGAGAATATGTTACCGGCATTGAACCGGGAACAAATCCTTGCTGGGGTCAAGCTAAATCAAGGCAGGAAGGCACATTGATTCAATTAGCGCCAGGAGAAAAGAGAATATATGATTTGGAAATTGAGATATTAAATAACAAAGAAGCAATTGAAGAATTTATTCAAAAGGCATCGTAAAAAATTAAAATAAATCTTTTAGGCTATGGAAAATGGAAATTTAGCATCACAGGCATTGGAACAGGGAGAAGGAATTTTGCGGCTTGCCCCCAACTGGGTACCCCGGTCTTTTTGTGTCCCTGGCAGAAGAATAAAATTGCATCCTGATGATTATTATGTTTTGGGCGGCGAACGCGGAGGCATCGACGAGCGGTGGTTTTCTTCAACAACGCCTGCTAAAAATGGCCCGTTGACGGGCGAACACGAAGGGTTAAGTTTTATTGTTTTTAAAAATGGAGATAAGGAAGAATTATTTTTATTGAAAGATGCCGTGGACGAATTAAAAGGTGCTTTGATTGGCCAACGGTTGTGGGATGAATATGAAAGCTGGCCGATGTATTCAAAGTTTTTTGACAATATGGGGCCACTGCCACATCATATTCATCATAATGATGAGAAAGCGGCTTTAATTGGGCAAAAAGGTAAACCCGAAGCTTATTATTTTCCACCGCAACTAAATAACCATGGCGGTGATTTTCCATACACATTTTTCGGCATTGCACCCGGCACTACTAAAGAACAAATCCGCGAGTGTCTTGTAAACTTTACAAAAGGAGATAATAAAATTACTAATTTTTCACAGGCTTTCCGCCTTGAACCCGGCTCTGGCTGGGATGTACCACCTGGAATGTTGCATGCGCCCGGAAGTATGTGTACTTATGAACCACAAAAAGCCTCGGATGTATTTGCCATGTACCAATCCTTGGTCAATGAAGCGATTATCCCTGAAGTATTGTTATGGAATGGAACGCCAAAAGACCAAATAGGAAATTATGATGCATTGATGGAAGTGATAGATTGGGACCTGAATGTAAATCCAAATATTCTGGAAACACGTTTTATGAATCCGAAGCCAGTGAAAACTGTTGAAGAAATGAATGCTGAAGGATACATAGAAAACTGGATATGCTACCGCTCCCATGCTTTCAGCGCGAAAGAATTGACGGTACAACCCGGTAAAAGTGTTACGATAAAAGACAGTGCGGCTTACGGCTTGATTATGATGCAGGGACATGGAACTATGGGTGTGTGGGATATTGAAACTCCGGCGCTGATCAGGTATGGGCAATTAACTCATGACGAATATTTTGTCAGCGAGCAGGCGGCAAAGGAGGGCGTTACAATCGTCAATAAATCTTCTACAGACCCGATCGTCATGTTGAAGCATTTTGGCCCTGAAAATCCGGACTTGGAATTAAAATAAGAATTCTTATTAAAAGTTGGTTTACTGTATTTCGGCTTCATTTAACTTTCTAAACCAATTAAATTTGAATTAAATTGACTAATTAATAAAACGTTTTGATATGAATGAAAACAATTATCCGAAGCTTCACAATGCTACCTGGCCTGGCATTGTAGGAAAAGGCGATGGTTCAGAACCCATCATTTCTTTAGATACTTTACTTGAGTTAACAGCCAAAGCAGAAGTAAACGGCGTTAAGTTTGACGGCATTGATATTGATCTTTTTGATGATCATATAAAGCTTGACAGTACTGATGATGAAATAAAAAGATTAGTAGATAAAGTTTCCTCTTATAACCTTGAAATTGGCAGCATTGTAGCGCCGATCTGGCCTCCCACCGGTGGCTCTGCTATGGGCAGCAAAGAAGAACGGGCCCGTTTTGTAGAAGTAGTTCGCAAGGCCAGCCGCTTTGGAAGCAAACTGCGTGAATTGGGTATCAGGCCTTCCGGGGTGGTTCGTATTGATTCGGCCTGCAGCCCTGATGTTTGGCTTTCAGATCCGGTTAATAATACAAAATTAATCGCCCAAACTTTTCGTGAAGCATGTGATGCGGCAAATGACTATGGAGAAAAATTGGCTGCTGAAGGCGAAATATGCTGGGGTGGCATGCATAACTGGAAGGCAATGGTGGAAACTCTTGAAGCGGTTAACCGCCCCAATATTGGTTTCCAGGCAGACATGGCACATACGCTCCTCTATCTTTTGGGAGCAAATAGCCCCGAAGACAGGATACTTCCTAAAGATTTCGATTGGAACGATCGTGAAACATTCCATGAGGCGCTCAAAACCCTTACTGACGCGCTGCGTCCGTGGACAATTGATTTCCATGTGGCACAGAATGATGGAACTGTTTTTGGTGCAGGCGCACATGATAAGACAGGCCGACACTGCCAGGCTTTGGATCCGAATGGTAAGTTAGACATACCTCATGATGCGGGCTATTGGCTTCGCGATGAAAACGGAAATCTTACCAAAAAACTCAGGCATATATGCTGGGACGGATGTATGTTTCCGAATGAGGTAATGACAAAGCAGCAAACCTGGAATGATATTCTTGAAACAATGATTAAAGTACGCCAGGCTCATGGCTGGTATGAAGCTGAATAAGGATTGTAATATTATTTTTCATCGCATTTAAACTGATATTATAATGAGTAAAAAGAAGGAAATAAGAATTGGATTAATAGGATGTGGATTTATGGGACGCACGCATTCAAACGCGTATAACCGAATCCCCAATTTTTTTCCTGAACTGGAATATCAACCCGGTTCTAAAAGCAGTTTGTGCCCGAAGCGAAGATAAAGTTCGTGCCTTCGCCGAACAGTGGGGTTACGAATCTGTGGAAACAGATTGGAAGAAACTGATTAGCCGTGATGACATTGATGCGATAGATATATGTACGCCCAACAATATGCATGCGGAAATAGCGATAGCCGCTGCGGAAGCAGGCAAGATGGTATTGACTGAAAAACCGCTGGCGCGGAACCTTGCCGAAGCACAGGAAATGGTAGATGCAGTAGAAAAGGCCGGCGTTAAAAATACGGTTTGGTACAATTACAGGCGGCTTCCGGCTGTTACGTTGGCTAAACAGATTATCGATTCCGGTAAGCTGGGAAAGATCTTTCATTACCGCGCCAACTTCCTCCAGGACTGGACCATTAGCGCTGATTTACCACAAGGAGGCGAAGCACTGTGGCGGCTTGACGCAGATGCGGCAGGTTCAGGCGTGACCGGCGATTTACTGGCGCATTGCATTGATACCGCTATTTGGCTAAACGGAAGCATAAAAGATGTTTCTGCCATGACAGAAACATTCATCAAAGAACGCGTACATCAGTCAACAGGAAAAGTGCAAAAAGTTACTATTGATGATGCGTGTATTTTTCATTGTCATTTTAAAAACGGTTCGCTGGGATTGTTTGAATCTACCCGTTACGCCCGTGGACATAAAGCGCTTTATACTTTTGAAATTAACGGAGAGCATGCTTCTATCCGGTGGGATCTTCATGACCTGAACCGTTTGGAATATTTTGATCATTCAGATGAATCGAAATTGCGCGGCTGGCGTTCCATTCATGTAACAGACGGCGACCATCCTTACATGGATAAATGGTGGGTGCCTGGCTTGGGTATTGGATATGAACATTCATTTGTGCACCAGGCGGCTGATTTTTTTAAAAGCCTGGAAACGGGTGAACCATGTTCGCCCACTTTCAAAGAGGCTTTTGAAACACAACAGGTTTGCGAAGCGGTTCTTAAATCAGCATCTTCAAAAAGCTGGCAGGATGCAGGTAATTTGTGAGGCCTTAGAGATGAAAAAGTTTAAATTCTGAAATGAATTTTTTCAATAATAATAAAAATTGTTTAACCAATCAATTATCATCATGTACAAAAATGTAAAACCTGTCTTGAACTTATGTGCTGTCATCATACTATTTTCCTGTATTGTATTTAGCAGTTGCCAATCTTCCGAAACACATAATTCCGATCAGGCTAAAGTAGCCGCACAAGATTCTTCGGGTTTCGTATCAATGTTTGATGGAAAAACGCTCACCGGGTGGGAAGGTGACACAGCAGTATGGCATGCGGAAGATGGCGCAATTGTAGGACAAATCACTGCAGCCTCCACACCTCTTAAAGCGAATTCTTTCCTGATATGGAAAGGAGGAACTCCATCTGATTTTGAGCTCACGGGTGAATATGAAATTTCGCCGGAAGGTAACAGTGGCATTCAATATCGCAGTGAAGAAGTGGAAGGCGTTCCTTTTGGTTTAAGAGGTTACCAGTTTGACATTGATGGGGCCAATACTTATACCGGTCAAAATTATGAAGAGCGCGCAAGAGATATTATCGCATTTCGCGGACAGAAGGTGACGCTTCCTGCCGTAACGCAGCCTATACAGGAACTGGCAAAAAACAATGTTTGGTCGGCTTCGATAGTTACCGATTCTTTAGGCAGTGCTGACTCTTTAAAATCATTGATTCACGATGGCTGGAATAAATTGCGTATTGTGGCAAAGGGAAATCATTTGCAGCATTATATAAACGGCGTTTTGATGTGTGATGTTACGGATAATGATTCTACCAACCGCAAGGCATCAGGCTTGATTGGTTTGCAAATGCATGCCGGACACATTATGAGAGTGGACTTCAAAAACCTTCAAATTAAGAAATAAAGTGGGACAGCAATAAGATTAGGATCGGGCCACCAGTAAAGAAAGTTTTAAGCTGTTTTTATATTTTGATTGAATGATTGTGCTTAACGAAGATGAAATTTTAGCCGCAGATTAATAAGGATTTATTAGACTTTCAAAAGAAAAGTATTTTATATTTGTCTCAACGAATTGCTTTCTTCAAAACTTTAAACTTCGTTCAAATATAAATAGCTAAGCGGCTGAACACCAGGTTGGAAATAACAAAGTCAAAATAATATTTGATCTTCGGAATATGCGCAGGCAATAGCTTGATAAGAATCAACCGAAAATTAAAACATAATAATTTTTATTCAATTACCATTTTTTAAAAAATCCTAATAAAACAGTTATGGAAAAAACAATTAAGCCTGACAAATTATTTGTTGCAAGCTGCCTTGCACTTTTAGTTACCTCTTTATCATTTGGCATACGCGCAGGAACAATGAATGCACTAATGGTTCAGTTTCATTTAGATGGAAACAAATGGGATTAATAGCCGGTACCGCTTTTTGGGGCTTCCCTTTGGCCATCATTATCGGCGGAATGATTGTGGACATTGTAGGGATGAAGCGCTTATTATTACTGGCGTTTATCCTTCATTTGATTGGAATTATATTTACTGTTTTTTCGACCGGCTTTTTTAGTTTGTACATTTCCACCTTATTTATAGGAATCGCAAATGGAGTAGTTGAAGCAGCTTGTAATCCGTTGGTAACTTCAATTTATCCCAACAATAAAACTACCAAATTAAATCATTTCCATTTTTGGTTTCCGGCGGGAATCGTTATCGGTACTCTCGTTTCATTTGGATTTGCGAATATTGGCTGGGGCTGGCAATTACAGGTGGCTACCATGTTGATTCCTACTTTAATTTATGGGTTTTTATTTTTCAGGCTTGATTTCCCGGTTACAGAACGTGTGTCCTCCGGAGTATCCACTAAAGATATGTATAAAGCAATATTACAACCACTGTATATATTTTTATTCATCTGCATGTTAGGCACTGCCATAACAGAGCTTTTTACGAATCAATGGGTAGGCGTATTATTGCAAAATGTAACGAAAAGTGCCATATTGGTATTAGCACTGGTTGCCGCTGTTCAGGCATTTGCGCGCAGTGTTGCAGGGCCTGTAGTACACCGGATATCTCCTGCAGGGTTATTACTAATGTCAGCAATCATTTCTACCATTGGAATTTATTTGTTAGGAACTTTAAGTGGGAACGCCATATTTATCGGGGCGATTATTTTTGGTATTGGCGTAGCTTATTTCTGGCCCACGATGCTTGGATTTGTATCAGAAAATATTCCAAAATCCGGAGCATTAGGAATTAATTTATTGGGAGGAGCAGGCATGTTTGCAGTATCAATCTATATGTTTTTTATGGGAGGATATTATGATAATTTGATAGCTGCTGTCTTGCCAGCCGGCACTGATATCGATACCTACCGTTCGGCCGCCGCCGGCACAACCGAGGCTGCAGCCTATGCACAGGCACAACTGGAGGCAGGGCCAAAAGTGATTATGACTACTAATATTATTCCATTAGTGCTGGTATTTGCTTTTCTATTTCTATTTATTTATATGAGATCGAAAAAGAAAAAAAATAATAAAATTCCGGTGCATGAAGTTGCAGGTGCATAATCAATGATCAGGAATGATACTTTTTGGAGAATATTCTACAGTGAACAAACTTTTAAGGTGAATTTGTATTTTGATATTGAGAACAAACTTCTCCTGACTTTGGTTAAATTCCATCAATAAATATTAATTATAAAATAACAGACAATGAAAAATAAAACAAAAGGTATTTCCTTTCATCATCTTCCAATATTGCTAACTATAATGGCTATATTTTTCTTTAGTATTTCTCCTGCCTTGGCGAAGCCAAAACCCAAAGTATTGGTCTTTTGCAAGACTGCCGGCTATCACCACGCATCAATTGCAAACGGAATAGTGGCCATCGAAAAATTAGGTGCGGAAAATAATTTTGAAGTTGATACTACCATCGATGCCGAAAAATTTAATTATAAAAATCTGAAACAATATAAAGCCATTATCTTTTTAAGTACAACAGGCGATGTATTAAACGATGAGCAACAGGAAGCATTCAAAAAATATATTGAGGCAGGAGGAGGCTATATGGGAATCCATGCAGCTACTGATTGTGAATACGATTGGCAATGGTATGGCAATCTTTCAGGAGCTTATTTCGGAGGCCATCCCGCGCAACAGACCGCCACACTAAACATTGTAGATCCGAATAATATCTCTACAAACATTTGCCCAATCCATGGATACGTAAAGACGAATGGTATAGTTTTAAATGGATGGCAAAAGATCTTCATGTGCTGATTACCATTGATGAAAAAAGCTATGATCTTGGAAAAATTAAACCGATGGGATATCATCCAATGGCGTGGTATCATGAGTATGATGGAGGCCGGGCATTTTATACTGAATTGGGTCATGTCGAAGAATCTTATACCGATCCTCTTTACCTACGGCATATCTTTGGTGGGATAGAATATGCCATGGGAACAAAGAATTATAGCAATCTTAAAGTAAACTAAATAGCAACTACAAGCACAATCAATAATTAGCATGAAAATTAAATTTCAGGTTATTGCCCTGGTGGTATTGTCAATATTTGTTTTTACATGTACCAACCGAAAATGATCAAAAACCGGTTTTTAATCCCCACCCCTCTCCTGCCTATTTATCTCCGGAACAAAGCCTGAAAACTATGTATCTTCCTAAAGGATATCATATTGAATTAGTGGCCAGCGAACCTATGATTAAAGATCCGGTAGCCATTACATGGGATGGTAACGGCAGAATGTATGTAGCGGAAATGCTTACTTATATGAAAGATGCCGATGCTACCGGCGAACGGCTTCCCTGGAGCCGGATCATGCTGTTGGAAGACACTGATAACGATGGAAAAATGGATAAGAGTTCCATATTCGTTGATAGTCTTATGTTGCCGAGAATGATGCAAAGTGTAGGAAATTCATTGCTGGTAAATGAAACAAATTCTATAACGATAACCAGCTATACTGATACGAATGGGGATGGCCAGGCAGATGCAAAAAAGATAGTTTACAAAAATGATAATTATGTTCCCAGTGATAATAATATGGAACATCAGCGAAGCGGGCTTGACTGGAACCTTGACAACTGGATGTATATGACTTATGAGCCTGTGCGTTTTCGATATACCAATGGTACCTTGCAGGTAGATAGCATTGCCAGTGGAGGACAAGGCCAATGGGGACTAACGCATGATAATTACGGGCGTTTATTTTTCTCCAGCGCCGGCGGAGAAACGCCTGCTTTGGGTTTTCAAATCAACCCGGTTTATGGAAGACTTAATTTACCTGATCAATTGACCCCGGGTTTTGACGCTGTGTGGCCGATCATTGCTACGCCTGATGTTCAGGGTGGAGAGGCGAGGCTGCGACCAAATAATACACTGAATCATTTTACAGGCTGTAGCGGCCAGTCTATTTACAGAGGAGATGGGTTTCCAAAAGATTTTGTAGGAGACTATATTGTTTGTGAACCTGTTGGAAGAATAGTAAGAAGAGCAAAAGTATATGACATAAAAGGAGAAACTTTTATGAAAAATGCCTACGATAGTTCTGAATTTATTTCATCATCCGACATGAATTTCCGGCCGGTAAATAGCGCTACCGGGCCTGATGGTGATTTATATATTGTGGATATGTATCACGGAATTATTCAACAAGGTAACTGGACACAACCGGGATCTTTTCTCAGAAAGAAAATAGATAGTCTGGGGCTGGCTAAGAATATTGGGCGTGGCCGAATTTACCGGGTTGTTTATGATGGTATTAAAAGAGGCCCGAAACCTGATTTGCTAAATGAATCAACCACCAATCTTTTGAAATACCTGGGACATCCTAATGGCTGGTGGCGTGATAATGCACAAAAACTGATTATTATTCGTGATGATAAGTCTGTGGTACCCGAATTAAAAACCATTGCCACAGGACAAAAAGAAGTTCCGAAAAGTGATACCGGGGAACTTGCACGCATACACGCTTTGTGGACATTGGAAGGATTAAATTCAATTGATAAAGAAACTCTTGTTCATGCCTTAAACGATCCAAATCCACGAGTAAGAAAAACCGCCGTATGGATCAGTGAGGCATACCTCAAGAAAAATGATAGCCAAATGATTGATGAAGTAGCGAAACTAAAAGATGACCCGAGCTATGATGTTCGTGTGCAGGTATTGTTATCAATGTCTCAAACTAAATCTGATAAGGCAATTGCGATAGTTAAAGAAATAATGAAAGACAATGCAGATAATAAAATGATCGTGGCTACCAACGATGCGCTTGATAAAAACCAGATGGTAAAAGAACTTTCAGGCAGGCTTGCCGGCATGTCTGAAGATGATAAAAGCACAATACTTGATGGGGCACTAACTTTTAGATCTTTTTGTGCTAACTGCCACGGTGCCGATGGTAAGGGAATGGCAACCGGCGCCACCACTATGGCTGCCCCACCGCTTGTGGGAGCCAGTCCATTACAACTTTCCCAAAAATATACGGCAATGAGGATTTTGCTGGGTGGATTAACCGGACCTGTTGAAGGAAAAACCTATCCTGGTGAGATGCCTTCAATGGCGGCAAACGGCGATGGCTGGATTACTGATGTACTAAGCTACGCACGTTATGAATTCGGGACAAATTCTTCCAACAAAAAAAACAGCTCTCCTGTTGTTAAACGCAGTGAAGTAAAGAAAATACGTGAAGAAATGAAAGGAAGAAAGGAACCATGGACTTTAGAAGAGCTTAATAAACTAAAGTAACCAAATTAGAAAAGCTCTGTCCGTTTTTAAAATTATAGGTAAATAAGAATTTTATTTATTTGTTGCTTTACTATGCGAATTGCCTTTTGCAATTAATAGCCGATATCATGAATAGATTCATTTTTTTCAAAACAATTTTACTTTCTTTTTTATTATTTCACACAGGTTTCTCATCAGCACAAATAGCAGACTTAAGTAAAGCTTCCATTATTGCTTCTTCAACAATAGCACATCCCGTAAGAGAAACAGCGATACGAATTTTGCAGGAGGAAGTAGCTCAACGCACTTCCATTAATCTCCGGCTTATCTCAAGATTTGAAAATGCCCCGGTTATTGTTTTAGCATCAATAAAAGATAATGAAATTAATGGGATGACTGTGCCAAAACGCACCGGGGAAATATTTCCGGAA
>CAVUJE010000032.1:0-63121 GCA_963741705.1 uncultured Chitinophagaceae bacterium | reverse complement strand
ATCCCTGTTTGAAATATTGCTCGCACCACTTGAGCTTACATCCCTTACTTCGGGATTTCCTCTGTAGTACAACGAACTTGCACCACTTGCTTTTGCGGAAATGGATTTCTTAACCGTAAGTTTAGCATCACTAGCCCCTGATAATTGGGCAATAAAATTATCAACTACCAAATCATAATTTTTCAGATCACTTGCCCCATTAGCTTCTAATTTTAAATTCTGAACCTGGCCGCTAATTTTTACCGTGGAAGCACCGGAAAGTTCGAATTGGACATTTGTAATATTCACAAGCCCTTTCATATCGCAGGCTCCACTGAATTTTACTTTCAGGCTATTTACTTCGAGCGTACCATTAATAATAAAGTCGCATGCGCCTGATCCTTCGATGCTCTCAAGAATTTTGAAAGAAACATAAGCGCGTAATTTTTTATTAGAATTAAATCTAAAAGAATTGTTATCGTAATAGATGTTTAACACGCCGTTTTTAACTTCTGTTTTAATGTTGTCCCGATATTCTTTATCTGAAGCGCTCACTGCCACAGCGTCTTCATTACTTTGGGAAAGATAAACATCAATGCCTCCTGAAACTCTTATAGCTGAAAATGAGCCCACATTTCTTACCTGCACGTTTTGGTCATTTATTACAGTTTGAGCGCTGGATTGTATAGCAATTATTGCGAAAAGTACTACTAATAAATATTTCATATTGTTGTTTTCTTGTGAAACGAAATTAGCTGTAAAAAGTTACAAGTTTTTTTAAATGAATTTCTTGTCCTTATCTTTGCAGTTCAAAATCATTAAACCGGGGTGCCTCCGGCCATCATTTAAAAGATATTTGGCCGGATCGCTGAGAAAATACCCGCAGACCTGATCAGGATAATGCCTGCGAAGGAAGGACCCAACAACGATCCCGTTCCCTTTTTCATGCATTGTATTGATCAACAAAATACATAACATGAAAAATTTATTTTTACTTCTCTCTCTCGTAAGTTCTTATTTTTTTGTAAATGCACAGGACACTTCTTCGCATAAATTTGGCGATACACTAATGCTTGATAACATTGAAATTACATCTATCCGCGCTTCTGATAAGGCGCCCTTTACCAAAACCAACCTGGACAAAGCGCAAATTGCAAAAATGAATCTCGGCCAGGATCTTCCATTTGTTTTAAACCAAACACCTTCAGTGGTGGTAAATTCTGACGCTGGAAATGGCGTAGGATATACCGGCATTCACATTCGTGGCACGGATGCTTCACGTATTAATGTCACCTTAAACGGAATTCCATACAATGATGCAGAAAGCCAGGGAACTTATTTTGTGGATTTGCCGGATATTACTTCTTCTGTTAATTCAATTCAAATTCAACGGGGCGTAGGCACTTCTACCAATGGCGCAGGGGCTTTTGGAGCCACCATCAATCTTTCTACCAATGAAGTCAATAAGGAAAAGTATCTCGAATTGAGCAATAGTTTTGGTTCTTTTAATACGTGGAAAAATACTTTGAAAGTCGGTTCGGGTTTATTGGCAAATCATTTTTTAATTGACGCGAGAGTTTCAAGGATTACGAGTGACGGATATATTGATCGGGCTACTTCCAATTTAAAATCACTTTATTTTAGCGCAGCTTATATTAATGAAAAAAGTTCTTTGCGTTTTAATATTATAAGTGGAAAAGAAAAAACCTACCAGGCCTGGAATGGCGTTCCGGAAAGCTACCTCGACAGCGACCGCACTTATAATTCTTCAGGAACAGAAAAGCCCGGCACGCCTTATGCAAATGAAACCGACAATTATATTCAAACGCATTACCAGCTTTTTTACAACCACAAAATCAATTCTTTATTCAGCTACAATATTGCAGCCTTTCTTTCCAGGGGAAAAGGATATTATGAAAATTATAAAGCGGATCAATCTTTTGAAGACTATTCTCTTCCTGATATTATCACTGGAACTGACACAGTCACTTCTACGGATTTGGTAAAAAGGCTCTGGCTTGACAATTATTTTTATGGTTCTATTTTTTCAATGCAATATCATAAAGACAAAACTGATCTAACTTTTGGCGGAGGCTACACGGAATATGACGGAAAGCATTATGATATTGTGACGTGGGCGCGGAAAGGGTTTCCGGCTAATTATAAATATTTTAATGCACCAGCCACAAAAAACGATTTCAATTTATATGCTAAGCTCATGCAATCCCTTGGATCTGGCTTTACAGGATTTTTGGACTTGCAGGGACATTTTATTAAATATAAAATTGATGGATTTGAAGACCGCCCGGATATCAGGATAAAAAAACAATATTCTTTTTTTAATCCTAAAACCGGAATCTCTTTTAATAAAAATAATTACCAGGCTTATCTTTCTTTTGCTGTAGCTACAAAAGAACCCAACCGCGATGATTTTGAAGCCGGCGTAACTCAAATTCCTAAACCCGAAACATTATATGACGTGGAATCAGGAATTGAAAAAAAATATGAAACTTTTAATTATGGCGCTACATTTTATTATATGGATTATCATAACCAACTGGTGAACACCGGTAAAATCAATGACGTAGGCGCCTATACAAGAACCAATGCCCCGCATAGTTATCGTGCCGGCATTGAGTTACAGGGCAGCGCATTAATTAATAAATGGATGAATATATCTGGCAATCTTTCCTTCAGCAGAAATAAAATAAAAAATTTTACTGAATATATCGATGACTATGATGATGGAGGCCAAAAGCAAAATCATTATCAAAACACTGATATTTCATTTTCCCCGGATGTGGTTGGCGCAGCATCAATAAATTTTATCCCGGTGAAAAATGGCGAAATAAATTTGCAGTCAAAATATGTAGGAAGGCAATTTTTAGATAATACCTCTCACATAAGCAGAAGCCTTGATCCATACTTTGTAGAAAATGTAAAATTTTCTTATTCGCTCTTTAAAAAAGTATTTAAAGAAATGGATTTTATTTTCCAGGTGAATAATGTGTTTAATAATTTATATGAATCCAATGGCTATACCTATAATTATATTTCTGATGGAAGGTTAGATGTAGAGAACTATTATTTTCCTATGGCAGGAATTAATTTTATGGCTGCGATAAATATTAAATTGTAGGATGGAAGAAGGTTTAGATAAATTAAAGGGTTTAGAATGAGATTAGAGAAATTATATTTTTATAGTAAACGGATAAATAGTATTGATTTTTATTTTACAGTTTACAATATGTCTCAAAGAAAATGAGAAGTCAAAGTATTTTTATTTACAAAATAAAAATTTGGTATTTTATAAAATAAGCTATCTCAACTTCTCCCTTTCAACATCGGCACAAATGAAAAATCGGAGAAAGCTTCTTCATCTAAACTGCCATCTTCGTTTTTAGTGATCCGCATCATTTTTTGTATGCCATTTTCATCAAGAGGAATTACCATTTTTCCACCGGTTTTTAATTGCTCAATCAATTTGGGTGGAATAAAAGGCGCGGCAGCAGTTATGATTATTTTATCAAAAGGAGCAAAAGTTGGAAGGCCCTCAAAGCCATCTCCATAAAAGTATTTTATGGCCGGGTATCTTTTCTTAAGTATAAAATCTTTAGTGATTTCGAATAGCTTTCTTTGTCTTTCAATTGTAAAAACATTGGCGCCCATTTCTGCTAAAACCATTGCCTGGTAAGCGCTTCCGGTTCCTATTTCCAATATTTTTTCATGAGGCAAAACCTGGAGCAACTGTGTTTGATAAGCAACTGTGTAGGGTTGCGAAATCGTTTGTCCCTCACCGATAGGAAATGCCCTGTCCTGGTAAGCGATATGTTCCAGCGCCGTATCCATAAAGAAATGCCGCGGAATATTCATCATTGCATTCAGCACGTTTTCATCAGTAATTCCTTTATCGCGAATTGAATCGATCAATTTTTTTCGTAATCCTTTATGCCGGTAGCTATCTTCAAAATTTCGCATGGCTGCAATTTAGAAAATTTGTTTTGATGATTTTAAAAGAATAAAAAATAAGGGCCTTTTCAAAATATCCATAATAAATCTTCTGATAACCAATGGAGAGAATATTTATTTTTTTATCCTGCTAACACAATATTTTTTGCAGGCTTTATAGCTTATCATTAAATTGAGAGCTGAAATTTCTATTTGCCTTCTTTAAATATTTTTTATGAACAAAATTTTTTTCTTTCTTTTTTTTTCTGGAATATATTTTTCCTCCAAAGCACAGGACAGCACTTATGCGCAGCGGTTAGGGTTTCCGAAAAATGCCCGCGTAGTCATTCTTCACATGGATGATGCGGGAATGTCTTTGAGTTCCGACAGAGGCGTGGAAAAAGTTTTTGAAGATGGTGTTGCCAATTCTACAAGTGTGATGATGCCTTGTCCTTGGGTGCCCCAGATGGTGAGATATATTAAAACGCATCCGGAATGTTGACGCGGGTTTGCATCTTACGCTTACTTCTGAATGGAAAGATTATCGTTGGATGCCGGTTGCAGGAACGGCGGACGTTCCCGGGCTCACAGATTCTACAGGTAATATGTGGAGAGATGTTCCGGATGTGGTTAAGCATGCATCGCCAAAGAAGTAGACAAAGAAATTCGTGCACAACTTGCACGGGCTGAAAAAATGGATTTTCATCCGACGCACCTGGATTCTCACATGGGTACTTTATTTGCAACCCCTGCTTTTCTTCAAAAATATATTCAGTTTGGAATTGAAAAGCAAATTCCGGTAATGTATCCTGGTGGCAACGACACTTATATTGCAGACGAAATGCATTTCTCGAAAGAACAGGTTCAGTACTTTCAAAAACTGGGGAAAAAGATTTGGAATGGTGGATTGCCAGTTTTGGATGATCTTCATAATTATAGCTACGATTGGAATCCTCCCGCTGATATAGTAAAGGATGATGCTGCTCTGACGAAGTGGAGGGTGGATTTGTACGAAAAGTCAATGATCAAACTGAAACCGGGGGTAACAATGGTGATCATGCATTGCACAGATCCTTCGCCCATCTTTTCAGAAATTTCTGATAGTGGTAATAAAAGAAAAGCAGACATGCTGGCAATGTTAGATCCGGGATTTAAAAAATTTCTTAAAGACAACGGATTTATTTTAACTACCTGGCGCGAACTGATGGAGCGAAGAAAAAAAGTAAAATAATCAAAAACAATTGCATTTTTTATGAAAATTGTTCAACCTGAAACTAAAGGTAAATACCTTGTGACAGCCGCAGTGCTGGTGGCAGCCATGGGTTATTTTGTAGATATTTATGATCTTTTACTGTTTAGCATCGTAAGAGTTCCAAGTTTAAAAGGGCTTGGATTTACCGGTCAGACTTTAACCGATAATGGTATTTTTCTATTGGATATTCAAATGATGGGTTTATTATTGGGCGGTATTTTCTGGGGAGTTTTGGGTGATAAAAAAGGACGTTTGTATGTTTTGTTCGGATCTATCTTTTTGTATTCCATTGCTAATATCGCGAATGGTTTTGTTCATTCAATAGAAAGTTATTCTGTCTGGCGTTTCATTGCCGGTTTTGGTTTGGCAGGAGAATTAGGCGCGGGAATTACTTTAGTCGCTGAAATTATGCCCAAAGAAAAAAGAGGCTATGCGACCACGATTGTGGCTGCAGTTGGCGTTAGCGGCGCGGTAGTTGGATTTTTTGTAGCTGAACTTTTTGACTGGCGCACTTCATTTTTTGTGGGTGGAGGGTTAGGTCTTTTATTATTGTTTTTGAGAATAGGAGTAAGTGAATCAGGCATGTTTGGAAATGCCAAACAGCAAAAAACCAAAAGAGGAGATTTTCTTTCCTTGTTTACAAACGGAAAAAGATTGTTGAAATATTTTCGCATTATTGTTATTGGAATTCCAACATGGTTTGTTGTCGCGATCCTGATAACGCTTTCCCCGGAATTTGGGCATATTTTGGGAGTGAAAGGAACGGTGAACGCGGGCGCTGCTGTTGCATATTGCTATGGAGGATTGGTTTTGGGAGATATTGTCAGCGGGCTTTTAAGCCAATATTTCAAAAGCAGGATTAAGGTGGTTTATATTTTTCTCGCGCTCACAATTATTTCCACAGCCGCCTATTTTTTATTGCATAACATTAGTCTTTTCAGTTTTTATACCATTTGTTTCTTTCTTGGATTTTCGGCGGGATATTGGGTAGTGTTTATGACGATTGCCACCGAACAATTTGGAACCAATATTCGTGCTACAGTAACTACAACGGTTCCCAATTTTGTGAGAGGTTCAGTGGTTCCTGTAACGTTACTTTTTCAATATTTAAGAGGCGTCTTTCATGGTTCTTTGATTTATGCAGGAGTGGTTGTAGGAGTTTTGCCAATTGGTCTTGCTTTTTGGGCATTATATTTTATGCAGGAAACTTTTCATAAAGATTTGAATTATTTGGAAGAATAAATTTTTGCAGTAAACAAACAAAAAAATGGTTTTATTATTTTGATTTTTATTTTGAAAGAAAGATTTATTAATAATAACTATACCAAACGATAAGAAAATCTATGAAGGCGAAATCGCCACTTATTGGTTTGATGATGGGATTTTGGTATCTCTTTCCAAAAATCCAAAACGTACGGTTGAAAATATTTCAGGAAATGTTACTTTGGTAAAAGAAATAACCGCAAACCAGAGAAAGCCATTACTGATTTATCTTTCTAATTCCCCGGTTCCCGATAAAGCAACGCGTGAATTTTCCACCCAACAGTTGCCGCTAATTTATTCAGCAATGGCAATGGTTTCAAAGCCTGGCTTGTCAAAGTTTATCATGAATATTTTATTTGCCTTAAAGCCTCCTCCCATTCCAATGAAAAGTTTTACGAATGATGTGGCTGCCAAAGAATGGCTAAAGCAATTTGTTTAAAATTGTATTTATTATTATAGAATGATACTAGAAATTAAGGAGAAAATAAAATAAGGCCAGCCGATAATTTTTTATATTGCATCACAAAAAAAGCGGAAGTAGCTCACCTGGTAGAGCGACAGCTTCCCAAGCTGTAGGTAGCGGGTTCGAGTCCCGTCTTCCGCTCATTGAATTTCTTTTATTTTTCTTTATTTAATGAAGCTTCGAATTCTTCCATGCTCATTGCATCTCCTGCTTTGAAATTACCAATCCTTGTTCTTCGCAGCTCACTAAGATAACCGCCACAACCCAAGTTGCTCCGAAATCATTCGCTAAACTGCGTATATACGTTCCCGTTGTACACACTACTTTAAATGAAATAACAGGCATTTCTATAGAAGTAATTTCAAATTCTTTTATCGTAATTTTTCTTGGTTCAAGTACCACATCAATACCTTTTCTTGCCATCAAATAAACCGGTTTACCTTTTTGTTTTATGGCTGAATGAATGGGTGGCGTTTGCATAATTTCGCCCGTAAATTTTTGCGTTGTTTTAATTATCAATTCTTTTGTGATGCCTTCTGTTGATGCAAAGTTTTCAGGTGCGCTTTCAAGATCGTAAGTTGGAGTGACGGCGCCCAAAGTTATTGTGCCGGTGTATTCTTTTTCCTGCGCCATAAACTCATTTATCTTTTTGGTGAATTTTCCGGTGCAAACAATCAAAAGACCGGTGGCTAAAGGATCCAGCGTTCCCGCGTGGCCAACTTTTTTTATTTTTATGAGATTTCTTATTTTTCTCACCACGTCAAATGAAGTCCATTCCAGTGGTTTATCAATTAACAAAACCCTTCCTTCTTCAAATGTATTTTCAGTCATTGTTTAATTTTATTTCAATCAGGTTGCCCGTCGCGCTTTCAATTCTAAATATTTATTAATCGCATTTATTGTAAGATTTTTCGGTGAAGATAGAATGGAAAGTATTCCATATTTGGAAAGCTCTTTTGTAATGATCCTTTTTTCAAAAGCAAATTTTTCTGCAATGGTTTTTATATACACTTCTTCAATATCATCTGCATGTGAATTCCGGAGTTGATCTAATTCCGGATTTTCAAAAAATATGACCAGCAATAGATGATTGCGCGCAATAGAGCGCAGATAATCTATCTGCCTGTTTAAACCAGATAAAGATTCAAAATTGGTGAATAAAATCAACAGGCTGCGATGTTTTATTTTGCTTCTTATCTGCAGGTAAAGCATTTCAAAATCGCTTTCCAGGAAATTAGTTTTTTGCTTGTATAGTAATTGCAAAATATTTTCAGCCTGCGATACTTTCCTGTCTGCTGCTAATATATTTCCCGGTTCATTAGAAAAGGTAATAACGCCCACTTTGTCTTGCTTTTTCAAGCAAATATTGCTCAACACCAGGCAACTGTTGATTGCATAATCCAAAAGCGTCATTCCATCAAAAGACATCTTCATCAGCCTTCCTTTGTCAATGATACAGTATACCTGTTGCGATCTTTCTTCCATAAAACTATTAACCATCAATCCACCTTTGCGGGCAGAGGCTTTCCAGTTCAGGGTGCGGATATCATCGCCCGAGACATATTCCTTTATTTGCTCAAACTCCATGCTTTGGCCCATCTTGCGCATCCGTTGATTTCCTGATTCGCCGGCCAGAGTTGTTCCTGAAAACAATCCATAATTGCGTAATTGGAGAAAAGCGGGATAAACGGGAATAGTTTCCGGAGCTTCTTTTGTAAATCTTCTGCTGAATAATTGCAATGGCGAAGCAACTAAAAGATGAATATTTCCAAAATAATATTCACCTCTTTCCAAAGGTTTAAACTTCCATGAGATTTTTTTTTGCTGTCTTGCTTTCAGGTATAATTTTCTTTTCCAATCGCGGATTTGTAATTGCTCCGGTAATTCATCGATCACCATAACTGAAATAGGAAATTTGAAATCGTTTTTTACGATCCAGTCAATTTTGTTATCATCGCCATTACTGAAACGATGTGTGGTAATTCTATCCGCAGTTGGAATTTTTTTAGTAAAAAATAAAAGTGAATAATCAATGACGCAAAAAATAATAAAAACCACAAAAACAGCAATGGAAGCGGATTGCAAAGCAGGAATATAAAAGGAGAGAATAAATAATGCCACCAACCCCGATAGTCCAATAAAGAACCGGTTTTGCGGGAAAAGATCTAAAAAATATTTTTCTGGTTTCTTCAAAATATAAACAGGAATTTTATCGTGGCACTTCAATTTTTGAAATGATATTCTTTACCAGTTCATCTGTGGATAATCCTTCCATTTCTTTTTCAGGAGTTAAAATAATGCGATGCCTCATCACCGGAACCGCCATTTCGATAACATCTTCGGGCGTTACAAAATCTCTTCCCATTATTGCGGCATTGGCTTTTGCTGATCTGAGAATAGCAAGGGATGCACGCGGAGAAGCGCCAAGGTAAAGCGAAGAATTATTCCTGGTTTCATTTACGATTTTGGCAATGAACTCTACCAATTTAGGATCAATAATTACCTGGTTGGTTATGTTTCTGTATTCTGCAATTTGTGCCGGAGATACTAACGCTTCCACATTTTTAAGCAAACTATTTTGTGCCACCGATTGCTGATTCAAAAGGATATTTATCTCTTCCTCGATAGTAGGATAAATCATAATAATCTTGAATAGAAATCGATCCAGTTGTGCTTCAGGCAAGCGATACGTTCCTTCCTGTTCAATTGGGTTTTGAGTAGCAATCACCAAAAAAGGAAAATCCATTGAATGGGTGATTCCATCAATAGTTACCTGCCGTTCTTCCATAACTTCAAATAGCGCGGATTGCGTTTTTGCCGGCGCACGATTGATCTCATCTATTAAAATGATGTTACTGAAAATGGGACCGCGTTTAAAATCAAATTCAGCAACTTTCGGATTAAAAACAGAAGTTCCTAAAACGTCGCTCGGCATAAGATCCGGAGTAAATTGTATTCTCGAAAAATTAGTATTAATAATCTTTGAAAGCAATTTGGCAGTTAATGTTTTTGCAACGCCCGGCACGCCTTCTATCAATACATGGCCATCGCACAATAAAGCGATTAGTAAAAGATCTACCATCTTGTGTTGCCCTACAATTACTTTACTTATTTCATTCCTGATATTAATTACAGCGTTGTTGAGTGTGGTGATGTCAATCCTCTGTTCAAATAGATTTTCTTCCATCGGCTTTTGGTTTTTTAAAATTTTCAATCTTTACGTTTAACTCAAGTACTTCCTCATCCGTTACTTCTTCTTCCTGTTGTATTTTATGGATCAAATTAAATAATTCCGCAGTTTCCTTTTTATCTATACCGGTCTTTCCCGAAAGTGAATTTATAAAATCACCGCTGATAACTGAAGTATTGATAAAATATTTTTTTCTCAGGTATTCATAAAAATAGGTGATGATCTTTTCTGAAATATTACGATTGTCTTTGTGTTGTAAATAAAGCCGGCCAATGGTTTCCGTAAATTCAACGGTAGTGTTTTTATTAGGTTTTACCACCTCAATTTGCTTTTGCTTTCTTTTTATATTAAATAAAACATAAAGTAAAATTGCTGTCAAAGCGATATAAAATGCCCAAAGCAATGGAGGGTTGTGCTTTATTACCTGGAAAGAGGAAAACTTATCATCATTATTTAAATTGTTTTTATTTCTTGTAGAAGAAAACTCTTTATAGTATTCGTCCCAATATACATATTGTGGATTGAAACGAAGATAAGCAGTTGCGTTTTCGAAATAATGGTAATTGTTTTTTGTAAGTAAAAAATAATTACTGAAAATTCTTGGAGCCAGGTGTAAATACAATCTTCCCCGTCCCGAAAAAATTACAATATAATTGGGAAGATTCAATTCATTAACGCCTAAAACCCTTGTTATAGAAGGATCGTAGCTATTAAAATAATTAAAAAACGGAAAATAATAATAGCTGTATTTCTGTGTATCGAAATCATTTCCATAAAACATACTTACCCAGGTATCCTGCATTTTGCCGTTTACTTCACTGGTGATTTCTCCTTTCCTGTTTACCGTGCAATAGGTGGCTTCCAATAGTTTTGGGTCAACATAATCGGCAGAAATAAAAAGATCATTGCCCGCTTTTACATATTCAACCATCGCGTTTACTTCATCTACAGAAAGGAGAAGATTTTTTGTAATTAAAAAATAAAGAGAATAAGTATTGGTGGAACCGTTTTGAAGGTTATGCCATGTTCTGGTAAATGAATTTTCAGCAATATTGATCCAATAGTCATTGAATTCAGATTTAAATCCCTGGTAAGCAATGAATGATCCAAATGGAAGCTTATCGGATTTCCTGTAGCTTTCGGTAAGAGAAGGAAGCTTTTTTTTATTTTGATGACAGCTATAAATCATAGCCATCGGTAATAACATCAAAATATATTTAAAAAATAATTTCAAGTTGGGTTTATATTTTTTTATTAAAGAAAGAAAAATCTTCTTTTAATTTTTGATAGAGTTCCTTTTCAATGGAAAATTTACCATACCATACATATTCGTAATCACGCGTAAGTTTTGCAAATTCTTCAGCATATTTATGTTGGCGCATTTCATTCAGATAATCTTTATTGGTTTTTTCCGAAGCAAAACTAACAGAACCTTTGTCTGAAAGATTTTTAAGCGTTTTTAAAAATAAATAGCGCGTAGCAAGGTTGTATTCATTCTTGTTCTCAGCTTCATGAGCCAGTAAATCGTATTCAGATAATTCATTTAAATCCTGCAATGAATCTTCTTCGGTTTGTATTAAAAGTTTTCTTTTCTTTTTAAAAATTCCATTTTTGAAAAGTACTTTATAAGAAATGAGTACAATGAACAGAAGCGCTAAACTCCAAAAAAATATTTTGAGCGGCCAACTGTTCAACACATTATTAATAGCAGAAGGCGTATTTTTTTTTGCTGTTTTTCTCTTAATCCGTCCGCTTTTCTCATCGACACTCACTGTGTCGGTCCTCATGTTTTTTTGATTTTTCAAGAGGCTGTCGAGATAGTGCATGTAAGCAAATTCCCTGTTTTTTTTCCACTTTAAAATATCAAGGCTATCCTTTGAGTACTGCGGGATTAAAGAAGTATCTGAAGAGCTTGATGCAGACTCATCCGGTGAAAATTGTTGTGCGTTTAAATCTCCTGGTTCGGATAATGAATCTTTAGTTTGTGCATAACCGTTAGAAGGGAAAAATATTCTTATAACCAGTAAAGCAACAAATAAATGAGATTTATATTTCATAGGAAATTCCATCCTTTAATATTTTCCCATCTTCCAGCCCGTAGCCTGAATTATGGAGACGAATTGGATATAAAACAAAGTACCAAAGTATTAACAATAGCGAGCCGGCAAGTATCATGATGCTGAATGGAACGGGCAATCCGATGTCAACCGAATTTTTTTCAAAAGTATTGCTCATTAAGTGGGTTACATAACTTTCAAAAAAAGCGGCTATAATAAAAAAAGGAATCAGGCTTACACAAATCTTAACCGCATCTTTTACGCCACGTAAAAAAGATGCTTTTCGTGTATAAGTTCCGGGAAAAAGCCATCCGGTTCCTAAAATAATACCCGCGCAACTGGCAATCACAATCGAAGAAATTTCAATAGTTCCATGAATCCAGATTACTAAAACAGATTGCCATCCCAGGCCCTGTGAAAAGAAGATGTATTGAAAGCAACCGAGCATCAGGCCGTTGCTCCACATAAATAATACAGTACCTATTCCGAAAATAATTCCAAAGATTACTGTTTTAAAAGCGACACTGATATTGTTGTAGGCGATAGTTACAAACATTGAAAACGGGTTATCATCTTTATAAACACCAAATGGATCTCCCTTCTGGATGGAGGCAATAGTTTGGTCATAATATCCGCGTTGAACATGATGATCAAAATATTGCCTTGCAAATTCCGGATCGGTAGTGGACGAAACAACACCTATAAACACAAACGAAAGAAACAACAAAAAAGTAAACAGGAAAATTTTGTGGTAACGTCTGAATAAAAGAGGCAACTCAAATTTCCAGAATTGAATTACTCTCGCAAAATTGTGTCGTTTGTTTTGAAAAATATTTTGATAAATTGAAGCTGCGATTCCATTTATCCAGCGCGTTACTTTGCTGCGGGGATAAAAAGTTTTGGCATAAGAAAGATCGTCCAGGAGAGTTATGAACCGGTCAGCCATCTCATCCGGATCTTTCGTTTCTTCATGCTGATACCGGTTCCACTTTTCAACATTTTTTTTTATAAACCTTGCCTCACGCATAATATAAAATTAAAAAACAGCCTTCTAATCGTTGTAATTATATTTCTAAACGGTTGAATTAATTACTTATTTGAAAGTGAAACAAATTACTCATTAATAAGTGAAACAAATTACTCATTAATAAAAATAAAATGATGGATTTTATTTTAAAATAATAAATTGCTACTGATGCCACTGATACAAATAGAAACTCCTTTTAATATTGATCTCGAATTTGAAATTGCAGAAGCTTATAAACGCTTGTTTGCTTACATGGTAGACTTTACCATCCTGCTCGTTTATTTTATCAGCATGAAATATTTTTATTATGGCGGATTCAATCTTACAGGAACTGAAAGCCTGAGAAGCCATGTGGGGCTTGATATTCTTACCATCTCAATTCCTATGCTCTTGTATTCTCTTGTATGCGAAGTGATGATGCATGGGCAGACGATCGGTAAGAAGATTTTTAATATAAGGATTATTAGTCTCGCAGGTGGCGAGCCTTCCCTGAGCCAATATACCACCCGCTGGATTTTTAAAGTTTTTGAATGGCCTTTCTTTTTTGGCTATACATTTTTTAGCCTTCAAAGTATTGCTGCTTACATTTTCCTTACCGGTTTTTGGGGAGTGCTGGTATTGATATTTATCGCTGTGAGTAAAAAAAATCAAAGGCTCGGAGACATCGCGGCCAATACGGTAGTGATCAATACGGTTTCTCCTTTTTCTGTTAAAGACACGGTTTTTATGGAAATAAGTGATGAAAATTATGTAGTTACTTTTCCCGAAGTTTTAAAATTAAGCGACCGCGATATTAACACCATTAAAAATGTGGTGAATTTGTATCACAAAGAACAAAACTCCGAAACCTGCGACCGACTTGCCTGGAAGGTGCAGGAGGTATTGCATATTCAAACCAATATGTATTCAATTAGTTTTTTGGAAACATTGCTGGCAGATTATAATTATCTCGCTACGAAATAGCAATAAATTTTAATTATGATTGCCCGAAAAGTAGAATGTTCCATAAGAAATTAAATAGATGAAAAATGGATTGTTGGAAAATGATATAGGAAAGCTAGATTTTTGTGAATAATTAGTGTGAACACTTACAATTTTCGCGTCTTCTTTTCCTGGTAAACCCGCATCATTTGCAGTGAAACGGCCAGTAATATCAAACCAAAGCCAAAATAAAACCCGGCTCCCAGGAATTTATTCTCCTTAAAAATTATAAAGGCTAAGATAACAGAATACACCGGTTCAAAGTTGTAAGAAAGATTGGTGGTGAATGCGGTAATGTGTTTTAATGCTTTCAAGCTGAGGTTAAACGCAAGAACAGTGCAAACTCCTGCCAGAATAATAAGCCAAAGCCAATCACTAAAGGTTGGTAAATAATAGGCCGCAGGAAAAAATTTAAGATACAATGGCAGCACAAAACAAAGAGTAACAAATCCGCCGCACATCTCGTAAAGGGTAACCGTATTTGGTGAAAGATCATTGAGTATCTTCTTGTTGAGTATAGGAAAAATGCAGGCGAGCATCGCTGAAACAATTCCAAAAATGATCCCGGTTTTGTATTGGGGATAAAAATTAAAGATCAGGTAAACTCCTGCTATGGCAAGCATTCCAAGAAACATTTCTACAAAATCTACTTTTCTTCGCATAATTAATGGCTCAAAAAAAGAGGTGAAAAATCCAATAGTAGAAAGGCAGGTGACTGAAACAGAAACATTGGAATACTTAATGCTTCCATAGAACGTGACCCAATGCAATGAAATGATTGCTCCTACACTAAAAAGCTTAAGTGTATTTTTTAAAGAAAGTATTTTAACCTGTTTTTTTATTATTAAAAACGCTGTAAGAATAACCGCGCTTAGCAGCATTCTGTAAAGAGTAAGAAGCCCTTCATTCAATTGTATCAGTTTCCCGAGAATAGCAGTGAAGCCTGCCAATAAAATTGCAACGTGAAGTTGAAAAAAGGCTTTTTTCAATGAAGTCAGTATCGGGTTTTTTATTAAATAAAAACACTTTTACATGTCAAAAGTAGAGTAAGATAGTTCACAAATAAAATTTATTGTCCCCGACATATTACACTTGTTTAGTTTTGATGTAGATGGAAATAAGAGGTGAACAATTAACAATCCTTTGTGTAAAAAAATATAAGTGAATAGAATTGTAGCTATCATAGCTTTATATTTGCCCATCTTTCGACAAATCCATAATATGAGTTATAAACGCATCAACAACATTACAGGGTGGGCTATTTTTGCTATTGCCTCCTTCGTTTATTTATCAACTATGGAAGCAACCGGCAGCTTTTGGGATTGCGGTGAATTTGCTTCCAGCGCTTACAAACTTCAAATTCCACATCCGCCGGGAGCGCCCTTATTTATTTTGATTGGCAGGTTGTTTATGGCTCCCTTTTCCAATCCGAACACAGCAATACTCGGCCTGAACACTATGAGTGCGCTGATGAGCGGCTTTTGTATTTTATTTTTATTCTGGACAATTACTCACTTTGCAAGAAAAATTCTTGAGAAAAACAATCCCAATCTACTAAATAGTACACAAATTTTTACTATTATGGCTGCGGGTGTTATAGGCGCTCTCGCCTATACTTTTTCGGATTCATTCTGGTACAGCGCTGTAGAATCAGAAGTGTATGCCAGTTCATCTTTTTTTACCGCTATCGTTTTTTGGGCCGCACTTAAATGGGAACATGCGGTAACGCAGGAAAAATTGAGAGGCGTAAAAGGGAATTTTACCCCTGCAGACAGGTGGCTTATTTTAATTTTTTATATGGTTGGGCTGGCAGTAGGCGTGCATTTATTGGCAATCCTCACTATTCCTGCCATTGTTATGTTGTATTATTTCAAACGGTATAAAGTAACCAAATGGGGAACTTTTTGGGCTTTTGTAGCCGCCTGTGTCGTTACAGGAATTGTGCAGGTTCCCATGATTCAATGGAGTATAAAGCTAGCTTCTGATTTTGATATTCTTTTTACTAATAGCTTTGGCATGCCTTTTTTCACAGGATTTACTTTTTTCTTTGTTTTTATAGCGCTTTTAATATTCCTGATGCTCAGGTTGGCAAGGAAAAAAAACTGGAACTTTTTACGGCTTGCCATGTGGGCTTTCGCATTTATTTTGTTAGGATTTTCTACCTATTTTACAACTATGATCAGGTCTAATGCAGATCCGGCAATTGACATGTTCAATGTGGATAATCCTTTGAGCCTTGAAGGCTATCTTACCCGTGAACAATATGGCACGTGGCCCATCTTAAAAGGACAGGATTTTACTGATGAACCTACCAGTCAGACTTATGAAGATACCTATGTAAAAGGAAAAGATAAATATGTAAAGAAGGGTAAAAAGGTAGTGACTGAATATGATCCTTCTGACCTTCACTTTTTTCCCAGGATGTGGGATAATAGCAACGACCAGGGCCACGCAGATTATTATGCAAGTTTTGCCGGAATTCAAAAAGATCCCAAAACCGGTAAATATTATGAAAAGCCAACGATGGCTGATAATATTTCTTTCTTCTTTAGCTATCAGCTCAACTGGATGTATATCCGCTATTTTATGTGGAATTTTGCCGGAAAACAAAATGACCTTCAGGGAATTGACATGGGTAATGTCCGTGATGGAAACTGGATAACAGGTATTTCATTTTATGACAATGCGCGCCTTGGCGACCAAAGTAAATTACCTCAAACCCTGAAGGATAATAAATCACATAACAAATTGTTTGGATTGCCTTTGATACTGGGCCTTCTTGGGCTTATTTATCAATACCAGAAAGACAAGTCAGACACTCTGGTGGTTGGCTTGCTGTTCTTTTTTACGGGGATTGCAATTGTAGTTTACCTGAACCAGGCGGGCAATCAGCCGAGGGAGCGTGACTATGCTTATGTTGGCTCTTTTTACGCTTTTGCGGTGTGGATAGGGATTGGCGTTATGTATGTTAAGGAACTTTTTGAAAAGTATATGAAACCTAAGATGGCTAATTATGCCGCTGCAGGTTTGTGTTTACTCGCTGTGCCAGTTTTGATGGGAAGCCAGGAGTGGAATGATCATGACAGGAGCCAGAAAACTTTGGCAAGGGACATTGCAAAAGATTATTTGGAAAGTTGTGCACCAAATGCAATACTTATTACGTTTGGCGATAATGATACTTATCCGCTTTGGTTCGATCAGGAAGTGCTTGGCATTCGGCGTGATGTAAGAGTAATTAACTCAAGTTTGCTGGGAACCGATTGGTATCTCAATGAATTAAGGTATAAAATAAACAAGAGCGATCCTATTCCAATCATCTGGACTCCTGAACAAATTTTGGGAAGCAACAGGGATGCTATCTATTTCTTTCCTGATTTGCCTGGCGCTAAAGTGGATCAGAATACGCCGCAAGATCTTTATACTATGATGAAAGATTATGCCGGAAGCGAAGATCCATCCAGGATGTATCAGAATGGTAGCGATTTTATAAACATTTTCCCCTCACAAAATGTAGAAGTTCCCGTAGATACTTCACTCGTGAGACAAAACGGAACGGTAAATCCCGGTGATACTGTTTTATCCAAAATGCAGTTTACTATTCCTAAAAATGCGCTTCTTAAAAATGAAAGTGCAATTCTAAATATCATTGCTGCCAATAAATGGAAGCGGCCAATTTATTTTACAGCGCATTATTCCGAGTTAGGTTTTGGTCAATATTTAAGAACTGATGGTTTGACATATAGGCTGGTTCCGGTAAAGAGCGCGGATGTGAATGATACATGGGCTTATAATGTGATGATGAAAAAATTCGCTTTTGGCGGAGCCGATAAAACAGGAACTTATTTTGATGAAACCAACAGGCAGCAATTGAACACGCTGAGAATGCAGTATTCACAGGTGGCCAATAGCCTTGCTGATAAAGGAAAGATGGAAGAGGCGAAACAACTCCTGGAAAAATGCGATAAGAACATGTTGCAGGAAAATTTCCCTTATGGAATGGCTTCACGCCGGGAACAACAGGACCAGATTTCAGCCCAATTTTTATTAGCAGCGTACAGGGCAGGTGATACGGTTCTTGCGAAAAAAGTTTCAAATGCTTTACGCACAGACCTTGAACAACAGATAATGTATTTTAACAGCCTGGATGAAAACCGCCAGCAATATCTTGCATATGATAACCAGGTTGTGACTCAACTCTTGCAGCAATTGCAGGGAATGGAGCAATATTTTACCAAACCAATGGTTGATTTGCCTTCACCTGAAAGCACTAATAAAGTGATAACAAATAATCCTCCTTTAAAAAATGATACGCTGCCTCACGATAAAACGCAATAGAAGAGGAATATTTAGATAAACAATTTAAACGTTAATCCCGGCAACTATAAAGAAGCCGGGATTATATTTTTAACAGGTGAATTTATTAAAGAGAATCTTTGTGAAGTAAATTGCAGGAGGCTTAATGCTAAATTCATAATGCTGAAGGCAGAAAGCAGTAAACCAACAAATACAGGGAATTTTTATTTTACCTTTATAAAAAGAAACCGTTACAATAAATGCGTTTTAATAATTTTTCAAAATTCGATCCGAATGAAAATAGTAAATCAACATTTGAAAACCTGTTGAATATTTTCATGCAATTGCTTACATATACAAGTGGAGATGTAGGGGAAGCTTTAAGCTGGCTTACCGAACTGGATAAAGAATACAACCTTACTAATGATGAATATGGTATGGGCGATTTTATTGAAGATTTGAAAGACAAAGGTTATATAGACGATAATAAGCAAACCGGCGAAATTAAAATCACTCCAAAAACTGAACAGGGAATCAGGAAGCGCAGCCTTGAAGAAATATTTGGCAAGCTAAAGAAATCAAGAACAGGAAATCATAATACTTTCAAACCAGGAACCGGCGATGAAATTAATCCTGAAACAAGGCCATTCCAGTTCGGCGATACTTTAGAGCAAATTGATTTTACTTCATCTATAAGGAATGCCCAAATCAATCATGGAACAGAAAGTTTTATGATGCACGAAGATGACCTGGAAATTCGCGAAACAGATTTTAAAGCCCAAACTTCAACGGTGTTGATGATCGATATATCGCACAGTATGATCTTATATGGCGAAGACAGAATTACGCCGGCAAAAAAAGTGTCGATGGCTTTGAGCGAACTGATCACTACGAAATATCCTAAAGACACTTTGGATATTGTTGTTTTTGGAAATGACGCATGGACGGTGGAAATTAAAGACCTTCCTTATTTGCAGGTAGGCCCTTATCATACCAATACTGTTGCCGGGCTTGAGCTGGCAATGGATATTTTAAGAAGAAGAAAAAATCCGAACAAGCAGATTTTTATGATTACTGACGGAAAACCCACATGCTTAAAAGTAGGGAAGCGATATTATAAAAACAGTTTTGGTGTTGACAGGAGAATTTTGAATCGTTGTATGAATCTTGCTGCTCAATGCAAGAAATTAAAAATTCCTATTACTACTTTTATGATCGCCAGCGATCCTTACCTGCAAAGGTTTGTAACCGAATTTACAGCAACCAACAATGGTAAGGCTTTCTTCGCATCGCTCGATAGGTTGGGTGCCTTTATTTTCAAAGATTTTGAAAGCGGGAAAAGAAAGACGGTTTATTAAAATCACCTTGCCATAATTAACTCTGAATTGGAATAAATCGTAGATTTAAAAGAATTGAACAAGAGAGAAAACAAGAATAATGCAGATAAAAGATATAAAAACCCTCGGACAACTTAAGGAAAGCAATTACAAACCAAGATCAGTAAAAGAAGAATTACGTGAGAATCTTATCAAAAAAATCGGTAAAAAAGAAGTAACCTTTCGGGGAATTATTGGTTATGAAGATTCGGTGATACCTGATACAGAAAGAGCGTTGCTTTCACGCCATAATATTCTTTTTCTTGGTTTGCGCGGACAAGCGAAAACCCGCATGGCAAGGCAAATGACCGAATTGCTGGATGAGTATATTCCCATTGTTGAAGGAAGCGAAGTAAACGATGATCCGTTCAGGCCACTCAGTAAATATGCCCGTGACCTGGTAAAAGAAAAAGGAGATGATACGCCAATAGATTGGCTACACAGAAGCGAGCGCTATGGTGAAAAATTAGCAACTCCTGATGTAAGCGTTGCCGATCTTATTGGCGATATTGACCCGATAAAAGCAGCTAATTTAAAATTGAGCTATGCTGATGAAAGAGTGATTCATTATGGCATTATTCCCCGAAGCAATCGAGGAATTTTTGTTATCAATGAATTGCCGGACTTACAGGCGCGCATCCAGGTTTCTCTGTTTAATATTCTGGAAGAAGGCGATTTGCAAATACGCGGTTTTAAATTAAGATTGCCTCTCGATATACTGTTTGTGTTTACAGCCAATCCTGAAGATTATACCAATCGGGGCGCTATCGTAACACCTCTTAAAGATCGAATCGAAAGCCAGATACTTACTCATTATCCAACTAATATTGAAAATTCACTTTTCATTACAGAACAAGAAGCATCCATTCACAGCGATCAAATAAAAAAAGTGCAGGTAAGTGATCTGATAAAGCGATTGGTGGAGCAGGTTTCGTTTGAGGCCCGCAATAGTGAATTTGTTGATAAAAAAAGTGGTGTTTCTGCCAGGCTCACTATTTCTGCTTTTGAAAATGCAGTGAGTGCGGCTGAAAGGCGTGCGATCATGAATAAAGAAAAAGAAACCCAGGTTTGGATAAGCGACCTCACGGGGATTATTCCTTCCATAACAGGCAAAATTGAATTGGTGTATGAAGGTGAACAGGAAGGCCCTTACCAGGTGGCTTTTAATCTATTAGAAAAATCTATTCGAACACAGTTTGTAAAATATTTCCCCAATCCTGATTCTTTAAAGAAAAGAAGAAACAACCGTGAGGCTGTAGTCACAGAAAATCCATACAAGGCAATTACTCAATGGTTTGATTCAGGCAACCAACTTAATATCTCCTTTGATATGAAAGATGAGGATAAAATCCAGATGCTTTATAAAGTAGATGGGCTATTCGGTTTGGTAAAAAAACATTTTCCTACGGCTAATACAAAAGAAAATGCTCTGTTGATGGAATTTGTATTGCATGGATTATCTGCTTTTTCTCTCATCAGTAAAAAAGTGTTGGAAGGTAAAATTGAGTTTAAAGATCTGATGGGAAGTATGATAAATCTTAGCTCGCAATCTTTCTCTGATGAAGAACTGGAATAGTTTTATTTAGTTTTAATGTAAAAACCCGTTTTATTTTTTAATGCTTTGGCTTCCGGTTGTGCTTTGGAATTTAAGTGCAGTTTTTTCATAAATGTCACGGAGTTTATTATTTAAGATAATTTTCCTCATGAATTGAAGAATAAAAATTTGCATTTTTTCTTGTTCTCCGGAAAGCAAGTTCCTATACTTTTAATTGATTTTGTCTTGAGTGGAAAAAATAAATTAATTATCCTAATCTTTACTACCTGTTATCATTATGGACTATAAAAAATACTTGCCCGGTCAACCTCTCACATATCTTTTATTATTGGTGTTGGTTTCTTGCAAAGTTGACAAACCCAAAGCCCAGGCGGCACCAAAGCCGTCTTATCAAAATCCGGTCTTTAACCATGATTTTCCTGATCCCAATTTGGTAAAAGCTAATGATGGATTTTATTACGCGTATTCGACACAGGCTGACTGGCGCACCCAAAACATGGGGGGCCCATATACAACCCCGATACTTCGTTCTAAAAATTTAGTGGACTGGCAATTTGTTGGTGATGCCTTTATGAAAAAACCGGACTGGAAAAGTGCTGGCGGTATCTGGGCGCCGGATGCTTCATTTCATAACAACCAATTTTACATTTATTATTCATTTTCTACATGGGGCGACCCCAATCCTGGTATTGGCGTTGCGACATCGGACACGCCCGAAGGCCCTTTCACTGATCATGGCAAAGTGTTTTTAAGTAGTGAAGTAGGGGTCCCCAATTCCATTGATCCTGTTTTTTTTGAAGATGAAGGCCATTCTTACCTTGTTTGGGGAAGCTTCCATGGAATTTATGGAATTGAACTTTCTGCTGATGGCTTGCAAACAACAGGAAGCAAATTTCAAATAGCAGGCAAAGATTTTGAAGGCTCTTATATTTATAAAAGGGGAAATTATTATTATTATTTTGGTTCTTCAGGCAGTTGCTGCGAAGGGGCTAAAAGTACTTATCACGTGAGAGTCGGGAGATCTTTAAATTTTAAAGGGCCTTACATTGACAAAGATGGGAAATCTTTGTTACAAGATGGTGGCACACTCTTACTGGAAAAAGATTCAGGCAGCGAAGGTTTTGTTGGTCCCGGCCACAATGGCGATATTGTTACCGATGATGATGGTCAAACCTGGATGATTTATCATGCTTTTAATAAAAAAAACACATCGGGCAGATTAATGCTGCTGGATAAGATAACATGGACTAATGATTGGCCCGAAATAGAAAATAATCAGCCAACATATCAAAAGACTGCTGCTCCGGTATTTCATTAAATGTGGGTAAAGACTTGCTTCTATAAAGAATTCATAATATGATTCAAACAGTAAACAGATAAATAGTGAGGATTTTTATTTTGCCAGATTAGATTCAGTAATAATCCATTTTGTTTAATTCTCCTTATTTTCACTTTCGTCTAACCATGACAGTTAGCTTTTTTTTAAATTTATTTAATGTTTCATTATAATTTGGATTCTTAATCTGAATATAAATGTAGTAGATTTGAAGGTTCAACAATTACCCGGGGCTGACCGGTTTTGACAGCATAGTTCTTTGTAAGTATAAGCATGTAGCGCGTTGCGTAATTAGCGCTTTAATCTGAATACGAAAACTTTAAATGGCAATAACAATTTTGCCATGGCTGCGTAATCGATAGATTCGCTTCCATTAGGGCCGTTGAGCTGGCCAGGCCTGTTGCCACGCTCTCCCGCCGACTCAAAATGAAACAGGCTGCTGCGATTGAAGGCTGTGACAATCGCTTAAGACTATTCAGCTAAGGAAAAAGTTGGTTTGTTTTGCTCCTGCTTTATCCCGACAATTAATGCAAAACTAAACATGTAGAAGGCTTACGGCGGATGTGTTTGGACCAGGGTTCGAATCCCTGCAGCTCCACTTTTCAATAAAAGCTCTCAGGAATGGGAGCTTTTATATTTTTGAGTTATATCCCAAAAAGTTTTTAATTTTTGTTTGAATTGATTGTTTTAAACTCCGTTTTTAAGTCCTTCATGCATTGGCACAAAGACAGTCTTCATATTTTTTGTAAATAATTTCTTTTAGCTTCGGTTAATGTAAAGTTTGTGTATTGAGGCTTCTTCTTTGGAAGGAACATGCATGGATGAATATCATAACGCCGTGACCAATATCATTTGGATATTTGAAGGCCGCCGATCAATTTAATATTCCGGTTGCAACAAATCTTACTCAGCTTTATTCAATTACTCTTACAGGAATCTTAATCTGCCTTCTATACCGGCGGCTTAGGTTAGCAAACAAAGAAAAGCTGCTTTTGCGAAGAATATCTTCTAAAAAAATTATTGCTATGGAATGAATTAAAGATAAAACCTTAAAACAATCATGATTGGACGATAATATCTTTATTTCCAAAAGAAATCTCTCTGCCAATTACTCCTTCTTCCTTTTCACCATATTTAGATATTAATGAAAGCCCGAGAGAAGGGAGTGTCAACTTCATGGTTCTGTTTTTAATCAGAAGAATTTGCCCGTCCATAAAAAATGAAATTCCTGAATCGTCTTTATCTGTAATTACCTTTGTCTTTTCTACCGTAATCTCAGGATGATATTTAATAAAGTCATAGATAGCATTAATTTCTTCTTCATTAATGGTAGCAGGTTGGCCTTTCCAATAAAGCAAACTTATAATACCATTGATTTCTTTGCTTAATTTATGAATATTCTCCTCCGAAGTTTTTACAAAAACGTAGGATTTAAAGAGAGGTTCGTTTGACGAAGTGCTTCTGAATATTTGTCTGTACTTTCTGTGAGTAAAAGGGCAAAAATTCTCAATGTTTTTTTTTGTCAATGAAAGTGAAACTTTTCTTTCGCAGTGTAGTTTTGTATACACCGTGTACCAATTATTCTGCATCTTTTTCAATAATTTAAAATTTGCAGTAATTCGTAGGATTGATAGGCTACATTAAGAAGATAACTTAATTAAAATATTTTAATCTTTTTAATATAGGTGGTAGTTTTTCTATTAAGACACTTTCATCTCTAATAGCGTGCCAACTAGTTGGTTTGCTTTGATTTATGCCCGAATCGGCTGAAAGACCTATCAAACATTTTATTTTAGAATATAAAGATAAGGAAGTTTTATTATTTTTCATGTAAAAAATTCTACAATCCTTGTCTTCGCCATTCCTCATTTATCATATATTTTTAAGATAATAATTTTCATAAGGCAAAACTTTCCTTGAAGGTATGGTAATCTGGACCATGATTCTAAAATATGTGAATAATTGGGATGACATCAAAATTAAATTGTATAACAGAGAAAAATTGGTTTTTTACAAAAAATCAAATGAAATTTTTAATGAAAAAATATCAATTATCTTTGTTGTAGTCGGTATTCTTTAATTATTTTTTACAAAAATAGATAGCCCCCATGAAGCCAATTCACATATTATTAGTGGAAGATAATGAGGGGGATGTAGTTCTTACAACTGAAGCTTTTGAGAGCGCGAAAGTGCATACTGAGCTTAGTGTAGTGAGAGACGGCGAGGCAGCTATGGATTTTTTAAAACAGGAGGGTGAATATTTTAACGCCAATATGCCTGATCTTTTATTACTTGACCTGAATCTTCCCAAGGAAAATGGATTTGAAGTGTTAAACTTTTTAAAGAATAATACGAATTTAATGCATATCCCCGTTATCATTTTATCAACATCTTCGGCAGAAACAGATATTAATAAATCGTACGAAAATCATGCGAATTGTTATATCACCAAACCTATGGATATTGAAAACTTTTTTAGTATAATATCGAGGATAGAAAATTTTTGGCTTTCTTTAGTAAAGCTTCCCATGAAAAATATCAGACAAGAAAATGATTAAAGATAAGAATGATTATCACATTTTAGTTATTGAAGATAATCCTGGCGATATAATTCTTATCCGGGAATATCTAACTGAACAAATAGAAAATCCGCAAATTGAAAACGCAAAGAGCTTTTTAGAAGCTGCTCAATTTTTACAAATAAAGCCCCTTGTTGACATTATTTTATTAGATCTTTCGCTGCCGGATAAAAGCGGTGATGAATTAATATATTATATTTTAAAAATATGTGGAGATATACCTGTAATTATTCTGACTGGTTTTTCTGATATGGAATTCAGCATCAGGTCAATTTCTCTTGGTGTTTCTGATTATTTATTAAAAAATGACCTGAATGCATCGTCTCTTTATAAGAGTATCCAGCATTGTATTGAACGGAAAAAAAGAGTTCATCAATTAAAGGAATCAGAAAAAAGATACAGTGATTTATTTAGGCTAAACCCTCAGCCTATCTGGATATATGAACTGGAAAAATTTAAACTTGTACAGGTTAACAGTGCTGCAATTAAGCTGTATGGCTATACAATTGAAGAGTTTTTGAACCTAACAATTTTTGATTTGAAAGTAGATACAGAGACGAACTTTTTTAAAGAAACGTTGAAGCAGCAAGAAGGGGATACACAGACATTGCATAGAAAATCAAAACATATAACAAAAGCTGGTCGTTTATTAAATGTTGAAGTACAAGCCACGTTTATTAATATCAATGAGAAGAAACACAGAATGGTTATTATCACAGACGTAACTGAAAAGAACCGGATGGAGCAGGAGATAACCAAAGCGATTATAAAAACGCAGGAAAATGAACGGTATGAAATAGGCTCGGAACTGCATGACAATATTTGCCAGATTCTGGCAACAACTCATATCAGCCTTGGAGTATTAAAAAATTCAATTGATAAAAGTGGAATAGAATTGTTTCAACAATGCCGTGAATACATAAAATTGGCAACCCAGGAAATCCGGAATCTTTCTCATCGCCTGGCTCCGGCTTTTTTTAATGATTCAACATTGGAAGAAGCTTTTAGCATTTTACTTAAGGATATTAATGTTGAAAACAAATTTGATATTTCCTTATTTTTCGACACTAAAATTGCTCAATTGGACATTGACCACGATTTGCAACTCAATCTTTACCGTGTTTTACAGGAACAATTAAGAAATATTATAAAATATGCACATTGTAAAAAGATCGAAGTAGATGTAATAGTTTGTGATCATAAACTTAAAATGCGAATATCGGATGATGGTGTAGGATTTGAAACGGATAAGTATAAAAAAGGAATAGGAATTTCAAATATGAAAAGGCGAACAGAATTGTTCCAGGGTGATTTTTCTATTACCTCCAGTCCGGGTTATGGATGTGAATTGCTTATAGAAGTTCCTGTGAAATCTGAAAATTTGGTTCGGAAAAGAATAGAATCAAGTGCTTCCATTGCTGAAATAAAATAATAGCAACTATCTTTTTCCGCAAAAACGGAAATCTCTTTTACTTGTTGATTTACTGGATTTTCAAGTTAATCTATTAAGTTGTTTTTCTTATTTCATGGGTCTCAGATTCGGTATTCTCTTTGTCTTTCTCTTCTTCTTTCTCCTTCTCCTGTATAGACTTGTTTCCGGTTTCTACTTCTACTGTTTTGGTAGTCACGGCATAATCTTCCGGGTGAATTGCTGACCCAAATTTTATCGCATAAGCTTTTGTAAATTCTGCCCCGAAATAAAGGATCATTGCTGAAAAATATACCCACAATAATAAAATGACAATTGAACCAGCAGCCCCATAGGTACTTCCCACATTGCTTTTGCCAATATAAAATGATATTCCAAATTTAGCGAGCATAAATAGGATGGCTGTAGTGATTGCGCCGGCCAAAACATCTTTCCACCGGATTTTTGCATCAGGTAATACTTTAAATATAGCTCCGAAGATCAAAGTAGTAATAATAAGAGTAATTGCAGTGTTGATAATATATAAAACTACTACTGATATTTGAGGGAAGTGAGACTGGAGAGAAGTACTAAATCCATCTACGAGGGCTGAAAGCGTGAGAGAAACTAATAATAAAAAGGCCAATCCTATAATAACCGAAAATGATAAAAAACGATTTTTTAGAAAATTGAGCCATCCTTTTTTGGGTTTCGGTTTTATACCCCAAATAAAGTTGATTGTATCCTGGATTTGAGCAAATACAGTTGTAGCGCCTATCACCAGGGTAATAACACCTATAATAGCTGCCATTTTGCTTTTTCCGGAAAGTGATGCATTTTGAATCATTGTTTGTAACTGCGAAGCTGTATCAGAGCCAATAAAATTTGATAATTGGTTGTATACTTTTCCTTCGGCGGCATCCTGGCCTAAAAATATTCCGCTTAGTGAAATAATGATTAAAAGCAAAGGTGCGAGCGAAAAAATTGTGTAATAGGAGAGAGAACTGCTCATCTTTGTTATCCTGTGATCCGAAAAACCTTTGAATGATTTTTTTAATACATCCCACAATCCTTTAATGGTAACTTTTTCATTCATAATTCCATGTGTTTGGGTTATTACTACAAAAAAACTACCAATATATCTTTAGAGCTGTTTTGAAATTATTGATTTCACTTACCTGAAGATCTTTTATTAATTATTTAATTTTGACCAATTGATTTCATGCTTAAGATATTGGGACAAATAAAATGAACTATGCATTGGTTAGTGTGAACTGAAAATAAAATTATGAAGAAACATAAATTTTCAATAATCTATTTCATTCTTTCATTCCTTGTTTTTCCTTGCTTAAAAAGCCAGCCCTTGCTGCATTCTTCAAAATCTACTTTGCATTCAGGGAAAAATAATACGATCCGAATTTGGCTTACCGAAGGAAATAAATCAGCATTGTTCAGCAGGCAAAATGATATTCAATTCACTAATGTAAGCAACCAACTTCCATCCATTAAAGTGGATTCAAGCCAAAAATTTCAATCTATTGATGGCTTCGGATTTTGTCTTACGGATGGAAGCGCTTATTTGATTAATTCGATGTCGGCTTCGGATAAAAATAATCTCCTCAATGAATTGTTTTCTACAGATGGCAATTCTATCGGGATAAGTTATATCAGAGTTAGTATCGGTGCATCTGATCTTAGTAGTCATGTGTATTCTTATGATGATTTGCCTGCCGGAGAAACGGATATTCATTTATTAAAATTCGGCCTTGATGAAAACAAAAAAGACCTCATTCCTCTTCTTAAAATGATACTAAAAATAAATCCGGGGATAAAAATTGTAGGTTCTCCCTGGTCTGCGCCTGTTTGGATGAAAGATAATAGTAGCTCAAAAGGAGGAAGCCTGCAGAAAAAATATTATGACGCTTACGCTAATTATTTTGTGAAATACATTAAAGCGATGAAGAAAGAAGGAATTAATATTGACGCAATTACTCCACAAAACGAACCTTTGAATCCTAAGAACAATCCGAGTATGTATATGAGTGCCAAAGATGAGAGAGATTTTATAAAGAACAGCCTCGGGCCTGCTTTTGCCAAGGAGGCAATCTCCACAAAAATTATTTGTTACGATCATAATGCGGACGAGCCGCAATATCCTTTAGCAATTTTACAAGATACTGAAACAAGTAAGTATGTAGATGGATCGGCGTTTCATTTATATGCCGGAAATATTTCTGCTTTAAGCCAGGTTTACGCTGCTTTTCCTGGCAAAAATATTTATTTTACTGAGCAATATACCGGCTCGGGTTCTTCCTTTGCCGGAGATCTTTCATGGGCTATTAATAATTTAATAATCGGCGCCATAAAAAACTGGAGCCGGAATGTTTTGGAGTGGAACCTGGCGTCTGATCCAAATCTGGGTCCACACACAGATGGCGGTTGCACTACCTGCCTCGGCGCAATAACGGTGGACGGAAATGCGATCACAAGGAACCAATCTTATTATATTATTGCGCACGCCTCCAAATTTGTGAGGCCAGGTTCGGTTCGAATTTATTCAAGCGATGTATCAGCCATTTCAAGTGTAGCATTTTTAGCGCCCGATGGGCAAAAGGTTTTGATAGTATTAAACACCGGAAGGCGGTGGCAGCAATTTAACATTCAATATAAGGGAAAAACGGCTTATACCTCACTAAATGGTGGAGCTGTCGCCACTTACGTTTGGTGAAACAGACAATTGAAATCTACAGTAAAAGAATAAATAACTGTTTTTCTTATTTTGGATGAAATTTAAGATTTCTATTGAAATGAATTCCCTTGTTTTCTCTTTTGTTAAAAACTCGCTCATCATTGAAATCCCTCTTTTCAATGCTTATTTTTTTTCTTAAATCTTCGTACCTTTGCGCCCTCTAAAATTTGTTGGTTAATATACGATTTATAAAGAGAGTTTTCTTTTGAAAATAGTCCCTTTTTGAAAATCAGATCAAAGATTTCAGAGAAAATAATTCACAACAAAAAAATAAAAACAAGCCAAATGGCCGATTTAAGATTTCAAAGAAACTTTGGTATTGCCGCTCACATTGACGCCGGTAAAACCACTACTACAGAGCGTATTCTGTATTACACAGGTGTGAACCATAAAATAGGGGAAGTGCATGACGGCGCTGCCACCATGGACTGGATGGCACAGGAACAGGAGAGAGGTATCACTATTACTTCAGCCGCAACTACATGCTTCTGGAATTTTCCAACCATTCAGGGACAAAAAACACCTGACAGTCATTTGTATAAATTCAACATTATCGATACTCCCGGCCACGTGGATTTTACCGTGGAAGTGGAGCGTTCTCTTCGCGTATTGGATGGCTTGCTATCCTTGTTTTGCGCAGTGAGTGGTGTAGAGCCCCAGAGTGAAACAGTTTGGCGCCAGGCAAATAAATATAAAGTTCCGCGAATTGGTTTCGTAAATAAAATGGACCGCTCGGGTGCTGATTTCTTAAACGTGGTAAAGCAGGTGAAAGAAATGCTGGGCGCTAAGGCTGTTCCTTTGCAATTGCCGATTGGCGCTGAAGATAGCTTTAAAGGTGTAGTAAATCTTGATTACACTTAAAGGAATTGTATGGGATGATGCTACACAGGGAATGACTTTTAAAGAAGTGCCTATTCCTGACGATATGAAAGAAGAAGTGGCAGAATGGAGGCAACATTTGGTAGAAGCTGTAGCGGAATATGATGAAAAATTATTGGAGAAATTTTTTGATGATCCTGATACGATCACCGAAGATGAAATGCATGAAGCGATTCGTAAAGCAACAATCGATTTGTCTATCATCCCGATGATGTGCGGTTCTTCATTTAAGAATAAAGGTGTTCAGGCTGCATTGGATGCTATTGTTCGCTACTTGCCCGGTCCAATGGATCTTCCTCCGATAAAAGGAATCAATCCTGATACTGGTGAAGAATATTGAACGTCATTGCGATCCAAAAGAACCGTTCAGTGGTTTGGCATTTAAGATTGCAACCGATCCTTTTGTTGGTCGTTTGGCCTTCTTCCGTGCTTATAGCGGAAAACTAAATTCCGGTTCTTATGTGTTGAATACCCGTACCGGAAAAAATGAAAGGATTTCAAGGATCATGCAGATGCATGCTAATAAACAAAATCCTGTGGATTTTATCCAGGCAGGTGATATTGGAGCAGCTGTAGGTTTTAAAGATATTAAAACCGGCGATACTTTGTGTGATGAAAATCACCCGATCGTTCTGGAATCGATTACATTTCCTGAGCCGGTTATTGCTATCGCCATTGAACCTAAAACACAGGCTGATGTTGATAAGATGGGAATGGCAATTTCTAAATTGGTGGAAGAAGATCCTACGCTTCGCGTAAATACTGATGAAGAAACCGGACAGACGATTCTTCGTGGAATGGGTGAATTGCATCTGGAAATTATCATTGATCGTTTGAAGCGTGAATTTAAGGTAGAGATAAACCAGGGTGCGCCGCAGGTGGCTTATAAAGAAGCATTTCAGAACTACCGTTGAGCACCGTGAAGTATTGAAAAAGCAAACAGGTGGTCGTGGTAAATTTGCTGATATTGTTTTTGAAATGGGCCCTGCTGATGAAGAATTTATCAAAGAAGGAAAAGGAAATTTCCAGTTTGTAAATGGGTTGTTTGGCGGTTCAATTCCAAAAGAATTTGTTCCTGCCATTCAGAAAGGTTTTGAATCAGCAATGACAACGGGTGTGTTGGCCAGTTACCCAATGGAAAGTATGAAAGTAAGGGTTTTTGATGGTTCGTTCCACCAGGTTGACTCTGATGCAGTTTCTTTTGAAATGTGTGCCAAGCAAGGTTACCGCGAAGCAGGCCGTAAAGCAAAACCTGTATTGCTGGAACCAATCATGAAAGTGGAAGTGCTAACTCCTGATCAATACATGGGTGACGTAACGGGCGATTTAAACCGCCGTCGTGGAATGCTGGAAGGAATGGATACCAAACATGGTGTCCAGGTGATAAAAGCAAAAGTTCCGTTGAGCGAAATGTTTGGTTATGTAACTCAGTTGCGTTCCATTACCAGTGGCCGTGCTACTTCTACAATGGAGTTCAGCCATTATGCGCCAGCCCCGAATAATATTGCAGAAGAAGTAGTAGCAAAGCAGAAAGGAAAAATGAAAGTGGAAGATTAATTTCATTTTAATATATCTTAAAAAGGCTATCTGAAAAGATGGCCTTTTTTGTATACACTTCACAGTAAACCAACAAAGAATTCAATTTTTTATTTTGTCATTAGAAAATTTTTTTATTTTAATTAATCCATTCGTTTTTTAGTTAAAATGCGAAACCGTTTTCGTAATAAAATTTAAAATATATAATAATTTGGTGCAAATTGCCAGATAATTATAAATCAAATGTATTGCTATGCAAAATCAAAATCAGAATTTTACTTCCCAGGAAACTAATCCGCTAAAAAGCCTTGATGAGTGGGAAGATGATGTGCTGGAAAGATATCCGGAGCCCGAAGTGAAGGCTAAAGACAAATCAAAAGAAGAATTCAGAAATTATGAAACACCCGGCAGGGATACGGTAAAAGAATTTTATCGTTTAAATCATACCTACCAAACTTATGACTTTGTAAAAGAGAAGAAAAATAATTTTCTTCAATTCAATAAAAAAGAAATGCCCATTTGGGATGCTTTCGAATTCCTTAACCAACTGGTAGATGATTCAGATCCTGATACTGATTTGGATCAATTTCAACATTTATTACAAACTTCTGAATCCATCCGCAAAGACGGACATCCCGATTGGATGGTTTTAACCGGCCTCATGCACGATATGGGCAAAGTGCTTTGTCTTTTTGGCGAACCACAATGGGCCGTTGTTGGTGATACGTTTCCGGTAGGATGCGCATATTCAGATAAAATTGTTTATCCTGAATTTTTCAAAAATAATCCTGATTTTACCAATCCTGATTATAACTCACAATATGGGGTGTACGAAAAAGGTTGTGGTTTAAGAAATGTTGACATTTCATGGGGCCACGATGAATATATCTACCAGATGATGAAGGATTATCTTCCTGAAGAAGCTTTATATATGCTGCGCTACCATTCTTTTTATGCCTGGCACCGCGAAGGTGAATATGATTATTTAATGGATGACCATGACAGGAAAATGTTGGAATGGGTAAAGCTGTTTAATCCGTATGATCTTTATTCAAAAAGTCCGGAACCGCCTGACATTAATCAAGTTAAGGCCATATTATGAAGCGCTAATTAAAAAGTATTTACCAAAAACTTTGAAATTTTAAATAGAAGTTTCGATTTTGAAACTTAACACAATCCAGGATTGTGTTTTTTTAAGCACAAAAAAATGATTGTGAAAAAAACAATTATTATTAGTCACTAATTATTAATCCCAATTAAAATATTGCGTATGAAAGTATTCCATTTTAAGTTACTTAAAAAGGTCGCAGCATTATTAAGTGCAATTATGCTGTTTTTGCCTGTGTTGTTAATGGCTCAGGCCCCTGGCAACAGGGAAATTACAGGTAAAGTAACTGATAATACAGGCAATCCTTTGTCAGGAGTCACTGTAAACATTAAATCAACAAAAGTTTTTTCGTCAACCAACGAAGAAGGTGTTTTCAAAATTGAAGCAAAAAATAATGATGTCCTTGTTTTTAGTTCGGCTTCTTATAAATCGCAGGAAGTAACTGTAACTTCTTCTTCGGTTTATAATATTACTATGGAACCATCAGTAGCCACTTTAAGCGATGTTGTGGTAATAGGTTATGGAAGTTCGAATAGAAAAAATCTTTCAAGTGCAATAACTACTATAAAACCCGGAGATCTTAATAAGGCTGCAACAGGCGATATAGGACAATTATTGCAGGGGAAAGTAGCAGGTTTAAACATAAGCGCGAGTGGTGATCCTAACAAGCCTGCGGCAGTAATCCTGCGCGGCGCTTCCACTATAAATAGCCCTGGTTCTCCTTTTTATGTAATTGATGGAATTCCCGGCGCGGACATCTCTCTGATCGCTCCGGATGATATTGCATCTATAGAGGTTTTAAAGGATGCAGCGGCAACCGCAATCTATGGAAACAGGGCTGCCAGCGGAGTAATAATAGTTACAACTAAACAAGGAAAGAAAGGGCAACTGCAAACTTCTTATAGTGGCTATATTGGTTTTGAAAAGGTAAGTAGTAATCTTAACTTAATGGATGCGTCCCAGTTAAGATCCTATCTTAAAGCAAATAATGCTTCTTTTTCTCCAAGCGATGATCTTAATGCCAATACAGACTGGATGAAGGCAATTGAAAGATCTTCTGCTGTTTCTCAAAATCATAATCTTTCATTCGGTGGCGGTGGCGAGCATAGTAATTACAGTGCCAGCATTAATTATCTTGATAAGGATGGAATATTAAACGGAAGCAATTTGCAAAGGCTAATTACCAGGTTAAATATTGATCAGTATGCTTTGAACAATAAAATAAAATTTGGTCTCAATATTTCTAACTCTAACAGTAAAGCTTCCTATGTTCCTTTGCAGAATATTGTACTGATACAAGCAACCCGGCACTTGCCGGTATCTCCTGTAAAAAATGAGGATGGAACCTATTTCGAAAACTTTAATACCACAGGATATTTTAATCCTGTGGCAATGATTAACCATGCACAGGATAACACAAAGTATAACAGCTTTGCCGGTATTTTTACAACAGAAATAAAACTTCCTTTTTCACTGACTTATAATCTGAATGTTTCTTACCAGCAACTAACATCGTTGCACGGGGAGTTTTATGATAGTTATTATTCAAATTATCCAACCAGCAATTTCTATAATAATCCTGATCCGGGCATTGGTATATCGCATACCTTAATCGGAAACTTATTTGGAACCAATGGTTCGGCTTTAAGAAGTTCTTATCAAAACACAACTAAAACAATTGAGTCATTTTTGACTTTCAATAAAATAATGGGAGATCATTCCGTAAAAGCGGTTCTCGGTTATTCCTGGCAGGACAATGTGTATGGTGATGGCTTTCAAACTTCAAGCACGAATTTCCCAGCGGATAATATAGGATACAATAATCTGGCATTAGGAAACCCTTATGCGATTTCATCTTATCGAGTTCAATTTGGCCCGGATGGGGTTTATGGTCAAACCCGTTTAATTTCTGATTTTGGAAGGCTGAATTATGGATACCGTGATAAATATTTACTTCAGGCTTCTTTAAGAAGAGATGGAGGTTCAGTATTTGGCACTAACAACCAATGGGGATATTTTCCTGCTGTAGGTGCTGCATGGAGAATTACCCAGGAAAATTTCATGCAGGATCAGGCATTTTTTAATGAACTAAAACTCAGGGGTAGTTACGGTGTAACCGGTAATTCGCAGGGCTTTGGAGCTTATACAGCACAGTTTTTATATGGAAGCACCGGTACTTATTATTCGAATGGTGTACAGGCTGGTGCTTATGGACCTATCCAGGGAGCCAACCCTGATTTGAAATGGGAAAAAACCGCTACTACAAATATTGGAATTGATTTTACAATTCTAAAAAACAAAATCAGTGGTTCTTTGGATTGGTACGATAAAAATACAACCGGAATGATTTTCAATTATTCTGTAAGCTCTGCTATCGTACCTGGTGGTAAAATCTGGGCAAATGGTGGAAGCATGAGTAATAAAGGAATCGAACTAAGCCTGAATGCTACTCCGGTTAATAAAAAAGATTTTAGCTGGAACACTACCTTAAATCTTGCCCATAACAAAAATCTTATAACAAGCCTTTCAAATCCTTATGGAAACGGCGATTCAATAAGATACTCTGATCCGGAAGGTCCGGGACAAACTAACAGTACTTTACAGATCTTAAAAGTAGGCAAACCTCTTGGGCAATTCTTTTCATTGCGGTATGCCGGCAAAGACAAAGATGGAAATTCTCAATTTTTGAAACATGATGGTTCACTTACTACCGCCCCCGCAATAGGAACTGATTATTGGTATGTCGGAAATGCTCAACCAAAAATAATAGCAGGATGGGGTAATACTTTCAGGTATAAAAACTTCGATCTTAATATTTTTCTCCGTGGTGTTTTTGGAAATAAAATATTTGATGCTACCAGAGCCGACTTGTTTTATGTTGGCGCGGCTGCTATTAATAATATCTCGGCTGATGCTGCAAATGATAAATTAACTGATTCCAAAAATTCCAGTTATTCTACACGATATATTGAAAGTGGTAACTACATAAGATTTGATAATGCTACACTTGCTTATACCTTCAGGCTTAAAAGCGATTATGTTCATTCTGTAAAAGTTTATACCTCCGTAAATAATCTTTTTGTAATTACTAAATATAAAGGGATTGATCCGGAAATAAACCAGGGGGGCGTTGCACCAGGAGTTGATTATAACAACTTCTATCCTAAAACAAGAACCATATTATTCGGTGCAAATGTATCATTCTAAACTTTTACCATTTTTTAAATTGTCATAAAATGAAAAAAATATTTAAATCAATTATAATAGCATCGGTTTTTGGAGGATTATTTTCATCCTGCCATAAATTAGATGTTAAAGTAACTTCTGAACTAACTCCTGAAACCTTTCCTGTTACGGCGGCCCAATATGCTTCTGTAATAGGTCCGGTTTATACGGCATATCGTTCGAACTATCCAGTGGATTATTGGTTTTTGCAAAGTCTCTCCAGCGATGAGGCTATTTTACCTGCGTATGGTTCCAACTGGTATGACGGAAACAAGTACCAGGAATTACACAGGCATACCTGGACAAAGGACAACGCCTGGGTTAATTCCGTTTGGAATTATCTTGAGAATATTGTTGGTACTAGTAACCAAACCATCTTTATTGTAAAAGGTTCAGCGGACGGTCCTGTAAAAGATGCCAGTCTAGCAGAACTCAAAACCATGAGGGCTTTAGCTTATTTTTATTTGATGGATTTGTATGGAAATGTTCCTATTGATACTGCTTATGGCACAGGAGAATTAAAACCAACACGCCCAGGGCCCAGGTTTTCAATTTCATTGAAAGTGAATTAAAATCATCTATACCATATTTGGACCCTGCTTCAGGATCGACTACATATGGCAAGCCCAACCGTTATACCGCTTTTTCTATATTAGCCAAAATGTACCTAAACGCTGACAGTCTATACCGGTACACCAAAATATGATGAGTGCATTGCTGCATGCGACAGCGTTATCAATTCCGGAAATATGCCTTGAACCGATGGGCTCCTACCTGCAAATGTTTTATCCGACAAACGGGCCTCAAATAAAAGAATTCATTTTTGCAATTCCTTATGATCCTTCTACATCTAATGGTTATATGTTTCATGCGAGATATGATTTGAACCGTAACCTGGGTATTCGATATTTGTATTCCGGCTCCACGCCAGGAGGAAATGTGGATCCGATTATGAATTCAACGAAAGGAAATGGATTGGTAAATAATAAACCCAGCGGCCCAAGGGCAACTTTGCCGGAATACTATGCGAATTTTAGCGACCCGAATGATATAAGGGATAAACAATGGTTAACCGGTCCTCAATATTGGCAGGATGGAAGCCCAATTATGGTTAAAACTACAAAGTCAGGATACGACCAGTTTTATACCGGTTCAGATGGAGGCGCTGCCTATACTTATCAATTATCGATTGATCCCAATATTGTATTAAGGGCAAATCCCGCACTATTTGATGTAGGTAATGATGAGATTGGTTGGAACATGGGAACACGAAATATTAAATTTTTAGCGGATTATACCAATACCACCAGTCGTAATCAAAATAACGATGTGCCGGTTTTTCGCTATTCAGATATTATTTTGATGAAAGCTGAGGCAATCCTTCGTGGGGGCACGCCAACTATGGGACAAACAGCGCTTTCTTTGGTTAATATGTTAAGGGAAAATCGTACAACTTCTCCTGATCTTACTGACGTGAGTTTAGATGATATTTATGCAGAAAGGTGCCGTGAGTTTGCATGGGAAACATGGCACAGAAATGACATGATACGTTTTGGGAAATTTGAAGATTCTTATGGTTTTAAAACAGATGCAGATCCAAACAAAAGAATTTTTCCTATTCCAACACGTGGCTTTATCAACTAATCCAAAATTGCAGCAGAACCCGGGGTATTAATCGTTTTTACCGCAAATTATCAAATATCGATTTGTCCCCGGGAAAGTCAATCCCGGGGATTTTTTTATGAAGATGCGAGAATTAAAATTAAACCGGATGAATGTATGTGTTTGAAGAAAATAGACGAATAAGAATTCATCCTTTTTGTTTGTTTACTATAAAATCGAATATAAAAGATTTGAATTCCATTCTAAACCACCTTGGCATTCATTTCCAACAATCATAACTTGCACCGGATGAAGATATTTCATTCTTTCCATAGTTTCTTTTTTTTATTGCATTGGCTTATCGGCTCAGGTAAATATAAAAGCATCCGAAGCTTTATTAAACCGTGTCATTCCAAAAATGGCAAATCAGTTTATCATTAAATCACTTGTTGCAGAAAATAATAAAGATGTATTCGAAATAGAAACCATTAAATAATAAAATTGTATTGGGTGGCAATAATGGGGTATCCATAGCTTCTGCATTATATTATTACCTCAACAATTATTGCCATGCTCAAATAACATGGAATGGAACCAATCTTAAATTACCTACTTGTTTGCCATTACCAAAGAAAATCATACGAAAAGAAACTCCTTATGAATACCGCTATTACCTGAATTATTGCACTTTTAATTACAGCATGAGCTGGTGGGATTGGCCGCGATGGCAAAAAGAAATTGACTGGATGGCGTTGCATGGAATCAACATGCCGTTGGCTATAACGGGTGAAGCATATACGTGGTATTTGGTTTACAAAGACATGGGTTTTAGTGATGAAGAATTAAAAGATTTCTTTTGCGGCCCTTCTTATTTTTCCTGGTTTTGGATGGGCAACCTCGATGGGTGGGGAGGACCGTTGCCTTTGAACTGGATGAAATCTCATTTCGAACTGGAAAAGAAAATCATTGAACGGGAACGGGAATTAGGAATGACGCCTATTCTTCCTGCATTTACAGGCCATGTGCCCCCGGCTTTTAAAAAGAAATTCCCTTCTGCAAAATTGAAAACTACGAACTGGAACAATGGTTTCGGTGATACTTATATTCTTGATGCCCACGATTCTCTTTTTGCTGAAATTGGCAAAAGGTTTCTGAAAAAACAAACCGATATGTTGGGCACCAATCATTTGTATAGCGCCGACACTTTTAACGAAAATGAGCCGCCATCTGATGATCCATCTTATTTAAGTAATCTGAGTGCCAAGGTATATGATGGCATGAAAGAGGCTGATAGCGCCGCTATCTGGGTGATGCAGGGATGGCTTTTTTACAGTGATAGGAAATTCTGGAAACAGCCCCAGGTAGAAGCTTTATTAAATGCTGTCCCCAACGATAAAATGATTGTGTTAGACCTGGCAGCCGAAATTTATCCGGTTTGGAAACAAACTGATGCCTTTTATGGCAAACCATGGATATGGAATATGGTGAATAATTTTGGAGGAAATACCAACTTGTTTGGCCGTATGGAGACGGTTGCAGTGGACCCGGCCAAAGCCTTAAACGACCCGAATAGTGGAAAGATGAAAGGCATCGGGCTTACGATGGAAGCTATTGAACAAAACCCGGTGATGTATGAATTAATGACGGATAATACCTGGCGAAATAAAAGCATTAACTTAGATGAATGGTTGCCTGAATACATTCTAAACAGGTATGGGGCTAAAGATGTACATGCGTTAAAAGCATGGGATGTATTGCGAAATACAGTTTACACCGTCCCTGCAGATAAATACAAAAGAGATGGCGCTGAATCCATAATACAAGCCAGGCCTACTTTTGATTCGTCAACAAGATGGGCCAACACCAAATTAAATTATAATGCTAAAGATTTATTACCCGCCTGGGATGAAATGATAAAAGCCATTCCGGCGTGTAAAAATAGTGATGGTTTCCGGTTTGATTTAATAGACGTAACAAGGCAGGTTTTGGCCAATTACGCAAGTCCGCTGCAACAACAATTTGTTCAGGCTTATAAAAATAAAGACGCTACCGCATTTAAAAAATACAGTCAACAGTTTATCACTTTGATTGAAGACATGGACAGGTTACTGGCAAGTAGAAAAGATTTTCTATTAGGCCCGTGGGTTGCTGATGCACGGAAATGGGGAAATAATGAAAAAGAAAAAGCTTTGTATGAATTCAATGCAAAGGATTTGATTACCCTTTGGGGTGATAAAAATTGTCCATTGTATGAGTATTCGTGCAGGCAATGGAGCGGTTTGCTGGATGACTTTTATAAACCTCGCTGGGAACAATTTTTTGCAGATGTTTCTTTGTCAATTAGAGAAGGCAGAGAAATAGATATAAGCCTGTTTACAAAAAAAATTAAGGATTGGGAATGGCACTGGGTTAACGAAAGAAAAGATTATAAAATTAACACGACAGGTAACCCTGTTGATCTCGCAAAGGAGATGTATAATAAATATCATTTGGTAGTTGAAAATGCCTATAAATAAAAATGAATTTTTAGTCAACCTTTTAAAAATCAATTTTGAAAAAAATACAACTTTGTTTCCTTGCTTTAGTTATCACGGCTTCATGCTTCTGCCAGCGTAAAGATTTTATTATAACTAATTACGGTGCTGTTCAGGGTGGAATTATCAGCAATACAAGGGCTATTCAAAATGCAATAGATGATGCGAATAAAAGTGGCGGTGGGAGAGTAGTAGTACCAGCTGGTAAATTTTTATCGGGAGTCATTCATCTGAAATCAAACGTGGAATTATATGTTGAAAAGGATGCGGAGTTGCTGGCAAGTACTAACCGTGCAGATTATGGCCCCAGTGGGCAGGCTTCGGCATGGATCGTTGCTGACAATGCAAAGAACATTTCCATTACAGGTAATGGAACAATAGATGGGCAATGTGACCTGCTGATAAGGGACATTTATAAAAAATTAATTTCCGGGGAATTGTACGATAAAGAATGGAAGCAATATAACGACTGGCACCAGCGGCGCCCCTCTGAAAATAACCGGCCGCGAATGATTGAGTTTATAGGTTGTGCCGGTGTCACTATTAAAAATATTCATTTGCAAAATGGAACCTCCTGGATACAGGATTACAGGAATTGCACGAACCTGGTAATGGACAGCGTACATGTTTTTAGCAATACATTTTTAAATAATGATGGCATTGATATAGTTGATTGTAAGGATGCCAAAATAACCAATTGCGATATCAATGCTGCTGACGATGGTATCTGTTTAAAATCAGAAGACAGGAACCGACGCTGCGAAAATATTTATGTTGCCGATTGCAAAGTTCGCTCCAGCGCAAGCGCAGTTAAGTTGGGAACAGCTTCGCGCGGTGGATTTAAAAATATCGTCATAAAAAATATTGAAGTGTATAATACCTTTCGCTCCGCTATCGCAATTGAATCAGTTGATGGAGGTGTGTTGGAAAATATTGATGTTCAAAACATACATGCTATTAATACAGGCAATGCAATTTTTATAAAACTGGGTCATCGCAACAAAGATTCAGTAGTAAGCCAAATGCGTAATATTTTGATAAAGGATATAACTGTTGAAGTGCCAAAAACGAAGCCTGATAAAGGCTATGAAATGGAAGGGCCTGAGTTGAGAGTGCCATCAAAAAAAGAAGACACCACTATTCAATATTCCAAAGGAGAAGCACCGTGGGATCAATTTAGTCTCGATACAATGTCCGCGTTGATTCCTCATAATATTTTCCCTTCGTCTGTCAGTGGCATTCCGAATCATCCTGTAGAAAATGTAGTGCTTCAAAATATTACCATTATTTATGACGGTGGCGGCGATACATCTGTAGCTAATTTTCCATTGCAGTCATTTAATAAAATTCCTGAAGAAGAAACAGGCTATCCTGAATTTTCAATGTTTGGCGAAGTGCCTGTATGGGGTTTGTATATAAGGCATGTAAATGGAATTACCTTAAAAAACATTAAACTAATAAATAAGAAAAAAGATTACAGAACTGCACTGTTAGTTAACGACGCAAAAAATGTAACGATGCAAAACTTTTGCAGTGAAGGGCGCTACTTCGTTTCCGGTATTATATTTTAATAATGTAAAGAAACTGCTGTTGAATAAAATTGATATACCCGGGTCAAAAGATAAAACCATAAAAATTCAGAGTGAAGAATAGCGAAAACAGGGGAAAGAAATAGCTGACAGGCGCGTTGAATTGTGAGTAACTTTTTACTTCATAAAAACTCTGAGATAATACTTACGCTAAAATATATATTAAAATATAAATTTAAAATGTTACGATTACACTACTTGAAAATATTACTCACGGTTAGCTTATTTATAGTTGTTAGGATTAGCTTTTCTCAAAGTTTAATCCAGTATGTTGAGCCATTATCAGGAACTGCATCATCCACCACAGCTTCGGCATTAAAACACAGTGAAGCCGGCAGTGAAGGAAATGCGAATACCATCCCTTCAGTAGGTTTGCCTTTTGCTATGACTCAGTGGACGCCTCAAACCAGAACTACTGAGAATAAATGCATTCCTCCTTATTTCTATAAAGATTCTTTGTTATCCGGATTCAGAGGAACACATTGGCTGAGCGGCTCCTGCACCCAGGACTACGGAAGCTTTACCCTTATGCCTGTTGTTGGAAAATTAAAAACCAACGTAAAAAATTATTCAATTTATTTTTCACATAATAATGAAGTATCAACGCCCGCTTACTATAAATTAACTACGAAAAATATCGTTACAGAAATTTCGTCTACGCTTCGGTGTGGTATCATGCAATTTACTATGTTGAAGGATGATAGTTTGTATTTACTCATGATGCCAAACAGCGACCAGTTGCAGGGATTTATAAAAATTGATGCAACAAATGGAGAAGTGTGGGGTTATAATCCTGTGCATCGCATTTACCAGGGTTGGGGCGAGCCTGCAGGTTTCAACGGATGGTTTTATATTAAAATTGAAAAGACAATTAGAACGAAAGGGACATTCTCTGAAAATGAAATTTTTAAAATTGATAGTATAACAAATAGAAAAGATATAGGCGCATTTGCCGGATTCTTTTTAAAGAAAGGTGAAAAGTTGGTAATAAAAATAGGTACCTCTTTTAGCAGTCTTGAAGGCGCTAAGAAAAATTTGAAATATGAAATCGGAGATAGAAATTTAAGCGAAATAAAAACTATTGCAGACAGGAAATGGGAAGAGGCTTTATCGCAAATAAAAGTTTATACCAATAATGAAAAGAATAAAAGAATATTCTATACTGCGATGTATCATGCAATGGAAATGCCGAGGCTTTATAATGATGTGGATGGGACCTATCCTAAGTTTTCAGGAAATTATGAATTAATGAACAGTGGTAAAGGTGATTACTATGGTGATTTTTCTATGTGGGATGTATTCCGCGCGCAATTGCCGCTGCAAGAAATTTTAAGACCGCAAATGATTAATAATATTGTCCAGTCAATGATTGATAAGGGACAACAGGGAGGCTGGTTGCCGATTTTTCCCTGCTGGAATAGTTATACCTCTGCCATGATAGGAGATCATGTCACGGCATTTATTGCGTCCGCTTTTGCAAAAGGTATTCGCAATTATAATGTTGAGAATGCATATAAACTAATGCGTAAGAACGCTTTTACAATTGCAGATGAGAAAGACTATAAAGATGGTAAAGGAAGAAGAGCCTTATCTTCTTATTTGAAATATGGATACATACCTTTGGAAGACACTGTCCCTGTTGCATTCCACAAAAAAGAACAAGTGAGCCGTACCCTGGAATATGCCTTTGATGATTATGCATTATATACTGTGGCAAAAGATTTAAACAAAAACGAGGATCAGGAAAAATTATTTCAAAGGGCATTTAATTATAATAATGTTTTTGATACTTCTGTTGGTATGGTTCGCGGCCGTTATGAAGATGGTAAATGGTATTCACCCTTTGATGCTGATAAAAGACAGTTTTATATCACGGAAGGAACACCTCGCCAATATACTTTTTATGTTCCGCAGGATGTGCCTGGCTTAGCAAGGCTAATGGGAGGAAGAAAAACAACTTGAACAAGAATTAGACAGCCTTTTTGATAAAGATGAATACTGGCATGGCAACGAGCCAGGACACCAGATACCCTTTATGTATAATTATACAAATGCTCCCTGGAAGTCGCAACAAATAGTACGAAAAATTTTAAGTGAAGAATACAATGACGGGCCCGGCGGATTAAGTGGAAATGATGATGCTGGTCAAATGAGTGCATGGTATGTCTTTGCGGCAATGGGATTTTATCCGTTGGATCCGGTATCCGGGAATTATTTATTGGTATCGCCATTGTTTGATTCAATAAAAATTAAGCTGCCTGCCAACAAGACATTTAAAATAATAACGCATACAAACAATAGTAATGCTCAATTTATAAAAGAGGTAAAATGGAACGGGCACCTTTATGATAAAAATTATTTGCTCCATCCTGCAATTATGAATGGCGGAAAACTGGAGATATGGCTTCAGGATGAACCCTCTGCGTGGGGAACGAAAATAAAAGGGCAACCGAAGGGGCTAACGACTATAAGTGAAAAATAAACTAATTTTTTAATTTCAATTGCAAAAAATGATTCTAACTACGGTCCGAAAGCTTGAGGATATGAGCCCTTCAATAATTCTATATTATTTCAGAAAAGTGCTTAAACAGCGTTGCTAATCCTGAATATAAATACTGGATTTTAGTGTACACAATATTATCACAACACCACATTTTGCACGAGATCATTTTTCACAGGATAATCTGTATTAAAATGTAATCCCCTGCTTTCATGCCTGAATTCAGCGCTTTTTACAATTAAATATCCAACAGTAATCAGGTTTCTTAATTCACAGAGTTGCGGCGATACAGAGGCAGTTTTGTAAAATTCTTCAGTTTCTATGTGAAGCAGGTCGAGCCTTTTCATCGCTCTTCCAAGGCGAATATTTGTTCTTACAATTCCTACATAATCAGTCATAAGCAATTGCAATTCTTTGAGGCTTTGTGTAATTAAAATCATTTCTTTCGGGGCATTCGTTCCTTTTGCATTCCAGTCGGGAATCGCTTCATTAAATTTGATTGAATTAATTTGTTGAACCGAATCCAAGTAACACCGATGCGCAAAAACCATTGCCTCTAAAAGCGAGTTGCTTGCAAGCCTGTTGGCGCCGTGCAATCCGGTGCTGGCACATTCACCACAGGCATACAAATTCCGGATCGAACTTCTTCCCCATTCATTAGCTTTTATGCCCCCGCAACTGTAGTGCGCAGCCGGAGCCACAGGAATATATTCTTTGGCAACATCAATCCCGATTGATTTACATTTTTCATAGATGTTCGGGAAATGGCGCAAAAACTTTTCATGATCCATTTTGGTACAATCCAAAAAAACATGCTCTGTTCCGTTAATTTTCATTTCACTGTCAATAGCGCGCGCTACAATATCTCGCGGAGCAAGGTCTTTTCTTTCATCATATTTTTCCATAAAAGCCTCACCATTATTATTCCTTAAAATGCCCCCATCTCCGCGCACCGCTTCTGTTATTAAAAATGCCTGGCCGCTTTTGCCTGCTTCATATAAAGCAGTGGGATGAAATTGTATAAACTCCATATTTTCAATTCTTCCTTTTGCCCGGTAAGTCATCGCAACTCCATCGCCTGTAGCAATCGAAGGATTGGTGGTGGTTCTGTAAGCCTGGCCATTGCCACCGGTAGCCAACAAAGTAATTTTAGAAATTATTTTTTCAATCTGGTTATTGTGAAGATTTAAAACATACACACCAAAGCATTCAATATCAGGTGTTGATTTGGTAACAAGAAAACCCAAATGATGTTGGGTAATAATATCAATCACAAAGCAATGGTTAATCAATGTAATGTTTGGAATCGAGGCAATCTCATCTAATAAAGTATCTTCTATTTCTTTTCCTGTCACATCTTTATGATGAAGAATCCTGGATTCACTATGGCCGCCTTCTTTTCCCAAGGCATATTCCCCGGAATTGTTTTATCAAAATCTGCGCCCCAGTTAATAATTTCCTGGATTCTTTCTACGCCTTCTTTGACAACAATCTCTACAATTTTAGGATTGCACAATCCATCGCCCGCGATTAAAGTGTCCTCTATATGCTTTTCAAAACTGTCATTTTCAAAATTGGTAACGCCCGCAACTCCGCCCTGGGCATACTTTGTATTCGTTTCTTCACTTTCTGTTTTGGTAAGAATGGTTATAGATTTATCAGGGCAATCGCGGGCAACTTTTAATGCATACGTAAGGCCGGCAATGCCGCTGCCTATCACTAAGAAATCTGTTTTCAACTTGATTTATTTATTTGAAAAATGAAATTAAAAATCATTAGTGAAAATTCATCTCCTAATTTTTGAAATATTAGGAGATATTAGGAGGTTTTATTTAAATAGCAAATAAAAATTCCTGCTATTTATTGCTTTACTGTAACAAATTAATTGGCAAGTTCTAATTCAGGCTCAACCCATACGTTATTCTCTTTCAATAAATTTATCAATTCTTCAACCGCAATGGCTTCGGGTATATTTCTCTTTAAAACTTCTTTCCCTTTATATAAAGTTATTTTTCCCGGTCCGCTGCCAACATATCCAAAATCAGCATCAGCCATTTCTCCGGGCCCATTCACTATACAACCCATAATAGCGATTTTCAATCCTTTCAGGTGATGAGTTACAGCTCTTACTTTTGCTGTGGTTTCCTGCAAATCAAAAAGCGTTCGGCCGCAGGAAGGGCAACTGATAAATTCTGTTTTGGAAATTCTTGTGCGTGATGCCTGCAATATTCCAAACGCAATAGAATTAATTAATTTATAATTGGGTAACTGATTTTTATCCCGGCTATGATCGCTCAATAAAATGCCATTTCCAAAACCATCAATCAATAAAGCCCCAGTCTCAATAGCAAAGTGGATAAGGCTTTCATCCATAGTTTCCTTTTTGCTGTCGCAAATTATTATGGCAGGATTTTTTATTTCTCTTTCATTGAATTCAACAAACATTCTACGGATACTTTGAACTGCATTGATATTTTCTGTTCGTAAGCATACAACAACTGTGTGGTCATTTTTTATTTTTTCAAAAAATATTTCCTGGTTAAAATCAGCGGCATTTTTTGAATAACAATCCACACTCACGAAATTCATCAAAGAAGATTTTTCAATTAAATCGTCAATGTATTGTTGAGTACTGATAATTGGGAAACATTTTGTTTTATCACTGTTTGATTTCCATAAATCATAATTATAAATCAATTGTAAAGTTCCCGGCAACGCGAAGTCAATTTTATTTTCTCCGCAAAAAATATAATCCGCTGCCATGTCGCTGATATTCCATTTGTCAGTAACGGGGTTATATTTATAGCCAATATCTTTTAAATCATCACGAAGTATTTTATTCTTTTTATGAAAACCAGAAACTACAATCGGCACATTTTTTCCCCCAATATTTTGAATAGGAAAAGTACTTCGTATAACTCTTGACGTTATATCCGGAAATAATTTGGAAATATTTTTAATCGGGGGAACAACTGAATGAATTTCATTTTCTCTGTTAGTATATCTTTTTAAAATATTTTGACAAACCGGCAACTCAAATTCTGAATCCTCAGTTAATGAAACGCGGATAGTATCGCCGATTCCATCCTCCAGTAAAGTGCCGATTCCTATTGCCGATTTTATTCTTCCATCTTCGCCATCGCCTGCTTCCGTTACTCCAAGATGCAGAGGGTAGCAATGTCCGAGTTCATTTTGCATGTTTTCAATCAGTAGTCTGTAAGCCTGAACCATCACCTGGGGATTACTGCTTTTCATGCTAAGTACGATGTTGTAATAATTTTCACTTTCGGCGATTCGTAAAAATTCCATCGCGCTTTCTACCATCCCAATTGGCGTATCGCCATAGCGGCTCATAATCCGGTCGCTCAATGAGCCATGATTGGTGCCAATGCGCATCGCTGTTCCATATTCTTTGCAAATTTTTACGAGAGGTGTAAACCTGTTCCGTATCCTTTCAATTTCTTCTTCATAATCCGCATCAGAATATTCAATCAATTCAAATTTTTTCTTATCAACATAATTTCCGGGATTGACGCGTACTTTTTCTACAATCCGGGCCGCAATCTCAGCCGCGTTGGGCGTAAAATGAATGTCGGCTACTAACGGTGTAATGTAGCCGCGTTTATGCAATTCATTTTTTATGTTCAATAAATTTTCTGCTTCTTTTTTTGAAGGAGCAGTAATACGCACCAATTCTGCCCCGGCCTTAATGCAGCGAATACTTTGTTCAACCGTTGCAATTGTGTCCATCGTATCGGTGGTAGTCATTGTTTGGATGCGTATAGGATTAAAATTTCCAATGAGAAGGTCGCCCACTTTTACTTCCAGTGTTTTTAATCTTTTGTATTGCGTTAGCGATTCAGCAAAAAGTTCCATAATTTATTGTGATAAGTAAGATGCAAAAATACGGATTCGATAATTGGTCAGGTAGTTAAATGGTTGGCTCATTGGTTAAGGCTCAAATAAAAATCTCACCTATTTGTTGGTTCACTATCGTTTAAGAAGGATTTCAGAATCCTCGCAAGGCGAAAGGTTACCAATCCTTCTCAGGGCTGTTGGGCGCCGGCGCTCCCTTTATTTTATGCATTTTATCCTGTAGTTGTTTTTCATTTTCAAGTAAGGATTTCAATTTTTCTTCCGCATCCTGTTTGGATAATTTTGACGGAGCAGGTTTGGGCTGATTGTTATTTTTTTGCTGGTTATTCTGAGGCTGATTTTTCGGTTGTTGCTTTTTATTATCTTTCTTATTATCCTTCTTTTGATCTTGTTTTTTTTGTTGTTGCTTTTGCTTTTGTTGCTCTTTTAAAGCGCGTTGCAAATTTTGCCGGGCATCTTCATCTTGGGGATTTAGAATCAATGCATTTTTATAAGCGTTGATGCACTCCGGTAATTTTTTCGCCGCTTGTAATGTCACTCCTTTATTATAAAATGCTTTCTGTTTTAACGAATTGTCTTTTGTGGCTGCAATGGCGTTATCATAAGATTTCAGGGCTTCTTCTGAATTATTTTTTTTGTACAAAGTATTGCCGAGATTGTAACTGGCAATGGCATTCGTATCTGAATTTTTTAACGCTTTCTGGTAAGCGTTTTCGGCCGCATTATAATCATTTTCTTTGTATGCCTTATTTCCTTTTATGATGGCATCATTTGTATTTTGCGAAAAAGATGAAAGGCTAAAAAGCATGCAAACTAATAATGTAGCTACACTTTTAATTTTCGTTTTCTTTTTTTCTGACATAAAAAATTCTATCAAAAGCAAAAGAAATGCAGCGCCGAGAAAATATTGAAAATATTGTTTAAAAGAAATGTATAAACTATCGCTTCCGCTGGTTTCTTTTCCTATATTGGACAGTTGATGTTTGATGTTGGAAGCCACCGCCTCCGTGTTTGTATAAAGTTGATAAATTCCATTGCCGGCTTTTGCAATTTCACTTAACTCTTTTTCATTCAATTTCGAAATCACCGTTTCGCCCTTGTCATCTTTTTTATATTGGCCGGTGGCAGGGTCTAATATTGGCGAGCCCTGCGGAGAGGCAATGCCGATTGTATTCACCATGATGCCTTCTTTAGCTAATTTCCTGGATTCTTTTATAGCGTCATTATCGTGGTCTTCACCATCACTGATCAACAAAACCGATTTAAAAGTTTTTTCATTCGGATTGAATGCTGCATCGCACATTTTTAACGCATCACTTATTACAGTTCCTTGTGTCGGCACATCATCCGGCGAAGCGGAAGCCAGGTACATTTTTGCGGCCTCATGATCCACCGTTAATGGCATCTGCAAATACGCCCGCCCTGCAAAAATTACCAACCCGATTTTGTCTTCAGGCGATTGGTTAATTATAGTAGAGATAACCTGCCTGGCACGTTCAAGCCTGCTTGGTTTTATATCCTGGGCCAACATACTTTTGCTAACATCAAGTGCAATCATCAGGTCTGTTCCTTTACGGGTAATTTTTTGATTGCCATCAGGAGTAACAAGTCCTGCCACTGCAAATACGCACAATGCGAATGCGATAATGATTAAAATAAATTTGGTAAAAAATCTTTTGGGAGAATAATCAGAAGTAAGTTCTTCCACCAGCGCTGAATCCCCAATTTTCTTTTTAGTTCTTTCTTTCCATTTTTTCAATTGCAAATAAAATAAAACCATCAAGGGGATTGCAGCTAAAGCCAGAAAATATATTATGTATTGAAAATGGAGCATCTCAGCCTGCTAAATTAAAAATGAAAATGTGATTGATTTGTTCGTTTACTGTTAAATTGTGATTTATATGGCTGAACCTATAAAATCTTGCAGCAATTTAACAGAACTTATTTTTCGCCTTTAAAAAATCCTAATTCCTTTAAACATAATTTCGAAACTTTTATGGCTGCCCCTTCTCCCTCTATTGATTTATCGGGAGTTTTTATGAAGGTGACAAAGAAGTAAATGTGCCGGTTTTCTTCTATCCAGCCTAAGTTCCATGCGATTGAATTATTTTTTTCATCAATCCCTGTCCCTGTCGTATAGCTTAGCCTGTAAAGACTGTCATCTTCCTTCATCATGAGGTTAGCAACTGTTTCCTGGGCATATTTTTGAAAAGGCAATTGTTCAAAATATAATTTACTTAAGAAACCCAATTGTTCATCAGGGGAAATTTTCAGCTCGTTGTTTAGCCAGAAAGAGTCCACAGGAGTGCTCATTTTTTTATTGCCATAACTAAGCGAGTCGAGCCACATGCGCAAAGTATCTTTTCCTATCTGTCGGGCCATTTCCTGAAAATAGGGAATGGAAGTTTTGTTAAAAGCCTGTTTCAAATTAAGGTTGCCATTTGTGGAAGTATCATGAAGCAAAGTAGTATTTTCATTAATTATCTTTCCTGTTTGAATGCCAATCAATGTTTCAGGAATTTTAAAAGAAGTTCCCGTCGGCAATCTTTGCGTGTCCAGTTCCATGTTATAAACTGTAATATCACCCATCTGGTTATTCAATAGAGCGAAACATCCTTCCACATTTGAAGAATCAAAATATTTTTTTAAATCATTGTTGATTTTCGCGTGGTTTAAAGAACAGGAATTTAAAATTAAAAGGGAAAATGAGAATACTAAAAGGCGAGATTTATTCATAAGAGTGATTGGATGATTTTAATAAATTATTTTGTGTTTTCTAAATGTTGAGCTGTTGCGGCTAATGCTTCATAAAAATCTTCTCCATATTTGCGAATCAATGCTTCTTTCAAAAATTGATAAACCGGCATTTTTAATGTCTTTCCTAATTTACATGCAGCAGCGCAAAGATCCTCACGGGGCTCATAATTTACCATTTCTACTTTCCTGGTTTTCTTTATTCTTACCGGAAAAAGATGACAACTGATAGGTTTTTTCCACGATATTTTTCCATCAATATATGCTTGTTCAATCGCGCATTTAACGATTCCTTTCTTATCGACTAATCCATAAGCACACATTCCATTGCTGACTGTCGGAGTCACCCAGCCAAACTCCTTATCGTACACATATTTCCCTTCTGTTTCTATAAGTTTTTTTCCTTCTTCAGAAAGATAGGGAAGAACTTCATTATAAACAGCATTCAATTCTTTCAGTTCGTTATTTTCGAGCGGAGCGCCGGCATCGCCATCCACGCAGCAGCCACCTTTGCATTTATCAAGGTCGCATACAAATTGTTCTTCTACAACCTGGTCGCTAATGAGGATATCATCTATGGCAATCATTTTGCAAAAATAGGCTGAATAGTTTTGAGTTGGGAATTATCAATTGGATAAAAGCTATAAATAAACTTTAAAGATGATGATCTGAAAAATAAAAATTTGCTTTAATTGTTGCTTTACTGTGATTTCAAAAAGACTGTATGATAATAATTGCAATCCTTTTTCATCAAACAAATCTCACACTTTGGTGTCGGCCTGCAAATTTCCCTGCCCAAAAAAGACATAGCCATTCCTGCATCCCATTCTTTTTGAGGCAATGCTTCCATGATTTGTTTTTCGATTTTTTTGGGATCAGTTCCGGAAGCAATTCCTAATCTTGGAGCTACACGTACTACATGAAGATCCACAACGACGCCTTCTGCAGGCGCTCCGGCTTCCCGCTTGATCACATTGGCTGATTTTCTTCCGATGCCCGGAAGCTCTGTAAGTTCATCAAGCGTGAGGGGGATATTACTGTCGTTTTTTATTTTTTGCGCAAGAGAAATAAGCCATTTTGTTTTGTTGGCATGATTACGAACTGAACCAATGAAAGGAAATAAAGTTTCCGGGGTTGCATGGGAAAGAGTTTCCATGTTAGGGTAGGCCGTAAATAATTCCGGCGCAAGTTGATTAATATGCTTGTCCGAATCCTGCGCTGATAAAATCACCCCAACCAAAAGTTGGTAAGTATTTTCATAATCAAGAGGATGTTTTTTGCCTTTATATTTTTTTATCAGAGGTTTGACCGCTTCAGGCCAATTAGTTTGCGATGGCATAGTTTCAATTTTTGAAGACCTAAAATTATAAAAAATCGGTGCAGATAAAAATTATTTTAATTCTAATAGCAATAAAATATTTTCGTGTATTCTAAAACGTTATATAAAATCAGATGTGTTTATCAATCTCATTCTGTAAGCATTCATCGCCGTAATCCCCAATTTTTTTACTAACCGGTAATTTACAACAAAACCAATAGGAGCCCCAATTACAGGTATGAGCTGCGCCATTTTTGCAATGTCTAAATAATCGCGGTATTCCTGCTGAAAATTTCTCCAGTCAAATTGATTAATATCTTCAGGTAATTCTTTGTTTTTGTTTTCCCAATCAATCATTTCCAAATAAACATCACGCCGGTGAGAATCACTGGAGAAAGCAAGTTCAAAAATGTGTAACAGGTAAACTCTTTCTTTATAATCATTGATATCAAAACCATAAAGCACCGCGATATCAAACAATAATTTTATTTTGATTCCAATAAGAACAGGAAAATCAACAAAGCCCAGTAAAATCCCACCTGCGCCGGTGACGCCTCCTTCAACTGCCGCTGTCTTTTTATAATTTTCTATTTTTTTGCGAACCATATTCTCCCGAACCAGCAAGCTCATGTTCATCAAAGGTTTTGCAGTGGTGTATTTAGCGCCAAACAAAACACCTTTGATCATTTGTTTGATTACGGTAGTTATACCTTTATGCACTTTTTCAGGAATCCATGAATTGATTTTTATTTGAATTTTTTTTGAAAGCTTATTAAACAAAGAAGGCCTTCGCAACATTTTTTTTTGCCACTTTTTTAATTCTGCATCTGCAATTTCTTCATAAGAATGAAACATAAAAACTCATTTTATTGAAAGAAAGTTACGGTTTTAAAATTTGATTAATAGATTTCTCAAAGGCAATAAATGAGAAGATTTATTTTTGCATGGAAAGGGTTTTCATCCTTTTATAGTAAACAAACAAATACCGCTAATTTTAAATTTAGATATTGGAAAAAGAAATTTTTGACATCGCTATCATAGGAGGCGGAATTGTAGGCGCAGCTACATTTTATCAATTGCAAAAACATCATCCTTCTTTAAAAATTATTTTGATTGAAAAGGAATCGCGGCTTGCTTTTCATCAAACAGGAAATAATTCAGGCGTGATGCATTCAGGGCTTTATTATAAACCTGGTTCATTAAAAGCAAAAAATTGTGTGGAAGGCAGAAAAGCTTTGGTAAAATTCGCAGAAGAAAATGATATTCCTTATGATGTTTGTGGAAAAGTTGTTGTTGCTGTAGATGAATCAGAAATTCCTTATCTCGATAAAATTTTTGCAATAGGATTGCAGAATGGAATCGAAGGAATTGAGAAAATAAATGCCGATCAAATTAAAGAACACGAACCATTTTGTGTCGGAATAGCGGGCATTTGGGTTCCATGTACTGGCATTATTGATTATGTAAAAGCAACAGATAAAATGGTTGAAATTGCTTTATCTATTAACCCGAAAAGTGAACTGGCGTTGAACACAGAAGCAATTTCTTTTGAAAAAGAAAACGAGATCAATATTATTTCTACTAATAAAAAAACATATCGTAGCAAATACACGATTTTCTGTGGAGGATTGCAGGCAGATAGATTAGCTTACAAAGATCATGTGAATGTAAAAGAAAAGGTGGTTGGTTTTCGTGGCGATTATTATGAGCTGACAGAGCAGGCAAAGCATAAAATAAAAAACCTGATATACCCTGTTCCTAATCCTGATTTCCCATTTCTGGGCGTACATTTTACACGAATGACCAATGGTGAAATTGAATGTGGACCTAATGCAGTTTTTACATTTAAAAGAGAAGGTTATGGTAAAACAGATTTTAATTGGAAAGACACCATTGATGCGCTTACCTACAAAGGAACCTGGAAATTATTTTTTCAAAACATTAAATTTGGAATCAATGAGTATCGCCGTGCGTTTTCTAAAAAATTATTTTTGAAAACCTTGCAACGGCTGGTGCCATCATTAACCATGGATGATATAAAACCTGGCCGGTCTGGCGTCAGAGCGATGTTGCTTAGCGAAGATGGAGACACTCGCGATGATTTCAGGATTGAATATCGCGACACAAGCATTCATGTTTTGAACGCACCTTCGCCCGCCGCTACAGCATCTTTGGCCATCGGAGATAATATACGGGAGATGGCTGAAAAGCATTTTGATTTAGGTAATAATAATTGAAATCGTTGCCCTCTCTATTTGCAGACTTCAGCAGAACCGGTAAATAGGTTAAGTTTGAACATTTGTTAAAAGGAAAAAATATATTTTATTCTAAAAAACTGGTTTAATAAAATTGAATTTACAGTGCGATTAGTTAATTCTTAACCGATATAAAATTCAAAATTTTAGCTATGGCTGATATAAATAAATTTACGATCAATACCAATTCAGGACTTTATACCGACATGTATGAACTCGCAATGGCAGCCGCTTATTTTAAAGAAGAAAGGCAGGATGTTCCAACATATTTCGATTATTTTTTTAGAAAACTCCCGTTTAAAGGAGGGTATGTTATTTTCTGCGGACTTGGCGAACTATTACCAATAATAGAAACACTTCATTTTTCTTCAGACGAAATTGACTGGCTGAGTAAACAAGGGTTTGATAAAGATTTTTTATCCTGGCTGGAAGCATTTCGATTTAAAGGTACTATTCGCTCTATAAAGGAAGGGGAAGTAGCATTTCCTCTCGAACCTTTATTAACCGTGCATGGTGGCCTGGCTGAGGTACAATTAATAGAAACCTTGTTGTTAAATTATCTCAATTTTCAATCGCTCATCGCTACAAAAGCATCGCGCATTCGCTACGCTGCAGGCGACAGATATCTCAGTGAGTTTGGTTTAAGAAGAGCCCAGGGCCTTGGTGGAATTACAGCCGGACGGGCGGCCATAGCCGGAGGATTTAACAGTACTTCCAATATGTTGGCAGCCAAAAAATATGACATCAAAGCTGTTGGTACTATGGCGCATTCTTTCATTCAAAGCCAGGAGAACGAGCTGACCGCTTTTAGAAAATTTGCGGAAGCAGAACCTGGAAATTGTACTCTTCTCGTTGATACTTACGATACATTAAAGAGCGGTATTCCGAATGCAATCATTGTGGCAAAAGAAATGCAGAAAAGAGGTCAACAATTAAATGCAATCAGGCTTGATAGCGGCGATCTTGCCTATCTTTCAAAAAAGGCGAGGAAACAGTTGGATGATGCCGGTTTTGAAAATGTACAAATTATAGTTTCCAATCAACTTGATGAATATTTAATTAAAAGTTTATTGGAGCAAAAAGCGCCTATTGATTCGTTTGGCGTTGGAACCAGTCTTGCAACCGGACAACCGGATGCCGCCCTGGATGGCGTTTATAAATTAGCGGAAATTGACGGCGAACCAAAACTGAAATTATCCGAGAATCTTCAAAAGGTTACTCTTCCGGGAGTTAAACAGGTATATCGTTTTGCTGATGATTCGGGTGCTTTTGTTGCGGATGCAATTGGCCTTGAGAAAGATCAGGTTCCCTCCAAAATGATCCACCCTTATGACATTGAAAAAAGTATGAACCTTGATACAAAAATGGCAACCCCTTTATTGAAGAATGTAATGGAAAACGGGAAGTCATTGTTGCAAAATGATAAACCCGAATATGTAGCTCAATTTGTTCAGAAAAGATTACAACAACTCCCGGAAGAACATAAGCGTTTTAATAATCCGCATATTTATAAAGTGGGCATCAGCGAGCCTTTGCATCAACTGAGAAGTGATCTGAGGAAGAAGTATAAAATGTGATTTATATATTTAATTTTTCACCAATTGCAAAAATGAAGCAAGAGAGATGACTGGAACTGGTGAACTTTTCCAATTTTATTAAAGGCTTATCACCTGTAACAATAGTAAATCCGGTAGCTGAAGCTAAAATAAACAGATAATTATCTTTTGGATCAGGGCTTTCTGTTTTTAATGTTTTTGGGTTGAATCAGATTACCAAATTGATGAACAGCATTTACAAATTCAGTGACGGGTTTTGTCAAATATTTTTTGAACTTATTACGTTGTAATACATCATTGAGTTCATTTTCTAATGCAATTGAAATAAAAACTTCAAATTCCCGGTCTAACACGAAAAGAAAAAGCTCATCAAGTTTGTCTTTTAAAATGTAACTGATGTATATATTAACGTCAATCACAAAATTATTTTGACTCATTTTTTTCTTTCATTATGCATTGCCTTTTGTTCGGCAATAATCTCAGAAATTTTAAATTTGTTTGGCTTAACCGATCCTTTCAACTTTTCAGCCATCAGAAGAGCTTTTCTCATTCTAACTTGTTTCAACATGATCTTCTTTTCTTTTTCCGTAAGCGGCTCTACTTCCATTAAAATCTTAGCGAGAGTGGAAGGTTCCTTTCCTTAAATATTTTTAATGACACTTCAGACATAAATCGTATTTATCAAATATACAAAATAACTACTCTGATTAAACCACTTCTCCTTCCAAATCATAATCAAAAGCCTTCGTGATTTTGACGTTTACAAAATCTCCGGGAATTAGTTTCTTTTCGGGATTAATGATTACTTCATTATCTACTTCTACACTATCAAATTCTGTGCGGCCCAGGTATTTGCCGGCCTCTTTTTTATCAACAATTACTTTGAATATTTTTCCGACTTTTTCTTCGTTTTTCTGAAAAGAAATTTCCTGCTGCACTTCCATAATTTCCTGTGCACGCCTTTCTTTTTCTTCTTCCGGAATATTGTTTTCTAAATTATGGGCAGAGGTATTTTCTTCGTGGGAGTAAGTGAAAATACCAACGCGATCGAATTCCATTTTTTGTAAAAAGCCTTTTAATTCTTCTACATCATCCTGTGTCTCACCAGGGAAACCTGCAATCAACGTGGTTCTTAAGCAAATGTTGGGGATCTTAAATTTTATTTCGCCAATAATATCCTCCATTTCTTCTCTTGTGATTCGCCTCTTCATTGCTTTCAGCATTCTGTTACTAGCGTGTTGCAAGGGCATATCAAGATAATTGCAAATGTTTTCTCTCTCCTTCATGGCATCAATAATTTCCATTGGAAATTTTGAGGGATAAGCATAATGCAACCTGATCCATTCCAGGCCAGGAATATCTGCGAGCGCATGAAGCAATCTTGGCAATTCTCTTTTTTTGTAAATATCCAATCCGTAATATGTCAGCTCCTGAGCGATCAACATAATTTCTTTTACCCCACGTGATACCAGCTTTTCAGCTTCGGCGACCAAAGATTCTATCGGGCGGCTTATATGTTTTCCACGCATCAGCGGTATAGCACAAAAAGCGCAGGTTCGATTGCAACCTTCGCTTATTTTCAGGTACGCATAATGGTTAGGCGTGCTTAATAATCTTTCACCAACCAATTCTGCTTTATAATCTACATCGAACTTTCTCAATAAAAAAGGCAGTTCCATTGTGCCAAAATAAGCATCTACTTCAGGAATTTCTTCTTCAAGGTTTTGTTTATATCGTTCGCTCAAACAACCTGTAACATAGACCTTGTCTAATTTTCCGTGCTTTTTTAATTCTACCTGTTCCAGGATGGTATTGATGCTTTCCTCTTTGGCCAAATCAATAAATCCGCAAGTATTTACCACGACTATATTATGATCCAGCTTTTTACTTTCATGCTTAACATCAAAGTCTGAAGCTATTAATTGTCCGCTCAGAACTTCACTGTCCACCATGTTTTTGCTGCAGCCAAGTGTGATAATATTGACTTTGTCCTTTTTATTTTTTGTTTTCATTTTTAATTTTGTTTGCCACGGGCTACACAGGTTTTCACGGATTCCTTCACGCTATCAGAATATAGTGAACGAATAAATATTCAGAATCTTTATTTTTTTATGATAAAGAGTCTCCTTCTCCTTTAGAGAAGGGTTGGGATGAGGCACCTATTTCACTCCGCCAAATAAACTGTCCACAAAATCTTTTTTATCAAAAACCAAAAGATCAGTTGCTTTTTCTCCAACTCCAATAAATTTAACCGGAATTTTAAACTGATCGGCAATTGCCAAAACTACTCCGCCTTTTGCGGTCCCATCTAATTTAGTAATGGTTAATGCAGAAACTTCTGTAGCTGCAGTAAAATGTTTGGCCTGTTCCAATGCATTTTGCCCGGTGCTTCCATCCAAAACCAACATAACTTCATGCGGTGCATTTGGCAATGCTTTGTTTACAGATCTTTTTATCTTATTAAGTTCATCCATTAAATGGAGTTTATTATGCAACCTTCCTGCAGTATCTATGATTACTAAATCAGCATTTCTTGCAATTCCACTTTGAACTGCATCAAAGGCGACTGCACTGGGATCAGAACCCATAGCATGCTTTACGATGGGCACTTTCGTTCTTTCACTCCAGATGTTCAATTGATCAACCGCCGCTGCGCGAAAAGTATCTGCCGCTCCGAGTAATACTGATTTTCCCGCCAGGGAAAAATTATGAGCCAGTTTTCCAATTGTTGTAGTTTTTCCAACGCCATTTACCCCAACTACCAAAATAACATGTGGTTTGTGTCCCGAAGGAAGCTCGTAATTAATATAAGAAGTGTCCTGGGGAGCATCCACTAAAATGGATTGAATCTCTTCTTTTAAAATTTTATTTAGCTCACTGGTATTTACATATTTATCTTTAGCTACTCTTGCTTCAATGCCGTCAATGATTTTCACGGTAGTATCAACTCCCACATCTGCGCTTATTAATGCATTTTCCAAATCATCAAGTACTTCTTCATCGACCGTACTTTTTCCGGCAATCACCTTCGTAATCTTATCAAAAAACCCCTCTTTGGTTTTTTGCAATCCCTGATCAAGGCTTTCTTTCTGTTCTTTTTTCCCGAATATTTTATCAAACAATCCCATAAAAAATTATTAAAATGGTAAAAATAAATAAAGCTATCCGCGATAATGCAGGATAGCTTTAATAAAAATTTAAACAGGGATTATTAACTTCCCAAATGTGCTTTGATCTCGTCTTTGTGGACAATAGATTCTTTAAAAGTATATGATCCTGTTTTGGGACTGCGAACGGTGCGAACAACTTTGGTCCAGTTTTTAGCATCTGCTATTGCCTTCTGGTCTTTGGTTTTTATCGCGGTTTTTGCTGACTTTGCCATTTTTTTTAATTTTTTAACGTGCTAGTATGCCAATGTGCTGACTAATTCCATCGGCTAATTATCGAATTAGCTAATTAGCCAATTATTTAATTTCTTTATGAACGGTTACTTTTTTCAAAATGGGATTGAATTTTTTCAATTCCAAACGTTCAGGTGTGTTCTTTTTATTTTTTTTGGTAATATAACGGCTGGTGCCTGGCTGCCCGGAAGCTTTGTGCTCTGTGCATTCTAAAATTACCTGAACCCTGTTTCCTTTCTTTGCCATTTTCTTAATTTAATAATGTAATAATATGCTAATATGATAATGATTTCCACCAATTAGCCTTAGCTAATTAGCAAATCAGCACATTCAGATCTTCACGCCTTTTGAACGCATTTCTTTTACTACAGTGTAAAGCCCGTTTTTATTAATAGTCCGGATGGCTTCAGAAGATAATTTTAAAGTAATCCATTTGTTTTCCTCTGCAAGAAAATATCTTTTTTTCTGCAAATTAGGAAGAAACCTTCTGCGTGTTTTTATATTTGAATGTGAAACAGTATTCCCTGTTATGGGTCTTTTTCCTGTTACCTGACATACTCTGGCCATAATGATCTATTTTTTCGGACGGCAAAGGTAATAAAGATAAACTTATTGAAAAAATAAAATTGAATTCTGAATGCTAAAAACTCAAAGCTAAATACTAAAGCTAAAAAGTTACAGTTAAACCAATTTTATACTTGATTTTATTTTGACTGACATTTTATAACTAAGAACTGCCAACTTTAAAAGGGCACAATTTATGTTAATATCTTAGCATGGAAACTTTTGGAGAAATAATAAAAAGCACACAACCGGTTTTGGTTGATTTTCATGCTGTATGGTGCGGACCCTGCAAAATGATGGCGCCTGAATTGCAGAAATTTGCCCAAAAAAATACAGGTAAATTGAGGGTTATAAAAATAGATATTGACAAGAACGCGGCGACTGCGCAGCAATTTAATATCCAGGGTGTTCCAACTTTAATTCTCTTTAAAGAAGGTAAAGTTTTATGGAGGCAATCGGGGGCAATGAGTTCTTCGCAAATTTCTGAGGCGGTAAAATCATACATTTAAACATATTTTTAGCTTACAATTATCCACAGACTATAATGGCAAATTCTTCAATTAATGCAGTTTTTAAAGGAGGTATGAATTTTACTGCTGATATAAATGGCCACAGAATCGAAATAGATACAGATGAAACGCGTGGCGGAAAAAACCTGGGCACGCGGCCCAAAGCACTTATGTTGGCTTCTCTTGCTGGTTGCACAGGCCTCGATGTGGTTGGAATTCTAAATAAAATGCGTGTAAATTTTTCCAATCTTTCTTTAAAAGTAGATGCTCATCTTACGGACGAAGAAGCGGCTATTTATGATGAAGTAATCGTAAATTATACGATAAAAGTAGATAAGGCAGACGAGCCAAAAGTAGAGAAAGCTGTAAAATTGTCGCAGGAAAAATATTGTGGAGTAACCAAAATGTTTGAGACATTTGCAAAAGTTTCCTACAAAATTATTTATTTATAATATTTTAACGAGATTGTAAAATTGCTACATGAAACTGTATCTCTCAAATACAAGTTCTAATTCATGTTGTTTCAAATGCTTCAGTTCGCGATGTTTTATAGTGAACAAACAAATATGCAGGATTCTTATTGCTCATTTTATCTAAACTAATTGCTATTCTATTTCTAAAAAAAACGTTTTGCCTCCCATTTAATCCGGACGCCTTAACTTTATCGCCCGAAAAAAAGTAAACAGGATTTAAGGTTATTCATTTATAAAACTTTTTTACATAAAATGGCAGCACCGGCACGACAGTTTCTCGACTTTGAGCAACCCATAAAAGAACTTTACGACCAGATTGAAGAGAACCAAAAACTCGCTTTAAAAACAGGTAAGGAAAACTATAAAACGATCATTAATGAGCTTGAACAAAACATTCTTCAGAAGAGAAAAGAAATAACTGAAAATCTTACACCCTGGCAAAAAGTACAATTGAGCCGCCATCCCGACAGGCCTTACACTTTGGAATATATTTTAAAAATGTTTACCAATTTCCTGGAATTACACGGCGATCGGAACGTGAGGGACGATAAGGCCATGATTGGAGGCTTCGCGCAACTGGATGGTGAAACCGTCATGGTGATCGGCCATCAAAAGGGAACGAATACAAAAATGCGCCAGATGCGAAATTTTGGGATGGCCAATCCTGAAGGTTATCGCAAGGCATTGCGCCTGATGAAACTGGCTGAAAAATTTAATAAACCTATTATAACTTTTATCGATACTCCGGGGGCTTATCCAGGCCTGGAAGCAGAAGAGCGCGGGCAGGGAGAGGCTATCGCAAGAAATATTTACGAGATGTTTCGTTTACAAGTCCCTGTTGTGTGCGTGGTTATTGGAGAAGGGGCCAGCGGTGGAGCGCTGGGAATTGGCGTGGGCGATAAAGTTTTGATGCTGGAAAATTCGTGGTACACAGTTATTTCTCCTGAAAATTGCAGCTCTATTCTTTGGAGAAGCTGGGCACAAAAAGAAATAGCGGCAGAGCAATTAAAGCTCACTTCAGAAGATATGCTCAAATTTGGTTTGGTAGATGGTGTTATTCCTGAACCGCTTGGTGGCGCTCACTGGAATTATGATGAGGCAGCCGCAAATTTAAAAGCTTATATCAAACCCATCATCCGTAGCCTTGAAAAAATAGATCCTGATAAAAGGATAAAGCAACGAATTAATAAATTTAATAAAATGGGCTTCTGGGATGAATAAATTAAATATTATTATTTGATTTAAAACTACTAATACGAACTAAAAACTACGAACTATAAAAATGTCTCTAATAAATAAACTTACGGGCACGGGTGTGGCAATTATAACTCCTTTTAATAAAGGCGGCGAAGTAGATTTTGATTCATTAGCAAAATTGATTGATTTTTTAATTGACAATGGCGTTGAATACATCGTGTCTCTTGGAACAACCGGAGAGACGCCGACACTTTCTAAAAAGGAGCAAACTGAAATCGTGGATTTTACTTCAAAAAAAATAGGTAACCGTATTCCTTTGGTTTTAGGTATTGGTGGAAATAATACTAAAGAAATTATCGATCATTTTGCAGATTTTAACCTGGAAAATATTACGGCTATTTTAAGTTCAAGCCCTAATTATAACAAGCCTTCACAGGAAGGTATTTTCCAACATTACAAAGCCATTTCTGAAGCATCGCCTTTGCCGGTTATTTTATATAATGTGCCTGGCAGAACGGGAAGCAATATCACTGCTGAAACTACCTTGCGCCTGGCAAATGAATGTGAAAAAATCCAGGGAATTAAAGAAGCGAGTGGGAATATGATTCAGTGTATGCATATTCTAAAAAATATGCCAGAAGATTTTCTGTTTGTCAGCGGCGATGACCATATTTCTCTTCCCTTGGTCGCATGTGGTTCTAAAGGCGTAATAAGCGTCATCGCTAATGCGTTTCCTAAAGATTTTTCAGACATGATAAGGCTTTCGTTGAAAAATGAATTTGAAAGAGC
>CAVUJE010000031.1:0-7955 GCA_963741705.1 uncultured Chitinophagaceae bacterium | reverse complement strand
AGAAGTTCAGTTTTTGCTATTTTTTCCTGATCAGGGCTGTTTCTATAGTAGTTATAAAGTTTAAATTTCAATAATCACTGTTAGCTGCGTCCCGATAATTTCTTAATTCTTAATTTTTCAACTTATTTCTCTAAGTGGAAAAACCTACCTAATTTAAAACCTCTATTTGATTGGATGATTTAACGTTATCCAAATTTCGTTGAGAGCCTAAAGTTATCAATTCGTCATGCCTTTAGATCAAGGGAAAACCTCCTTCTAAAACATGGAAAACCCCGATAATTTTCATGGAAAACCCTTGTCAAATTGATCTTTACCTTACAAATGACCACCACCTCCTTATTATGTGATCATTAATTTTCTTTGATTCTGTATCGGATTTGATTAATGATTTGATGGTTTTAAGGCAATGTGGCTTGTACAGGATGGAGTGAAATTAATAATTGCATTTAGCAACAGGAACGCCATTGAATAAAGCCGAAATGTTTAGCAACAGGATGATGAATTTTTAGTTATATGCATGAAATAGGTGACAACATAGAATTGGGACCCCCGCTAAAAATGCTGATAAGTATTTAGATTTTTTTGGGTTGATTTATTTACAGCTTTCATAAGGTAATCTCGCATTCTCTGTCAGGAATATATTAAATGTAGCGGTAACGCTACCCTTATTACTTGTTGCATTGAAAAACTTAAGCCACACTTTTTGTTTCCCCGGCAATTGCAAAGTGAAAATGGCATAAGAATATTTTTTACAAAATTTATATACCGCGGCCTTATAATTCAGGCCGGCAAATAATATATCAGTTACCTGGTTTAACTGGCCGGTAAAATGCACAAACACTGCAGAAATTTCCAGGTAATCATACCCTGTCTTTGGCCCATTGCAGAAAATGCCCAGGTGTTGGTTTCATCCGAGCCCTCAAGATTTTTGTCAGGCAATATTGCTATAGCTCCATTGATACTGCAAGTTGCTCCGCCGCACCATAAATTCCCGAACCATTGCGTAATTGATTTGTTAGCAAGCAGGCTGTTCCAGTTACCCAGGTTCTGCTTACCTGTTGAATCAGGAACTAATTGTTTTATTGTCTCAAATAAAGTGAGTTTTTGTTTTTGCGCTTTTAAATTATATTCCGCTATCAGGAATAAGCATGTAAATAGAATTAGCTTTTTCATGGATTAATATTTTTTGATATAACAGTAAACCAACAAATTCCATGAATTTTTATTTTGAGTTATATAATAATCAGAATAAAAAATCTTTCTTCAGTGTTCTATTAAAAATTCCCCGAAATAAAAAAACTGCTTAAATGTTAGTTTACTGGTTTTGTATGTTGTTATTTAAAAAGTTCAATCCTGTTTCGTAACAAAACTCCATTATTCCTTTCCTTTAAAACCATCATGCATTTATAATATCCAACCGGTTCATCACAAAATCTCTCCCATTTTCAAAAAAGAGTTTTTGGGAAAATACTTTTACGTCAAAACCATCAGGCAACTTTATCCTGGACTTCTTAGCAAATGCAAGAAAATTATCTTCAAACTCAGATTTACAATGTTGCAGGCTGTTGGCAGTTTCACAAAACCAGACAGGATTAATAAGGCCATCATAATCACTGCCGATGCAAAGCTGGTTTAACGCAGTCATCACATCATAATTATTTTTTTGAGCCAGCGCTATCACATGTACTATATGCGCCATAAAATGTTTCAGGTGATAATCACTCATCATTGGATTTACCACACCCCCTTCATCTATTTCATCCCAATTCATGACTTTCTCCGAATTGGCAAAAGCCTTACTGATGGTCACTTTACCGGTACCTAAAAATATTGTCTTCTCTTTGTTGGAAATGTATTCTGTTTCTAAAGGAAAATCATCGCGGCCGTTGGTTTCTCTTTCAAATTCCTGGTATCCCAAAATGCGCTTGTCCATACTCAGGCCTATCATTCCTCCTGATTGAAGTATTTCCATAATGTCCTCATCATACAAATTGATGCTTGATGCATTGAAACTTGGACGCGGTGAATCTCCATATTTTACCGGTTTTCCCTGCCAGAAAACTGTATAACCTTTTTTTGCAAAATCCCGGAAGGCAAAAAGATAATCCGGAATTTCTTTTACGGATATGCCCGTGAAGCCTGCATGAGTACATACAATAGGTTGTTTGATATCAACAAATTCCGGCGAGCGCCGTAAATCATATAGGTGTTGCCTGGAGCCAAGACTAAGGTGCTTTACGTCAATCAAAATTTTATTTTCATAGCAATGTTTTAATACCCTGATGCCTTCGTCTTCGATTTTAAATCCCGTAGGACGAAAGCCTTCATTGCTTAAAAATTGCATTCCATAAGCCATATTGCAAAGCGGCGATTGTTCCATGTGCGTCAGGTTAATGGACAAAAGCGCGACATTGCTTCGCAGGTCGTCAATATTGCTTATGATGGCATCCACATCAAAATTTTGGATTAGAGAGGAGAGCGTATGACAACCTTCCACTGAAAAAACCACATGAATAGTGGAAAGGTCATTTTCATCATAATCACTTCTTTTTCTTATGACCTTAACTCTTTTGTTGGTAATGCCAAATTGCACCGCATCTGTCAGTGTTGGCCAGTCATCTGATCTCAAAAGCTGGTAAGGATTTCCATTCAAGAGCGCATCCATTTTGTGTTGCTGGAGATAAATTCCTAACGGCCCTTTGGTACTTTGTTGCAACAAATCTGCAGTCAGCATATCTTTTTCAGGCATATATAAAGCCACACAAACGAGGTTGCAATCAGAAGCAGCCAATTGCGCGAGGTTACCCTGGGACTGAAGTATATAGGGAAATTCAGTGCAGCATTTTAGTAGAAAAGGAATTTTACTCCTGTCTAACGGTGTCCAGGGGCTGTGTTTTTTAAATTGGCCGTTTGGGTCATTTTCAGAAAACAGGGACTTCAAAGTGGGGTGGATGTGAAAATCGAAGAATGGCATGATAAATAATTTAGAGGGTGAAGAAATATAACTTGTTATGAAGATTTGTTATTCATGAACCAGCAAGAAACTGTTTAGGAGTCAACTATTGAACGTCTTCAACTTTTTTCAAAAAACCTTTTTCATCCAGGTCTGTCAAAACCCATTTCACGGCCAACTCTGCTACGTTACGTGCAAGGCCCGGCTTTGACGCGTTAAATCCGCCGGTTAATACCCTGTTGAACAGAAAGCCTTTTACCCTGTCGAACCAGGTGCTGTGATAATATTTATCCATCCACTTTCCTGTCTCTGTATTTTTGGTAGAGGCATTTTTACTAACCAAAACTGCCTTTATGATGTCGAGAATTTTTTCAAACCGGTCTTCCATGGCTCCTCTTTGGTCAAACAAAGCCGTGGGATCATACATTGGCCTGGCTTTGACCGAATAATCCCATTTATTTTTTTCTTTACCGTTCTTTCTTTCCTTTAATAAATTCATATCAGGAATGATAGGCAGATAGGTTTTGCCATCCGGGCCGGTCTGTTTAAATGCCTCAACCATTTCATCCGTCCACGATTGATGAATAGGGTGAATGATATTGGCAGATGGATTCGCGCTATCTTTTTTATATTCAAAAGCAAAGTAATGCCTAAAAAAATTTCTTGCATTGTCGCGGCCCAGGAAAAAATCATGATGCCTGAATTCGATATCCAAAAAACCTCCAAAAGCAGAAACAGTACCGCACGCAATCGGGTGAGCTTCTACCTCGGTTTCTGAAATGGATTTTGTTGGATATATCTCTGACCTGTAATACGGACTCAGAGAAGCTTCTACAAGATCTGCCTTCTTCACTTTTGATTGTTCATACAAAGTGTTAATGATAGCAGGCACCACCGAAAATAAATCCGCAGGAGATTTGTATATATCATCTTTATCCACGGTATCGGGAAAAGGATCAATCATCACCACTCCATAATTTGGATATCCATTTTCGTAACACTCATTATAGCGATGTTTTAAAATTCCCATCACTTCGCCAAAAGGTTCGTTGTTGATGGCGCCTCCGTCAACAGTAACGAAATCAAATGGCGAAGGAAAGTTGTCCCAGTTTGGCGGTGTAATATTTTCCACTTGCCCGAAACGGTTATAGATGATTCTCTCGGTAACCGCTTTTATGTAGTCATCTGTAAAAATAGTCTGATCCACTTCCCTGAATTTTAATCCAACGGGGAAAGCGCCTGTGGCCTTGGTAGTCAGCGACATGATATCACAGAATGGCTTTTCATACGGATTCAGCCATAAGAAATTGGCATTAGGTTTAACGCCGTTGTTCAGCTTATATTGGGATACAATGAAGTGCTCGAAAGTATTATATTCAATTCCCTGAACGCCCTTTACAGTATCGCTATCATTGGAAAAATTAATGCTTAACGGAATGCCACGGAGCATTGTGTGCGACAACAATAAATCCATATCTTTTGAAAACCAGGAAGGAAGTTTATCTACCTGTTCCGTAATGTTTCCCTCAACCGTAAGCGCATTGTCGGCTATATCATCTATTATTTTTGAATTGAGCAAAGACACAAACTTGTTGTCATTCAAATCATCATTTTTAAATGCTTTGGCTAATGTTTTTGCTCCTTTTCCATCCGGATCATCATCCAGGTTTACCCAGCTATCATAAAAAATATTATCTTTTTTGCCGCCAATAACGGAAGGATCTGTTACCGGGTTTATCCTGCCATCTAACCCATAAATAGCAGACATGATCGTGGTCATGCCACCGGCAGAAGCGCCGCCCATGGCATCGATCATCACGCTGTGTTGAGGAATCGCATCGAACCATTCTTCAAATCCGGGCAGGTTTTTATTTTTCGCTTTTTCCCACATGTCCAGGATTTCAAAAAGATAATCCATAACGCCACCGGTATAGCATCCTGCAGATCCGGCTCCGGCCATGGTGAGACCGATGTGGAATGTGGGGTTGGTTTGGGGAGCAGTGGGCATATTTTTTATGTTTATTACTTATGAATTTTTTCACTACTCTTTAGTTTGCTCAGCCCAGCAAAAGAAAAGCAATAGATTTAAAATGATAGTGAGAACTTTCTATTTCCTATAACTCTTTGTCCAGAAATTCGCTAATGGAATATCAATAGCAACAAACCAATTGCTCCGCCATCTTGAACTTGTTGAAATGCCGATTTTATTACCTTCCTTAATGTATAATTTAGAGCCGTATTGCCATCCATAACCAATTGAAAGCGGCACATAAGAAAGCCAAGGCAATCCGATCCCATACACCAGGTAACCACCGGGAGTAAAAATATCCCCTAAGGTCACTTTTTGATCTAAGGCAGTACTGTCATTATTCAAACGATATCCGGCTATCGCGCCCACATCTATCAGAGTTCCGTAAAGGCTCAATGCACCAAGGGAAGAACCATTTTTAAAATGACCCAAACCAAGGCTGAAAGCCAGGCCCACAGGCGCTGTAACGCCTACTTTGGAATTATTTCCATCCATATCATTTGCGTTACTATTTACCCGTCCAAAATATCCTCCTATGTAGGCGTTCAATGAAATATTGAAAGCGCTGTTCTTTTTAATGGATGAACTACCCGCAGGAAGGGCTGACGCTTCAATAGCAGATTGAACTTCTTCCGGAGATTCAGCTTTAACCACCGAAGCCATAAAATTTCCATATTTTAAAATACCTGCAATAAATTTTTTGTTTTTATCATCAGGGAATAAAGAATCTAAAATGGAACAAACATTCAGTACGGCGCTGTTATAATTTTTGGTATAAATATTTTTATACAATTCATTGGCATTTCTGGCTACAGCAATATATTTATCATTGATGATGTCAGCTTTTAAAACATCCGGAATTTTAAAAGTGGTGGGTACCACTGTAAAACCATAATTAATGATATTTATTGCTTTACTGATATAAGTGTAGTTGTCATCATTAGTTAAGGTGCCTTTTTCCTTTTTTGTTTTGTAATCGCTGATAGTATTTTGGACATCATCGGCTAACAATGAAAAGTTTTGGATCAAACCGGTGAGTTTGAAAATGTTAGCTTTTTGCCTGTAAAAAAGCGTATCCACTCTTATCGAATCTTTCTTATCCTTTCCATAAAAGGTAATATTTTGTGTGCTGACCTGTTGATAAAGCAATCCCAAATAGAGACGAAGTGTAATACTATTAGTAAAGAGATTGGTATTTAAATCGCTCAACGAAACCCAGCTTGGATGTGAAGAATCAGCATGGGCCCTTATACTTTGTGAAATCAGGTTCAAAAATTTTAGAGAGTTTTCCAGATTCTTACTCACAGAACCCCAGGGTAAAACCGCCAGTTGTTTAATCACACTGTCGGGCTTTATACTTTTTCCTGCCTGTGAAAGTTCGCTTACGATATTAGCTGTTCCAAGAACTAATTTAATTTCAGAATTGTTAGCGATCAATGATTCATATTTTGGCAGATCAATTACCTGGTTCAAATGAATGATTAAATTATCCAGATCCGTGTGAAAAGCAGTTCTTAAATTTTCTAAAAATGCCGCATATTTATAGGAATCGATTTTATCAAGAAGGCTAATAGTTTCTGGAAAGAGCACTTTGCATTCTTCATGTTTTTCGTCATTCAGAAACTGTTTTAACTGGTTAAAGAAAGCCACATTCAATTCTTCTCTTCCCCGCTTAATGAGAAAGCGTGCAAGGCCATCGGCGATGTTGGTGACATCGAAAGCTCCAAGTGTATTGAATGCACTCATGAGGGATGTTTTACCAGCAAATTCGTCTGCATTGGGAATAGGAAATTGAGTGTATTCTTTAGGAATAAAAGGGTTAGCGACAAATTGTAATTGTACCATGGCTAATGTATTACCATTTTCTTTTGGTGGAAGATAATTAACCAAAATATCGCTGGCCTCTTTAAAAGAGTTAAGACTCATTTGTTTCGAAAATATTTCTTTCAGTTTAATTGCATCGTAATAAGCTACCTGTGACTTCATGGTTAAATGAAGTGAGATCAGAATGGAAAATAATAATACCTTTTTCATAGCTGTAAATTTTTTAGGGACTTGATAGGGTTTAAAATTCCTTTGCCGCATTGAAGAGGGTTATTTACCGGTGGCGGATCAAAAATTAATTTGCTGATAAATTCGGATGATGAACAAGAAATATTTTTTGATTTAAAATAGCTCAAAAGATTTGCTAATGTGCCGGCAGCAAAGGGACAGGAAAAACTTGTTGCAGCCTGTAAAACAATTTTTTCACCTTCAAGATTATAGCCTTTCAAATCAACTCCGGGAGCAAGAAAGCTAATATTTGTGTTCCAACCTGATCCGCTCCATGTTAATCTATCATGACCAAACGCACCTATCGAAATACAACCCGGACAATTTGCCGGAAACATATTGAACTCTTTTGCACTCTCACCTAAATTTCCAATTGAGGCGAGAAATAATTTGTTCTGAAGCGTAGCCATTTTTTGAATATAATCAGCAACTTCCCTGTATTCTGATGGTATTTCGTTTGATTCGGTTTTTAGATAAGGAAATGAAAAAGACAAAGAAATGATATCGGCATTTCTGTCTTCACAAGCCCATTTCAAGGCTGATAATAATATTTCCGGAGTTTGGCCAACAGAATTACTATAAATTTTTCCTACAATAAGATGGCTTTTTGGAGATACACCATAAAGTCCTGATCCTTGAGAACTAATAATAGATGCGCATGAAGTGCCGTGGCCAAAGTCGTCTTCTACAGTTTCGTCTTTGATAAAACTTTTAATATCAAGGTTTTTATCTTCAACTGCCAGCATGATATCTGTAATTCCTGTGTTTACGCCGGAATCTAATACAGCTACTTTCACATTTTTGCCTGCTATTTTTTCATTATTCCATAGAGAAAGAATATCTATACCATCACCTGTAGAAAAAGCCCAGCTCATTTTGTCTATATTAAATTCTATAATTGCAGGAAGCTGTACAAAAGCC
>CAVUJE010000030.1:0-15622 GCA_963741705.1 uncultured Chitinophagaceae bacterium | reverse complement strand
GTGTAGATGTATCTTCGATGGAAGCTGAATTACTCTCTAAGATAGAAGGTGAAGTTCGTTTTGATTATGGAAGTAAAGCTTTATATGCTACAGATGCCTCCAATTACCGACAGGTTCCTTTAGGAGTAGTACTTCCAAAAACAGAACAGGATATTATTAATACCATTGCGATTTGTAGAAAATATCATTCACCGATTTTATGCAGGGGTGGAGGCACAAGCCTCACAGGCGCATGTTGCAATGTAGCAGTAGTGATGGACATGACGAAGTACTACAATAAAGTACTAAGAATTGATAAAGAAAAGAAAACTGTAACAGTGCAGCCGGGCATTGTTTTAGACGAAATGCGTAACGCCACACAGAAAGAAGCGAATCTGACATTTGGCCCCGACCCTGCAACTCACAGCCATTGTGCTATTGGAGGAATGTTGGGAAATGATTCCTGTGGCATTCATTCTGTGATGGCACAATTTTATGGCTACGGCGCAAGAACCGCGGATAATACCCAATCGCTTACTATTCTTACTTATGATGGCATCAAAATGAAAAGTTGCCCGACAAGCGATGAAGAGTTTAAAAAAATAATAAAAGAAGGCGGCCGAAAAGCAGAAATCTATCAACAATTAAAAGATTTAACCAACAAACATGCGAATAAAATCCGCGAAAAATTTCCACCAATTCCACGCCGTGTATCGGGATATAATTTACCCTCCCTTTTACCGGAACAAGGTTTCAATTTGGCCGAAGCCATTGTAGGTTCTGAAGGAACTTGTGTTGTCATATTGGAAGCAGAAATGAAATTAATGCCCGAACCTGGCGCACGTTCTCTACTCGTTTTGGGTTTCCCGGATATTTATGCCGCAGGACATGCTTGTCCCCAAATCATGAAACATAAGCCAATTGGGCTGGAAGGTTTTGATGATTTGTTGATACAGTATATGAAAAATAAAGGTTTGAATCTTGATGATATTCCCCTCTTACCAAAAGGTGGTGGTTGGTTGCTCGCAGAATTTGATGGGAAAGACAAAACCGAATCGGACAATAAGTGTAAAGCAGTAATGGAAGAATTTAAGAAAGCCGATAATCCACCCAATATGAGTCTTTTCGATGACCATGAGCAAGAACAAAAGCTTTGGGAAATCAGGGAATCAGGTTTGGGCGCTACCGCATTTGTTCCGGATTTGCCAGACATGTGGCCCGGCTGGGAAGATTCTGCAGTACCTCCCGAAAAAGTTGGAGATTACTTAAAGGATCTGAGAGACTTATTCAGTAAATATGGATACAAACCCTCTCTTTACGGGCACTTTGGCCAGGGCTGTATCCATTGCCGTGTTTCGTTCGATATGGTAACTGAAGCTGGAATAGAAAAGTATAAAAAATTTACAATAGAAGCTTCTCATCTTGTGGTAAAATATGGGGGTTCGCTTTCGGGCGAGCATGGCGATGGGCAATCCAGGGGAAGTCTTCTTGAAATAATGTATGGCGATGAAATCATGGAGGCTTTTCATGATTTTAAATCTATCTGGGATCCGCAATGGATGATGAACCCGGGGAAAGTGATTGACAGTTATGGAGAGTTAGCAGATTTAAGGCTTGCACCGGTTACAATCCGCCTGCTGTAAAAACGCATTTCCATTACCTTGATGATGATGATAAGGGAAGTTTCGCACGGGCTACATTACGCTGTGTAGGCGTTGGCAATTGCCGGCAGCATGAAGGAGGAACGATGTGCCCCAGTTATATGGTAACGCGCGAAGAAAAAGATAGTACCCGGGGCCGTGCGCATTTGCTTTTTGAAATGCTGAATGGAAATGTAATAAAGGACGGCTGGAGCGATGAGTATGTAAAAGAATCATTGGATTTATGTTTGGCTTGTAAAGGCTGCAAGGGAGATTGTCCTGTCAATGTTGATATCGCAACATTGAAATCAGAATTCCTTTCTCACTATTATAAGAAAAAACAAAGGCCAGCTTCCGCCTTTGCTTTTGGTTGGATTTATTGGTGGTCACGTTTGGCTTCCGTTATTCCGGGAGTTGTAAATTTTGTAACGCATGCACCTGGATTACGAAATATTTTGAAATCCTCTGTAGGGGTAACTCAAAAAAGAACCATTCCAAAATTCGCGCAGCAGACTTTTAGAAATTGGTTTGGTAAACAACAAAAACAAATATCAGATAAACCAAAAGTTATTTTATGGGTAGATACCTGGAATAATTTTTTTAAGCCTGAAACCCTCGTGGCGGCACTTGAAGTTTTGGAGGCTGCAGGTTTCCAGGTAATTATCTCCCAAAGAGTTATCTGTTGCGGGCGTCCGTTATATGATTTTGGTATGTTGGATGCTGCTAAGGGAATGTTGCTTCAAATTCTGGATACATTGCGCGATGAAATTAGAGCTGGCACCCCGGTAGTTGGTTTAGAGCCAAGTTGTGTTTCAGTTTTCCGCGATGAATTGTGCGATCTTTTTCCCTCAAATGAGGATGCAAAAAGATTAAAAAAACAAACCTTCACCTTTGCAGAATTCATTGAAAAGAAAGCCCCGGATTTTAAAATCCCACAATTAAAAAGAAATGCGGTAGTTCATGGCCACTGCCATCATAAGTCCATTATTAAAATGGATAGCGAAGAAAAATTATTGGGCAAGATGGGTTTAAATTATAAAGTATTAGACTCAGGATGTTGTGGAATGGCAGGGTATTTCGGGTATTTAAAAGGAGATAAATATGAAGTTTCTATAAAAGCCGGGGAAAGGGTTTTACTTCCTGCCGTAAGAAATGCAGACAAAAAAACCATCATTATCACCGATGGATACAGTTGCCGCGAACAGATAGAACAATTAACGGATAGGGAAGGAATGCATATTGCCCAGGTGCTGCAAATGGCCTTGCATGAGAACGGAAGAGATAATAGTGAAGCCACAAATTACCCGGAAAAAAGATATGTGAATGATATGAAATTACACTCTTCAGGACTAACCGTTAAGCGGGCAGTTGTAGCACTTTCTGTGATTGGACTGGTAGCGTTTGGATGCTTATTGATTTCGAAGAACAAGAAAAATAAGAAAACACTATAAATGTGTGTTTACTGCATTTAGATAAAAATTTACATTATGAAAGAAAATAAAAATGAAAATATATTGGCTCAAACCGGCGCTGCAATTGGTGTAGGCCTTATTGCCGGGCTGGCAGGAACAATTGTAATGACTATTTGCCAAAAAATAGATATGAAAATTACCGGCAGGAAAGCCAGCCACACGCCTGTAAATGCGGTACGCGAAACGCTGGATATAAAGCCGGTTTCTGAAAGTAAAACAAATGAAGTTTCCAATAAAATTCATTGGGTATATGGTACTTCGCTCGGCATAGCACGGGGAATGATAAGTTTATTTGGATTAAAGGGCCTGGCAGCTAATTCTGCTTTTTTCGCAACCGTTTGGGGTAATGAGCTTTTTATGTTGCCTTATTTAAGAGTAGCTCCGCCGGTAACTAAAGAAACAGTGGAAACCATCGGCAAAGATGCTTTATTTCATTTGGTATATGCTTTCTCGGCTGGTTTGGTTTTTGAGGGAATTATGGAAGAGGAATAAAAGTTTTATCAAAAAAAAATAATAATAATAATAAAAGATGAAAAAAGATTTTAAAGGAAAGACGGTTGTAATTGCCGGTGCATCCGCAGGTTTGGGAAGAGCAATGGTTAGGGAATTTGCAAAGCACGGCGCTAATGTAGGGCTGATTGCACGGGGCATAGATGGATTGCGGGCAGCATGTGACGAAGTAGAAGAATTGGGCGGCCACGGATTTATCGCACAGGCAGATGTAAGTATTGCAGATGAAGTGGAAAATGCCGCGCAAAAAATAGAAGATCATTTTGGAACGATTGATATCTGGATCAACAATGCGATGCTGAGTGTTTTCGGCCCGTTTAAAAAAATGGAAATGAAAGATTTTGAGCATGTAACAGCCGCTACCTATCTTGGACAGGTTTACGGAACTCATGCGGCATTGAAAAGAATGATTCCAAAAGATAAAGGCAGCATTATCCTGATAGGCTCTGCGCTCGCTTATCGGGGTATCCCGCTGCAGTCGGCCTATTGCGGATCAAAACACGCTATTCATGGTTTTTTTGAATCCTTACGTTCAGAATTAATTCATGATAAGAGTAATATCAAATTAAGCATGGTACAAATGCCTGCGATGAATACTACCCAATTTGGATGGGTAAAAAGCTATTTGAAAAATAAGCCTAAACCGATGGGGCAAATTTATGAGCCGGAAGTTGCAGCAAAGGCGGTAGTGGAAGTGGCCAGAAATCCTCAAAGGGAATTATATGTAGGATACCCTACTTTAAAAACTATTTGGGGTAATAAAGTTTTGCCGGAATACCTTGATCATTATCTCGCAAAAACCGGGTTTGATGGCCAGCAAACGAATGAGCCGGAATCTCCCGACCGTCAAAACAATTTATGGCAACCCGTGCTTGGCGACCATGGAGCACGCGGACCCTTTTCTGCCCATTCATGGAATTCCAGTCCTGAAGTTTGGATGGCAACCCATAAAAAATCAACGTTGGGATTATTGGCGGGTATTGTATTGGGAATTGGGGCTGTGGTATTTTTAAAAAACAGGGATTAAATCAGATGAAATTGATTAATGTTTAAAAGCATTCTGAATCACTGCTAAGATTTCATTCATTTCACATTAAACGAACAAATAACTATGAATTATAAATTAATAAACGACGATAAACAAAAAACCTATGCAATTATCCTGGAAAGTGGAGAAGAAGCGATGGAACAATTAATTTCTTTTGCCAAAAAATTAAATCTTTCGGCCTCTCAATTTACAGCCATCGGCGCATTCAGTGATACTACAGTAGGTTTTTATGATTTTTCAATAAAAGATTACAAAAAGAACCGGTTTAACCAACAGATGGAGGTAGTGTCACTAGCCGGCGATATCTCTATTTACAAAAATGAATACAAAGTTCATGGCCATATCGTTTTGGCAAACGAACATGGCGCCGCGTATGGAGGCCATCTCATAAAAGGAATCGTTCATCCGACTCTTGAAATCATTTTAAACGAATCTCCTCTTTATCTAAAAAGAGAAATGGATAAAAAATCCGGGATTCCATTAATCAAAATATAAATAAATTTATGTCAGATAATAATAATCCACCCGGCTCACCGGGAGTTCCTGCCCGATGGACATCAAGCTCTAAATCGGGTTTGGGCAAAGCACACGATGATATCTCCAGCGTCATCTTTACCATTAGCCACGGCATCCTTGATGAAATATATTTTCCGAGGGAAGATATCGCCAGCACCAGAGATATGGAATTTATCGTCACTGATGGGGAAGAATTTTTTTCAGAAGAAAAACGAGATACGGAGCATTCGGTTAAATGGATTAGCGAAGGCATTCCTGCCTTTAAAATTACAAATACCTGTAAAGAAAAAAGATATACCATTGAAAAGGAAATAATAACGGACCCGGGCAGGGAAACTGTTTTGCAGCGGGTAAAGTTTAAGGCAGGCAAGAAAAATGAATTAAAGAAGTATAAACTTTTTTTACTTATTTCTCCGCACCTGATGGATGAAGGAGGCCACAATGATGGCTGGCAAAATGAATATAAAGGAATACCTATGCTGTTTGCCAACAGGAAGGGGGTTACACTTGCTGTCGCCTCTTTTTATGCCGATTTTGTCAAGAGATCCATTGGTTACGTTGGCACTTCTGATGGCTACACTGATTTACAACATCATAAAAAAATGGAGTGGCAATATAAGGCGGCTCATAATGGCAACATTGCTCTTACGGCAGAGATTGATATTTCAAAAACACAGGAATTTGTAATAGCCATAAGCTTTGGCGCAAAAGAAGAAGACGCGGCGCACCACGCGTGGGCAAGTTTATTGGATGGATTTGATACAGCGAAAAAAAATTATATAGATGGATGGAAAAAATTTCAAAAAGGGCTGCATAGTATCAAATCAGACAGAAACGCAATTGGCAAAAATTTTCGTACGAGCGCCACTATCTTAAATATTCATACTTCAAAAAAATTTCCCGGCGGAGTAGTTGCCAGCCTTTCTATTCCGTGGGGATCTATAAAAGGAGATAATGATAAGGCCGGTTATCACCTTGTATGGCCGCGCGATTTGGTTGAAACTTCAGGTGGCTTTTTGGCATTGGATTCGAAAAGGCAAGTACTTGAAATTCTCAATTACCTGATGGCCACGCAGGAAAATGATGGGAGATGGAGCCAGAATATGTGGCTGGGTGGAATGCCTAACTGGACCGGTTTACAGATGGATGAAATTGCGTTACCTATTTCACTGGTAGATAAATGCCATCATATTAAACAGATTGGAGCTGACAGGTTGAAAAAATATTGGCCCGGAATAAAAAAAGCCCTTGCCTTTATAATCCTTCATGGCCCTTCAACGCCCCAGGACAGGTGGGAAGAAGAGCCGGGACTAACCGCTTTTACATTAGCGGCTGAAATTAATGCATTGCTGAGCGGAGCACATCTTGCCGAAATAAACGGAAATAAAGAAATGGCTAAATATTGCCGCGAAACTGCAGATTACTGGAATGAACAAATTGAAAAATGGACCTATGTAACTGATACTCCACTTTCAAAAGAAGTAGGCGTAGATGGTTATTATATGCGTACCAACCCTACTCAGCGGCCGGCTGAGGAAGTGAAGAATAATATTATAAAAATAAAAAATCGTAATGACGATAATGGCAAAATGAACCTCTGGGAATTAATCTGTGTTGATGCCCTTGCATTGGTAAGATTTGGATTGCGCGCCGCCGATGATCCTAAAATATTAAATACTATCAAAGTAATTGATGCTAAATTAAAAGTGGATACACCCAATGGCCCTTGCTGGCATCGTTACACGAACGACGGATATGGAGAAGAAAAAAACGGGGATGGTTTCAAAGGAAACGGCCTGGGTATCGGAAGAGCGTGGCCTTTGTTAGCAGGCGAAAGGGGCCATTATGAAATAGCCGCGGGAAATATTGAAGGCGCTAAAGAGATCTTAAAATCCATGGATAAATTTGCTAACAATGGTTTGCTTTCTGAGCAAATATGGGACACAGACGATATTCCGGAAAAGGAATTATTTTTTGGCGAACATTCAGGTTCAGCAATGCCTTTGGTTTGGGCACATGCAGAATATATTAAGTTATGCTATTCTATAAAGGAGAAGAAAATATTTGATATGTCGCTGCATGCAAGTGACCGCTATATTAAACACAAATCGAAATCTCTGTTTGTAATCTGGCGTTATTCATGGCCCTGCCAAAATATTCCGAAAGGCAAAAATCTCCGGATAGAATTGCAGGCAGAAGCCACAGTTCGTTGGTCGGCAGATAAATGGAAAACCAGTCATGATATCGAAACCCGTGATACAAATCTGGGAATCCATATTGCAGATATTGATTTGAAAAAAATTGATACCGATAAAATCTTCTTTACTTTTTTCTGGAAAAAAGCAGGACATTGGGAAAATCACAACTTTAATATTCCCGTTTCACAAGAATGAGAATTATTTTTTCAACAATAAATTTATTCAAAGATGACCTGTAATGAAACAGTTTGATAGTACAATACCTCCCGGCTACGGCGCAAACCCCTCTGCCTGGAAGAAGCGGGCAATACTTTTGATCCTGGCTGCAGTTGGATTTTGTGTTGCCCTTTATCTTGGATTGTATGAATTAAAATTGTTCTCAAATGTTTGGGAACCATTCTTTGGAAATGGAACCAATGAAGTATTACATTCTTCATTCTCCCGCTCACTTCCTGTTCCTGATGGCCTCCTTGGGGCTTTTGGATATTTGTGCGATATTATTTTAGTTTCAATTGGAAGTGAAACCCGCTGGCAAACAAAGCCTTGGGCAGTAATATTGTATTCTATTTTAGTAGTGATGATGGGCCTTGTAAGTATTTTTTTATTGATTCTCCAGGGCTTTATTGTGAATTCATGGTGTACGCTTTGCCTGGTTTCAGCGGCGCTTTCACTCAGCATGGTCTGGCCAGTTTTGTCGGAGTTTTTGGCTACCCTGCATTTCCTGGAGAGGAAAAATGAAAAGAAATATTAGACGGAACTTTTGGAAAACATGAGCCTGAACTGGTCGAAGGCTCCATCGAAATGCAGTAAACCGATAAATAATGCAGATTATTATTTTATTCGATATTCATAAGCATAGACCGATAAAAAAAGGAGAAAAATTGCTGAAAAATTTTTCTCCTTTTGAACTGTATAATTTTTCTTATTTAGTGGCTGTAGCTCCCTCGCCTGTCCAATCTTTAACTTCAGGACATGAAGCATAATCGTTGGAAACATTTATATAAAAGTTGGCCATATTCTTACTAAACCAATCATCAAGCGCCTTGTTCTTCTTTTCTTCCAGAGCTCTCTGGGCAACTTTATCATAATCATCTTTGAGATTTTCACGATGAGGCTGGGTTTCAGACTTTATCTCAACAATTCTTACAGCCTTTTTTCCATTTGATGGGTCAACGTATTCTTCGGGCTTGGAATATTCGCCGACTTTTAATTCTTTAAGTTTCAATACTAAATCTTTATCCAACTGGTCAATAGACAAAAGAGTAGTTTGTCCGTCAGGCCCTGTGATCAGCCCACCTGTAAATTTACTGGCATCGTCTTCGCTATATTTGGAAACTGCTTCACCAAATTGCAATTTGCCATCAACAAGAAGGGTTCTTATAGAATCCAGTTTTTCCTTTGCTTCGTTTATTTGAATCGAACTTACCTGTGGTGTTTTTAAAATGTGGCGAATGGTTGCATCATCTCCACGGCGGCTTACCATTTGGATTATGTGATAACCAAATTTGGTTTTAAAAACATTAGAAATCTGTCCGTTTTTCAAACTAAATGCTTTTGCCAAAAATATAGGATCCCATTGAGTTTCGTTTCTGTTAATCTCGTAAAGGCCTCCTTTATCTTTGCTGCCCGGATCATCGGAAAAAAGGGAAGCGAGCACTTCAAATTTCTTGCTGCCATCTTCCACTTCTTTTTTGTATTCCTTCAACTGGTCAATCGCATAATTTTCCAAATCACGGCTGGGTTTTGGATACATAACGATTTGCCCTACTTCCAGTTGTGATTCATAAAAATGCAGGCTGTCTTTAGGAATTTTATTATAAAAGGCTTCCACTTCTTTTGGCGTAATTCTTACATCTCCTACAATTTTATCACGCTCCGCAGCGGCCAGCTTTTGGTCGCGGATCACCGGTTTAAATTCTTCTTTCAACTGGAAAACAGTTTTGCCGGCTACCTGTTCCAAAATTTCCTTGGATCCGTAGTTTTGTATATAATAACGAATTTTATTATCGATTTCTGCATCTACATCTTCATCTGAAACCGGAAGGGAATCACGTTCCGCCTGAATCACAAGGGCTTTCAAAGCCAGGGCTTGCTGTAGCAAAAGGCAGGAAGCATTAGCCGGAACCTGCATGTTCTGTCTTTGCATATCGTGTATGCTGTTTTCAATATCGCTGCGCAAAATAATTTTATCACCAACTGTGGCGATAATCTTATCGGCGATTACTTTTTTTGTCTGCGCAAAAGAAGCCAATGCGATAATCAGAAAACATAAAGTGAAACAACTTTTTTTCATCAGAAATATTTGTATTGGGGATATAGCAGTGAAATCCCTTAATTTTTAAAAATTAATTCTTCAAAAATACACTGCTAAACGATGAGTTATTTTTTTGGAAAGTTAAAAGTTGCCGTTCTTTTGTTAAGAAAATAAAATTTTCAAAGATTATAAGGTTCTTTTTACCTCAATTTCTTCAAAAGCTTCTACCATATCACCGGTTTTCAGGTCGTTATAATTTTTAAAAGTGAGTCCACATTCCATATTATTATTAACTTCCTTCACGTCATCTTTAAAACGTTTCAGGCTTCCCAATTCGCCGGTATGTATAATGATACCATCCCTAACCAGCCGTACACGGTTGTTCCGGGCTATTTTTCCTTCCACTACCATACAGCCGGCAACGGTTGCTTTATCAAATTTGTACGTTTCTTTTATTTCTGCAATTCCCAATACTTTTTCCTGTATTTTAGGTTCCAGCATTCCTTCCATAGCGCTCTTTACTTCATCAATTGCATCATAGATAATAGAGTAGGTTTTAATTTCCACTCCTTCATGTTCAGCAATTTTGGAAGCCTGCAAGGAAGGCCTGACGTTGAAGCCGATAATAACCGCATCGGAAGCCGTTGCGAGCATCACGTCAGTTTCTGTGATTTGTCCCACACCCTGGTGAACGATGCTAACCGCGATTTCTTCAGTACTTAATTTCTGCAAGGAATCGCTTAATGCTTCTACAGAACCATCCACATCAGCACGGATCAACAAGTTCAATTGTTTGAAATTACCCAATGCCAAACGGCGCCCGATTTCATCAAGCGTGATGTGTTTCTTGGCGCGGATTCCCTGCTCACGAAGTATTTGTGCCCTTCTGTTAGCAGTATCTTTTGCTTCTGATTCATCCTCAAAAACTTTGAAAGTTTCACCGGCCTGCGGCGCGCCGTTAAGGCCAAGGATAAGAACCGGAGTTGATGGCGGGGCTGAAGAAATTCTCTGATTTCTTTCGTTGAACATCGCTTTGATGCGTCCATAATGTTGGCCCGATACCAGGAGATCACCTTGATTCAAAGTTCCGTTTTGTACCAAAATCGTGGCTACATATCCACGGCCTTTATCTAATGACGCTTCGATAACACTCCCGCTGGCAGATCTTTTAGGATTCGCTTTTAATTCGAGTAAATCTGATTCAAGCAGCACTTTATCAAGAAGTTCATCTACATTTAATCCTTTCTTAGCGCTTATTTCCTGGCTTTGAAATTTTCCACCCCAATCTTCTACCAGTATATTCATCCCCGCCAGTTGTTCTTTTATCTTTTCGGGATTAGCACCCTCTTTATCCATTTTGTTCAATGCAAAAACCATAGGAACATCCGCAGCCTGCGCATGCGAAATAGCTTCTTTCGTTTGAGGCATTACTGCATCGTCAGCAGCGACAACTATCACAGCGATATCAGTAACTTTTGCACCTCTGGCACGCATGGCGGTAAAAGCTTCGTGACCCGGGGTATCCAAAAAAGTAATTGCACGGCCGTCTTTTACTTTCACTTCATAAGCGCCAATGTGCTGCGTGATTCCACCGGCTTCGCCCGCAATTACGTTTGCATGGCGAATATAATCGAGCAAAGAAGTCTTCCCGTGATCAACGTGTCCCATGATGGTGACAATGGGAGCACGTGAAACCAGGTCTTCTTCATTTTCTTCTTCTTCCTCTTCTTCGGCATCCTGGTGATTATCAACATCAATAAATTCTACTTCATAATTAAATTCACTGGCTACGAGCTCTATCACATCGGCTTCAAGCCGTTGGTTGATAGAAACCATAATGCCAAGGCTCATACATTTACTGATCACATCTGCAAAACTTACGTCCATAAGGTTAGCAAATTCACTCACAGAAATAAATTCAGTCACCTGTAGTTTATTATCTGTCGCTTCTTCACCAACAGTTTCCGCAGCCTCCTCTCTTTTTTGCTTCCTATATTTAGCTTTGAGGCTTTTTCCTCTTCCTCCGGAGCCGGCTAATTTAGCCTGGGTTTCTTTTATTTTATCCTGTATCTCTTTTTCATCAATCTCCTTTTCTTCGCGACGTATTGGTGCATTCCTGTTAAACCGTCCTCCTCCTTGTGGCCTGTTGCCGGGATGCGGTGGTCTTTGTCCCCCTGGATGGGGGGCATGATTTCCACCCTTTTTATCGACAATAATGCGTTTGCGTTTGCGCCTTTCATCAGGTTTGGGTCGTGTTTCCGTGTTAGTCGGAAGATCAATTTTTCCCATAATTTTTGGGCCTTCCAGTTTTACAGCTTTTATATTACTGATAACCGGAGCTTCTTTTTCCGGCTCCGCTATGGGGCCTTTTGGAGCTTCTATCTCTACAGATTTCGCTTCTTCTTTAGGGATAACTCCTTTCACCTTATTTTTATCAGGGTTCTTCTTAGTATCTTTTTTAGGCCTTACTGAAGAATCTATCAAACTGAGGTCAATCTTGTCAACAATTTTTAAACCCTCTACTTCAGGAATTTCTACCTTCTCTATTTCGGTTACCGGCGCTGGCTCTACAGGAATTTCAGCTTTTTTCTCCTCGTCAGTTTCTTTTGTTGTTTCTATTGCTTCCGCCTTTTCCTGAGGGGGAATTTCAGCTTCTTTTTCTGCTATGATTGGTTCAGTTACTTCTTCAACTTTTTCTTCAACTGGTTTTTCTTCTTTTACAGGTTTTGGAGGTTCTTTTTTATTGAATGAAAGATCCTGCTCATCTCTTCTCTTCTTATTTTCTGAAGGAGCATTTTTGGGAAGATCGATTTGTTCGGCCTTTTGTTTGGCCACTTTATCCGGCTGAAATTCTACCTGCAGGACACGGTACATCTCTTCCGTAAGCTTAGTACTAGGCTTAAGATCATCGCTGCTAAATTCTTTTGATACCAAAAAGTCTATTAAAGTATTCGTACCTATATTAAACTCTTTGGCCGCAGCCATCAACCGTGGTGTATTTTTTTCTGCCATTAATCTTTCCCTACTTCTTAATGAAGTAAATTTTTATTTTTAATTATAGTAAAGCAACAAATTTTCCATAATCTTAATTTGTTACTATTCGTCTGAAAATTCTTCGTTTAATATCTTCTTCACCTCTGCTATAGTTTCCTTTTCCAAATCGGTCCGGCGTTCCAGTTCCTCATCAGACAAGTCTAACACGCTTTTCGCTGTATCGCATCCAATCTTTTTTAATTCATCAATCACCCATGTTTCCAATTCATCTGTAAATTCATCCAGATCCACATCGTATTCTTCCACTTCACCTTCGTTATCGCGGAACACATCAATCTCAAGACCGGTAAGCTCGCAAGCTAACTTAATATTTACTCCGCGGCGGCCAATTGCCAGCGAAACCTGGTCAGGTTTTAAATAAACGCTCGCATGTTTTGCCTCCATATCCACATCCATACTGGTGATCTTTGCAGGAGTGAGCGAACGTTGGATCAGTAATTGAATATTATTGGTCCAGTTGATCACATCAATATTTTCATTTTTTAATTCGCGTACTATGCCATGAATACGGCTTCCTTTCATCCCCACACACGCCCCAACCGGATCGATACGGTCATCAAAACTTTCAACCGCCACTTTAGCTCTTTCTCCCGGATCGCGAACAATTTTCTTGATTACAATAAGACCGTCAAAAATTTCAGGAACTTCAATTTCCAGTAATTTAGCAAGGAAAGAATTATCAGTTCTTGAAACAATAATAACCGCCTGGTTGTTTTTTAGTTCCACATTTTTTACAACCGCTCTTATCGTTTCACCTTTCTTAAAATAGTCTGACGGAATTTGTTCTGATTTAGGAAGCAACATTTCATTTCCTTCTTCATCGAATAATAAAATTTCTTTTTTCCAAACCTGGTAAACTTCACCTGTGATAATATCACCGACCCTGTCTTCGTATTTCTTGATCAAAATATTTTTCTTCAGATCGTTGATACGGCTGGCGAGTGTTTGTTTACCTGCAAGTATCGCTCTTCTGCCAAATTCTTTTTGAATGTCTACTTCTTCATATAATTCTTCGCCTACCTGGTAATCAGGTTCAACCTTTATCGCATCTTTATATTCTACTTCCGTGAGTGTATTATATAAGTCATCATCATCAACGATGGTGCGGCGCCTGAATATTTCAAGGTCACCTTTTTGGTCGTTAACGATCACATCAAAATTTTCATCAGATCCGTATTTTTTGCGGATCAATGTTTTAAAGACATCCTCCATTACTTTCATTAAAGTAGGCCTGTCTATGTTTTCAGCGTCTTTGAATTCCTGGAAGGATTCAATTAAATTGATACTTGCCATACTGTTATTTTAAAAAGTTATCAGCACGGTTGTGTGCTTTATCTGATTAAACAATATTGTTGTCATTTGTTTTGTCATTTTATTTCCTTTACCTGTTTTTTGTTCAATTTTAATTTGGTTTTCGTCTACATCTGTAAGTGTTCCTTCAGCTTTTGTTCCGTCATTCATCACAATTTCCACATTTCGGCCTATATTTTTTTTGTATTGCCTCAAAAGCTGCAAAGGCCTGTCAACTCCAAAAGAAGAAACCTCCAATGAAAAATTACTGTTTCCGAAAATTTCATTTTCCTCAATAAATTTATAAAGTGCTTTATTGATAACTGTGCAATCGTCAATTGTAATTCCTTTGTCGCCATCAAGTAATACGGTCACTTTATTTCCGGGGGCAATTTTCACCTCTACAAGAAACAATTCTTTTTTGTCTCTCGATAAACCGTTTAACAAAATCTTCAATCTTCTCAATTTCTGTAGAAGTATCCATTTTACTGTACTTTTTTCAAAATAGAAGAAGGGAACGCTTCCGTTCCCTTCCACTAATCTTTTACGCCCGCAAAGATACGTTAATTAGAAATTACACTCCAAATTATGTTTTATGTAAAATAAATTCCTTAACAAATCTTTCAGTTACAAATTCGGATGTATGGTACATCCAATTGATTTAAAACAATTATTTTTGTTAAATGAAATTTTTTGAAACCGCGGCTCGAAATATTTCTACTCTATCTTATTGTATAAATTTATTTTCGATTTTATCATTCCTATATATCAATCTTCCAAGAAAATAAAAAAGCAATTTGGAGAAATGCAGGAAAAAATGCAGAATGATTTAAAAAATTATCAAAATCAGCAAAAACCGCCTCAGCAGGAACCAGCTTCAAAAAAGGAAGGTGATTATATTGACTTTGAAGAAGTAAAAAAATAATGCTTCATTCTTAAAACCCCAGATTTTCAATTTTTTTTTCAGGCGTTAAGAGTAAAGTCTGCAATCCCGCTTCCTCTGCACCATGAATATTTTTTATTGAATCATCGATAAACAAAGTTTTTTCCGGATCTATTTTCAAATTATTTATTACCCATTCGTAACAATCCACATCCGGCTTTCGCAATCCTATTTCGAAAGAATAAAAAGCTTTATCAAAAAATTGCTCAAAAGAATTTTTTCTTTCCTTTTGATGGTAAATTTCATAGAAAGAATTCAGATGAATATTGTTGGTATTGCTTAAAAGATAGATTTTATAATGTCTTTTAAATTTTCTAAAATATTCAAGGCTTTTTTCTCGGAAAGAAAGTAACATCGCATTCCATGCATTCCTGATTTCCTGTTCAGAAAGTTGAAGCCCGGTTGCTTTATTGAGTTCTTTATAAAATTCTTCTTCTGAAACTTTGCCGGTTTCCAATTTTTGAAAAAGCTTGTCGGCGTTAGCTTGTGAATACATTTCATCAAAATTATCAACGCCCAATTTTTCAAACGCTTTCCGTGTGAGATTATAATCGATATCCAACAGGACGCCACCCAGGTCAAAAATGATATTTTCTATTTTTTGCATCTTCAAAGAAAATTAATTCTTTTCACTAAACGAATTTTTCTATTTTTGCAAGCCTTAAAATTATCTGAAAAGATAATCGGGCCTATAGCTCAGTTGGTTAGAGCACCTGAC
>CAVUJE010000029.1:0-46882 GCA_963741705.1 uncultured Chitinophagaceae bacterium | reverse complement strand
CCGGCTGCAATAAATCCCCAGAAAAAAAACACTATAACAAGCGTGCTTAAAGCTCCATAATTGGTAGGTTGCAATTTTCCACCAGAGGCTTTTACAGGCTTGGATAAATTCATTGTAGGAGTAGCCATTAAAATTTAAGTTTTTGAAAGAGTAAATAAGTTAGATAGAAATTTAAGAATGAAAATATAGATTTTTTTCAAAGTAAGTGTTTTTATTATATTTTTTAAAAAGAAAAATCATGCTTAATTTGAAGCGCTAATTATTATTTATGGAAATTATTCATGTGAGCGCAGAATGTTATCCCGTAGCCAAAGCTGGTGGCCTTGGAGATGTAGTAGGTGCATTGCCAAAATATCAAAATAAACTCGGCCACATTGCCAAGGTAGTGATGCCGATGTACCGCACTAAATTTTTGTACGGGCACTCTTTTGACGTGGTTCATAAAGGCGCATTTGGAATGTCACATTATTGGTTTGAGTATACAGTTATTAAGGAGGCTAACAATACTCTTGGCTTTGATTTGTACCTGATCGATATCAATAATTTATTAGACCGCGAAAAAATTTATGGTTATGATGATGACATTGAAAGGTTCGTCGCTTTTCAAATTGCTGTTGTAGATTGGATCAGCCAATGGAATCATCATCCTGATATTGTTCATGTTCACGATCACCAGGCAGCGCTTGTTCCTTTTATGATGCAAAATTGTTTTGCTTACAGGCATCTTTCTTCAATAAAAACTATTCTGACCATTCATAACGCACAATACCAGGGGTGGATGGATTGGGGAAAATCATGGTATATTCCTGATTGGGATAATTATAAATGGGGCATGCTGGATTGGAAACATATGATTAATTCGTTGGCTTGTGGCATCAAATGTGCAGCAAAAGTAAATACTGTAAGCCACGGATATTTGGAAGAATTACGTTACAATGCGAACGGGCTTGAAAACCTTTTTAATTATGAACGGGGAAAATGTTTCGGCATATTAAATGGAATTGATAATGAAGTATGGGATCCGCAAACTGATCATTACCTGGATGCTAAATTTGGAATCACTGATTTTAAAGAGGGTAAAAATAAAAATAAAAAGGATTTGTGTGTAAAGTTTAACCTGGATGAAACCAAACCCTTAATTATTTTTATAGGAAGGCTTGTGGGTGAAAAAGCGGCTGACCTTTTGCCCGGCGTAATTGGAGATTCCCTTTATTATATGGAAGGAAAAATGAATTTCCTGGTTTTAGGAAGTGGTGAACGTTATATCGAGGACCAATTAACTTCGATGCATTCTCATTTGTTCGGCTATTATAATTCGCAAATTGGGTATAATGAGCAACTCAGCCACCGCATGTATGCCGGTGCGGATTTTTTATTAATGCCCAGCAGGGTAGAGCCATGTGGACTAAACCAGATGTATGCTTTGCGATATGGAACTGTGCCGATAGTAAGACGCACAGGAGGTTTGCAGGATACCGTAAAAGATTATGGAGAAGATGGTGGATTTGGCATTTGCTTCGATACGGACTCTGTTGGCGACATCTGTAATGCCATTCATCGCTCGCTTGAATTGTATGATGATCAAAAAAAGATGAATAACATTGTAAAGCAAATTATGGAGATTGACCATAGCTGGGAAAAAAGCGCAGGAATTTATATTAACTTATATAATTCGTAGAGTTTAGCAGGTTTAAAAAACCGGGGGTTTAGAAAGTTTAGAAAATAGATACTAATCAAAAAAGGGTTTTAATTTTTTAATTTATAAATCAAAAAATATGCAGACAAATATGTGGATCAGTAAATCAATAATTGCCGTAATTCTTGGTGGCGGCGCTGGTAGCCGTTTATACCCTCTAACACGCAGCAGAAGTAAACCGGCAGTGCCGATTGCAGGTAAATACAGGTTGGTAGATATACCAATTTCCAATTGCATCAATTCCAACATCAACCGGATTTTTGTGCTGACGCAATATAATTCTGCTTCTCTAAATAAGCACATTAAAAACACCTACCAGTTCAGTAATTTCAGCAGTGGCTTTGTAGATATCCTTGCTGCTGAACAAACACCGGAAAGTTCTGAATGGTTCCAGGGAACAGCAGATGCTGTAAGGCAATCTTTAAAATATTTGGTAACGAAAGAGTGTGACCATGTATTGATTTTATCCGGTGACCAATTGTATCAAATGGATTTTGGAACGATGTTCCGCAATCATGCAAAGGAAGGAGCAGATATTACGATTGCTACGATTCCTGTTACGGAAAAAGAAGCTACAGAATTCGGGATATTAAAATCCAATGAAGAAAGCAAGATTACTTCTTTTATTGAAAAGCCGGGACTGGATCTTTTGCCGGATTGGACAAGCGAAACCAGTGAAGAAATGCAAAGCCAGGGCAAGCATTATCTTGCTTCTATGGGAATTTATCTTTTCAAAAGAGAAGTGCTAATCGACTTATTGGAAAACAAGAAAAAAGATGCAACTGATTTTGGAAAAGAAATTATTCCGTTTGCTATCCAGGATTATAATGTTTGTAGCTATCAATATAGTGGTTATTGGACTGATATTGGAAACATCGGATCATTCTTTGAAGCCAACCTGGCTTTAACTGATGAACTTCCGCCATTCAATTTGTTTCATAACGAGCAAAAAGTTTATACAAGGCCCAGGATGTTGCCTCCGGCCAAATTCAGCGGTACGTCCATGATCAATACTATTGTTTCTGATGGGTGTATTATTCATGCAGAAATACTTGAGCATTCGGTAGTTGGTATCAGGACAAGAATTGGCTACGGAACGAAAATTTATAGTACCTACCTTATGGGAAGTGACTATTATGAAACTATTGAAGATATGGGCGCTGATGAAGAAAATGGCATACCAAAGCTTGGAGTGGGAGATAATTCGTATATCAATAATGCGATTATTGATAAAAATGCCCGGATAGGGAATAATGTAAGAATCAATGGTGGTTCACATCTCCAAAATATTGAACATGAATTATACACGGTGAAAGATGGGATTGTGGTGGTTAAAAAAGATTCTGTGATACCTGATGGGTACGTGATTGAGTAATTTTAAGGAATACATTTTGCGAAAAGGAAGAATAGAGAATCAACGATGATTTTGTTCTTCCTTTTTTTATTGGCTCTTTAAAGCAATAAGAAATTAATAAGAAAATTATTATTATTGAATCAAAATAAAAATTCCTTGTATTTCTTCGTTTACTGCTAAAAAACGGGAAACGCAATTTCTTGTTCAATTTATTTTATCAAAAAAATTCTTTGATTCATTTTTCCTGTATTTTTATCAACGTGTAATTTTTACATACAATTAATTTACTAAACGTATTGCTATGCCATCAATGCATCCCGTACCCAAACACAGGCTTACTTTCGGCCAGATCGTCAATATGAGTTTTGGATTTTTCGGAATTCAGTTTGGCTTTGCATTGCAAAACGCTAACGTTTCGCGCATCTTTCAAACCCTCGGCGCTGATATTGATAAGATCGGGTTTTTATGGGTGGCTGCACCACTAACCGGCTTACTCGTTCAGCCAATTATCGGATATATGAGCGACAGAACGTGGCATCGCAAATGGGGGAGAAGAAGGCCCTTTTTTTTTGTTGGAGCAGTACTGGCTTCCATCGCGCTTTTTTTAATGCCGCAATCCACCATGCTTTGGATGGCTGCCGTTTTGTTGTGGGTACTGGATGCTTCCATCAATATTTCAATGGAACCTTTTCGGGCTTTTGTTGGTGATAAATTAATGTCAGCCCAAAGAACCACAGGATTTGCAACGCAAACTTTTTTCATTGGCCTTGGCGCTGTTATCGCTTCTTTGCTTCCTTATATTTTTACCAACGTTTTTCATATCAGTAATGTAGCTCCGGAAGGACAAATTGGTGATTCTGTAAAATATTCATTTTACATCGGCGCTGTGGTTTTCTTTCTTTCTGTTTTATGGACAGTTATCACTTCTGATGAACTTCCTCCAGAAAATATTGAAGAATGGAAAAAGGAAAAAGCGCAATCAAAAGGAATCCTTATTGCGGTAAAAGAAATAACCAAAGGAATTTTTTCTATGCCTAAAACAATGGCTCAACTGGCCGTGGTACAATTCTTTACCTGGGTAGGTTTTTATTGTATGTGGTTGTATTCAACCGCGGCGATTGCTCAAAATGCTTATGGTACTATTGATACTACTTCAAAGGCTTTCCAGGATGCCGGCGATTGGGTGGGCGTTATGTTTACCGTTTACAATGGTATATCAGCTATTGCAGCTTTTTTGCTTCCACTTGTTGCAAAAAAGATCCAGCGAAAATATACCCACATGATTTGCCTTATCATAGGTGGAGTTGGCCTCGTGTCAATGATCTATATCAAATCGCCACAAATACTTTTGTTGCCAATGATAGCAATCGGGCTTGCCTGGGCTTCTACTTTGACGATGCCTTATGCAATTCTTGCCGGCGCATTGCCTCCCGCAAAAATGGGATTTTATATGGGCGTGTTCAATTTCTTCATCGTAATTCCTCAACTGATCGCCTCATTTGTAATGGGTTTTTTAATCAGGGATGTTTTTCATGAACAGGCAATTTATGCATTGGTAATTGGTGGCCTTTGCATGGCAGTTGGAGGCCTCATGAATTTTATTGTGGTAGATAAGGATGAAAAAATGGATGATATTATTCCATTGGAACTCGTCACTGAATAAAATCTCTTTCTAAAAACTACTCATTTATTTTAATTAATTTTATCAAAATAATTTGAATGAAAAGCTTTCGAAACTTCACAGCAATTATCGAAAAAGAAGGAGATGGATATGTTTCTCTTTGCCCTGAACTTGACATAGCCAGCCAGGGAGATTCGATTGAAGAAGCAAGAAATAATTTGCAGGAAGCTATTGAATTATTTTTTGAATTTGCTTCCGATGATGAAATTACATTAAGAGTTAAAAATGAATTTTTTATAACAAATATGCAAATCGAACTTGGGTAAATTAAAAATTCTTTCTGGCAGTGAAGTCTGCAAAATCTTATCATCAAAAGGTTTTATGCTGATTCATCAAAAGGGCAGCCACATTAATAATGCAAAAGAAAACAACAGACTCAACCATAACTGCTCCTGTCCCTAATCATAAAGAAATCCGAATAGGAACATTGCAAGCAATCATCCGCCAATCAAAAATTTCCAGAGAATATTTTGAATTATAAATATTTTTTTTCTAATCTTCCATTTCTTTTCTTACTCATAGATAATGAAAAAAGCTTCCGTGTTATTACTCGCCATTTTTTATTTTATTAGTAACGGCTTTGGCCAAAATCCCTACAATTGTTACCCGACCAACTGGTGGACGGGGATGAAATGGAACCATGTGCAAATTATGATTCATAGAAAAGGGATAGGTAATAGTAATGCATACACGATAAACTATCCTGGTGTAAAATTGGAAAAAACGCATCGGGTCGATAACATAAACTATGAATTTCTTGATGTCGATATTTCACCTTCAGCCAAGCCCGGGATTGTAAAAATTATTGTAAAGCAAAAAGATTCTTCATTCGTCATCAATTTTCCCTTAAAAAAGCGGCGCCTTGGAAATGGAAGCCAATTTGCGCAGGGCGTTACTTCTAAAGATTTTATATATCTCATCATGCCTGATCGGTTCAGCAATGGCGATACAACTAACGATCGTGTGGCTGGAATGAGAGACCAAAGCCTTGACCGTGATACTGTCTATGCGCGCCATGGCGGTGATTTAAAAGGAATTCAGAATCATTTGGATTATTTAAAATCACTTGGCGTTACGGCTCTTTGGCTAAACCCGGTTATTGAAAATGATATGCCCGACCGTACAGAACATGGATATGCATTTACCAATCATTATAAAATTGATCCGCGCATTGGCGGAGAAAAAGCGTATCAAAATCTAATAGATGCTGCGCATAAGAAAAACATGAAAATTATCCAGGATGCGGTTTACAATCATATAGGAAGTTACCATTTTACCGTGCTTGATCCGCCAATGAAAACCTGGTTACATAATTGGCCGGATTATACCAATACTAATTACAAAGACCAGGTTCTTTTTGATCCTTATGGGAGCGCTAAAGAAAGAAAAATAATGTCAGACGGCTGGTTTGTTCCTTCGATGCCCGACCTCAACCAGGAAAATCCCTTTGTAGCTAATTTCTTAATCCAGCATGCTTTGTGGACAGTGGAAGAATTCGGCATTGACGGATGGCGCATTGATACCTACATTTATAATGATCTTGATTTTATGAATCGCTGCAACAAAGCGTTGATGGATGAATATCCAAGGATCACGTTGTTCGGAGAAACCTGGGTTCATGGTGTTTTGAATCAAAGTTATTTTGTACAAAACAATTTTAATATTCCTTACAAAAGTAATTTGCAGGCCCCGGCTGATTTTCAGACTTTGTGGGGCATAACAGATGCTATGACAAAAGATTTTGGCTGGACTGATGGCGTGAATGAATTATATACAACGCTTGCCCAGGATTTTGTTTATAAAGATCCAATGCGCAATGTTATCTTTTTGGACAATCATGATCTGTCACGTTTTTATTCTGTTGTGGATACAAATATGCTGAAATATAAAGCAGCGTTGGCGTGGCTTTTAACCTGCAGGGGAATTCCACAACTCTATTACGGTGATGAAATAGGAATGCAGGGATTTACTGTTCCTAACGATGGCCATGTACGCCTGGATTTCCCCGGAGGCTGGACTTCCGATTCATTAAATAAATTTACAGTTGCCGGAAGAAATCCAAAAGAAGATTCTATTTGGAATTACATTGCCACGCTTGCCAATTTCAGGAAAAATTCTTCTGCCATTACTTCAGGAAAAATGATGCAATATGAACCGAAAGAAGGAGGGATTTATGTTTATTTCAGGTACGACAGTAAACAAACAATTATGACGGTTTTAAATACCAGCAAAAATGAGGAAGAAGTAAAACCCGAATATTATTCTGAAAGAACCGCGGGTTTTAGCAAAATGAAAAATATAGAAACCGGTAAAGTAACGCCACTTTCCGATTTTAAATTACATCCGATGGAAAGCGGCGTGTGGGAATTAGAGAATTAAAATCCACGTTATTTATTGGTTTATTATCAAACTTTAACCACCATTTTTCCTTTATTCTTTCCGGAGAAAAGACCTAAAAAAGCCTCTGGTAATTTATCAAATCCTTCAATAATAGTTTCCTGGTATTTTAATTTTCCTTCTTTTACCCATTGCGAAAGTTGTTCAATTCCTTCCCTGAAATGGTCTTTAAAATTGCCGATAATAAATCCCTGCATCAAGGCGCTACGGGTAAGTAACATTGGCTGTAAACGAGGGCCCGTGGGTACGTCTGTTGAATTGTATAATGCTATTTGGCCGCACAAAACTATTCTAGCGTGGAAGTTGATATTGGCGATCACTGCATCAGAAATAGTGCCTCCTACATTGTCAAAATAAATGTCCACGCCATCAGGGCACGATTCCTTTATTGCTTTCTTCATGTCAGAGGTAGTCTTATAATTGATTACTTCATCAAAATGAAATTCTTCCTTCAACATTTTTATTTTTTCATCCGTGCCAGCAATTCCTACCACGTGGCAACCTTTCAATTTTGCGATTTGGCCTACCACAATTCCTACAGCTCCAGCGGCGCCTGATATTACCACAGTTTCACCTTCTTTAGGTTTGCCTATGTGTAATAATCCGAAATAGGCAGTTAATCCAGGCATTCCTAAAATGCCAAGGTAATAAGGAGCGGGCGCTAAATTGGTATCAATTTTTTGAATCGAATTAGCATTATGTACGAACTGAGTTGCCCAGGGAAATGTTCCTTGTACTACATCACCTTTTTGAAAACTGGTTGATTTGGTTTCTATGATTTTGCCTATTCCTCCACCTGTTATAGGTTCATCAATTTTAAAGGGAGGTGCATAAGATTTCGCGTCATTCATTCTTCCCCGCATGTAAGGGTCAACTGAAAAATATAAAGCTTCCACTAAAACCTCATCTTCCCGCAATGCAGGTACAATATAAGTTTCTGTTCTAAATTGATCTTTGGAAGGCATACCTTTTGGCCGTGATGCAAGGACGAATTGATTTATTTTCATAATTTATTTTTTCATTTAAAGGTTACAATATACATGCCTGAATATTCCGTGAATAAGTATCAATTTTAGCTCTCTATTTCTTTGTAAAACCGGCGCCGTAGATTAAAAAATTATCTTTGCCATATAAAAGCAACTATGAGACACGAAGCTATTTCTGTTTTTGATATCTTTAAAATAGGAGTAGGTCCTTCAAGCAGCCATACGCTTGGCCCATGGCGCGCCGCACAATTATTTGTCAAAACTCTTGTAGATAAAGACATTCTTCACCAGGTGATTTCTATGGAAATCTTGTTATATGGATCTCTGGCTAAAACGGGTAAAGGACATGGTACTGATATTGCGATTCAACTTGGCTTAAAAGGTGAAGACCCGGTTACTTGTGATGTTAACCTGATAAATGAAAAGATCGGAGATATAAAAGCACATAAAAAGATTTTGATTAATGGAATACATTCAATTGATTTTGATCCTGATCAAGACATTGAATTTTTAAAAACAGAATCACTTCCTTATCATCCAAATGGGTTGACTTTTATTGCAGTTTTGGGCAATGAGGATCACATCTCAGAAACTTATTATTCTATTGGCGGTGGCTTTGTAAAAAAAGAAGGAGAGGCGGAGGATGAGGATGAAGAAGTCCTTTTGCCGTTCCCGATAAATGATGCGGGCGATTTAATTCATTGGTGTATGCAAACAGGAATGAGCATCAGCGAAGTGGTAATGGAAAATGAAAATTCATGGCGATCAGAAGAAGAAACCCGGCAAGGGCTTTTACAAATCTGGAAAACTATGAAGGAATCTATGTTTTTAGGTTGCCACACAAAAGGTATTTTGCCGGGAGGCCTAAATGTAAAAAGGCGAGCTCCGAATGTAAATAAAAAATTATTAGCAGGAAAAGAATATTCAGATTTTGATTCGTGGGTTAAAGTAATCAAAGAAGGAGGTGATAATTTTAAATACATAGTTGATTGGGTAAGTTGTTTCGCCCTTGCAGTGAACGAACAAAATGCTGCATTTGGAAGAGTAGTTACTTCGCCAACTAATGGTGCAGCTGGAGTTATTCCAGCCGTTTTAGGATATTATATAATTTTTGGTGAAGGGGATTCTGATGATAAAATCATCCAGTTTCTATTAACTGCCTCAGAAGTAGGATGTATTTTTAAAAAAGGAGCTACTATCTCCGCGGCGATGGGAGGTTGCCAGGCCGAAATCGGAGTTTCTTCTTCGATGGCTGCTGCTGCGCTTACAGAATGTATGGGAGGAACGCAACGCCAGGCTTTAATGGCTGCTGAAATAGCGATGGAACATCATTTAGGGATGAGTTGCGATCCTATTTCAGGACTGGTGCAAATTCCATGCATTGAAAGAAATGCAATGGGCGCCATAAAGGCGATAACTGCCAGCCAGCTTGCCCTCCAGAGTGCGCCGGATTTTGCAAGGGTAACTTTAGACAACGTGGTAAAAACTATGTGGGATACAGCTGTGGATATGAATAGTAAATATAAAGAAACTTCAGATGGAGGATTGGCAGTGAATGTGCCCTTGGGCCTTAGTGAATGTTAGTAAAAAATTTCAGGAAGATAATCTCTCATGACAGCAGGCAAACAAATAACCCCGATTTTTATTCTGTTGATCTAAATCCCATATTTTCTTTTTATATCCCTGTCTGCTTCACGTGTTTTAATGGTTTCCCTTTTGTCGTAAATTTTCTTTCCTTTTCCGAGGCCAATTTCCATTTTGGCAAATCCGCTTTGTGAAAAGAATATTTTTAAAGGAACAATTGTATAGCCTTTCTCCTTCATTTTATTTTCGAGCTTACGCAATTCTTTTTTGTGCAATAATAATTTGCGTTCCTGCAAAGGCTCATGATTAAAATGTGTTCCAAAGTTGTATTCAGAAATATGCAGGCTTTTTACATATAATTCTCCTTTGTTAAAAATACAATAGCTATCGTTGAAACTTGCCTTACCTGCCCGCAGAGATTTTATTTCAGTACCGGATAATACAAGCCCTGCAACATATTTTGTTTCGATATTGTATTCGTAATAAGCTTTTCGGTTTCTTAAATCCATGGTAATATGGTCTGAAGTGAATGGTCAATGGGCAATTGTGTATTGCATCACTATTCGCTATTCATCAAATCAATGGCTAAATAAAATCAGTAATTGCTTCAGTTTTGCTTTCAGGTCTTTTCTAGAAACTATGAAATCAAGAAAACCATGTTCCAACAAAAATTCACTTCTTTGAAAACCGGGAGGCAAATCTTTTTTGATAGTTTCTTTAATTACCCGTGGACCTGCAAAACCTATAAGAGCGCCTGGTTCAGCCATAATTATATCACCAAGCATCGCAAAGGAAGCCGTAGTTCCTCCAAAAGTGGGATCAGTACATAAAGAAAAGTAAGGAATCCTGTTATCAGTCAGCAAAGTCAGTTTTGCCGAGGTTTTAGCCAGTTGCATCAGAGAGAAAGCGCTTTCCATCATCCTTGCGCCACCGCTTTTGTTGATGATCATAAAAGGAATTGAATGCTTTACACAATAGTCACAGGCCCTCGAAATCTTTTCACCCATTACGCTGCCCAAACTTCCTCCAATGAATTCAAAATCCATGTTGGCGATTACAATGTCCATTCCATCAATTTTTCCGTGGCCCACCGTGATAGAATCATGAATATTTGTTTTGGCATAAGCTTCTTCCAATCTCTTGGAATAAGGTTTTAAATCTACGAATCCCAACAAATCTTTTGATTTGATGTTTTCAAACAGCTCTTTGAATTCGCCGCCATCAAATAGGATTTCAAAATATTCAGCGCTGCCGATCCGGTGATGGTATTCGCATTTAGGACATACAAATAAGTTCTCTCTCAATTCTGTAACCGTACAAGTATAGCGGCATTGCGGGCATTTGGTCCACAAGCCATCGGGTGCTTCCTTTTTATCTTTGGTAGAAGTGGTAATTCCCTTAATTTTTCTTCTAAACCAGCTTCTTTTTATTTCCTCTGCCTCACCTTCCTCCCCTGCAAGATTAGCGTCAAAATCTTCTTCTTGTTTCATCTGTTATTTTTTGTAATTTATTACAATTTTCTAAACCGCAAAATCATTTGTTCTTACTTGGTATTTATTTAATTTTCTTCAAATATTATAAGGCTTGCTATGCCCGGAAATTAAGCTGCAAGCCTTATAATATTTCAAATACTTATTTTGATCAGCATTTATTTTCTGGCTTTTGGCTTTAAGCATTAAGCCAAAAATTTATGCTATGGTAATACTGTCATCCAAATATACATCTTGTGTAGCATTCAATAGTTCCACACCTTCTTTAAACGGCCTTTGAAAAGCTTTTCTGCCCATGATCAATCCCATTCCACCGGCGCGTTTATTAATAACTGCAGTTTCCACAGCTTCGTTTAAATCAGCCGCTCCGCTACTTGCTCCTCCGCTATTGATCAATCCTATTTTACCGCTGTAACAATTCAATACCTGGTAGCGGCAAAGATCTATTGGATGGTCTGTTGAAAGATTTTCATATACCAGGGGAGAGGTTTTGCCAAATTTTACCGCATTATAACCTCCGTTATTGGTTGGCATTTTTTGCTTGATAATATCAGCTTGCAAGGTAACTCCCAAATGATTTGCCTGTCCCGTAAGATCAGCACTTGTTGAATAATCTGTGCCATTTACTTTAAATGCATCGTTCCTTAGATAACACCACAAAATAGTACACATTCCCAGTTCATGGGCCAGGGCAAAGGCTTCGCTCACTTCCTGCAATTGGCGGGTGCTTTCTTCGCTTCCCCAATAAACGGTAGCTCCAACTCCTACAGCGCCCATGTCATACGCCGTTTCTACTGAACCATACATTGTCTGGTCAAATTTATTAGGATAACTTAATAATTCATTGTGATTTAGCTTAACAATAAATGGAATTTTATGAGCATATTTCCTGCTTAAAATTCCTAAAACTCCAAAAGTGGAAGCTACTCCGTTACAGCCCGCTTCAATAGCCAGCTTTACAATATTTTCAGGATCAAAATACATGGGGTTTGGAGCAAAAGACGCTCCCGCACTGTGTTCTATTCCCTGGTCAACAGGAAATATGCTGCAATAACCTGTTCCCCCCAATCTTCCATGGTCCATTAACTGTTGCAGACTGCCTACAACCTGGTTATTACGGTCGCTCTGTACAAAAATATCATCAATGTACGAGGGGGAAGGTAGAGTTAGTGTTGATTTATCAACTTTACATTTGTAATTTAAAAGGTCTTCAGCTTTGTCGCCTAAAATATCCGCGATCTTTTTTGATGCCATTGTTTAAGTTTTAATTTCGGCAAAAATAGGAAATTACATGGTTAACCTGATTTTGGTTTAAAAAATAATAAAGCCTTTTAAAAATTAACTATGATTATTTATAAACGAGTGAAAATATTCAATGGATTTTAGTAAGCGGCTCCCATACCAACTGAACATTTCACCATCTACGATTTCAACTTTTATTGCCTGAAATATTTGATTAATTTCAGGTTTGTGTTTTTCTTTAAATGGGTAGGGTTCAGTAGAAAGGAGTATTAATTCAGGGTTTTGCTGTTTTAATTCTTCCATTGAAGTTTCAGGGTATCGTACGTATTGGCTGAAAACATTTTCCAGCCGGGCATATTTCATCATTTCGTTAATAAAAGTATTGTTTGCGGCCACCATCCATGGGTCTTTCCAGATAAAATAGGCGGCCCGGATTTTTCTTTTGCTGGAGCTAATCTTGTATAATTTTTCAAACCCTATCCCGGATTTATGAACTCAATGATGATGCTTTTTCTGAACGTCCTGATAGCTTTCCAATGCTGATTGATCATTTCCAATGCATCTTTAAGATTGTTTACATCAGAAATATAGACATCGTATTTTAGCGCCAGTTCTTCTATTTGCTCCTTTACGTTTTCTTCTTTGTTCGCTATGATAAGATCAGGAGAAAGCGACGTGGATTTTTTGCAGATCGACATTTTTTGTTCCCCCGATACGAATTTTTCTTTAAACCATTTGTCAGGATGAACGCAAAATTTGGTAATTCCAATAACCTCCTTCTCCAACCCTAAATAAAATAATAGTTCAGTCTGAGAAGGAACCAGGGAAATATACGGCTGTATTTTTTGTTGCCAATCGAATTTTCAGAAAGAATCATAATGGAATGAAGATATTCCTAAAATAAAAACTTCTGCAATCTTTCGACTGCAGAAGCAAAATTTTTACTGCTGATTTAGCAGCTTCTCTGGGATGTTGTACCGGGTAAGTTAGCCCGGTTTTAGGGTTTTTAAAAGGATAAGATTCAGTTCTCCCAGTTTTTTTGGACGGTTTTCATAAGGATGAATTTCGGATTTTGAAACGGGCTGCATTCCAAAATAAATTGGTTTTGTTTTCCTCTTTACTTTTCGCAAAGAGATGATATTGGAAAAAATTAGAAGTTGACTGATATTGGATTTTCCAGATTTTCAAAAGGATTTGGATAGATTCTGTCTTTGATTGGATATTGGATATTTTTTTTGATTAATGCCTGTCGCAACATCAATCAACTTCTGGTACAAAGATAAGAGTGTTTGAATTCCTGTGAAAGAGCAAGATTGACCATTTTTTTGTGGTAAAGAAATACGGTTAATTTAGTAAAAAGTGCAGTTTTTGTACCGTAGAAACACTTAAAACATAAAAAGTAATTTTACGATAATTTATTTTTAAAAAATTCATTTTCAATTACTTGCATGCTTTTATTCATCTTTCAAATTAGGGCGAAATATAAAACAATCATATTTGTTGTTTTACTGTTTAAAGTGTTTGTTCTACATCTAATATGCTTATTTGGCAAGGCTCTGAATAATGTCATATTTAGTAACAATATGATAGAATCCCGATTCATCCTTGCTCAGTACCGCTCCGTTTTGTTTTGATATTAATTTACTCAGCTTTTCAACCGGCATAGTAAATGGAACCAATGGATATTCATTCTCCATTACAGAAGATATCTTTTGCTCTTTGATTCGGTGATCAGATAAAATTTTATTAAACAACCCGCCTTCACTAAGGGAACCCACAATACCTTCTTCATTCATTACGGGAATATTTTCAATATCATATTTGCTCATAAGGTCAATGGCTTCAGCTACTGTTTGTTCAGGGGTAACGGTAATCAGTTTTTGACTCCCACGGCCTGAAACCAGGTCTTTAAAAGTTTTAACTTCCAAAAACCCTCTTTCCATCATCCATTCATCGTTATATATTTTTCCTACATACCGGCTACCATGATCATGAAAAATACACACTACCACATCGTCTTTTTTCAGTTGATCTTTCAACTGAAACACACCTTGCAGGCAACTTCCTGCGCTGTAGCCGATAAACATTCCCTCTTCCTTTGCAATCCGCCGGGCCATCACTGCGCCGTCTTTATCTGTTACTTTGATAAACTCATCAATATATTTCATATCAAAATTGGCAGGAACAAAATCTTCTCCAAAACCTTCACTGATATAAGGATAAACTTCAGATTCATCGATTTCTCCTGTATCAAAGTACTTTTTTAATAAAGATCCATAACTATCTATGGCCCAAACTTTTATATCAGGATTTTTTTCTTTTAAATATTTTCCGGCCCCTACGATTGTTCCGCAAGTTCCGCTTGCGACAGCAAGGTGTGTAATTTTCCCTTCCGTCTGTTCCCATATCTCAGGGCCGGTTTGTTCGTAATGGGCCAGCCGGTTGGCAAGATTGTCATATTGATTAACATACCATGAATTGGGAACTTCTTCAGCAAGCCTTTTGGAAACGGAATAATAAGAGCGGGGGTCTTCGGGTTCTACGTTGGTAGGGCAAACGATGACTTCAGCGCCAACTGCTTTTAAAATATCTGCTTTTTCTTTGGATTGTTTGTCTGTGGTAGCGAAAATACATTTATAACCTTTTACTATTGCGGCAAGCGCCAGCCCCATACCTGTATTTCCTGATGTGCCTTCAATTATCGTTCCTCCGGGTTTTATTTTACCTTCTTGCTCGGCCACTTCGAGCATTTTTAAAGCCATCCTATCTTTAATTGAATTGCCCGGGTTAAAATATTCCACTTTTGCCAAAACAGTACATGGCAAATCTTTTGTGATTTTATTCAGTTGAATAAGAGGAGTATTTCCTATCGTTTCCAAAATGTTCTTCTTCCACATAAATTATTTTTGACTAAGATAAAAAAAATAGGGCAGAGCTTTTTTAAACAATTCCGGAATCATTTAGCAGTTAAGCGTATCGAATCAGGCTTCATTAATTCTAAAGTTCTTTGCACAGTTGAATCGAATTGGTTGCTCACTTCATAAAAACCTTCGGTCCTCCAGATTTCACGGGCAGTTAAAACTTTTATTTCTCTTTTAAACATAGAGTTTGCCTTCGGATTTTTAATATTTAAATCGATAGAATCTTTTTCTGCAAATATTTTCAGGTCGTGGATTGTGGAGTCGCTTACCTCATAATTTTTTTCGAATTGTTTTGGAGAAGAATATTGCTGAAATTCTTTTTGGTTTCTCAAATAGTTTTTATACACAAATTTTGAAAGTGTTCCTTTAATCATGGCATGCATTACCTCTTTAATAAAAAGAGTGGTATCATAAGGCACAAAAAAGTCCGGCGTAATTCCTCCTCCTCCATACAATACTTTCCCTGACGCAGTTGAATATTTTTTTTCGTTAGTATGTTTTATAGAATCTGCGAAAGTCATTTCTCCAGCCTTGAAGCGGTTAGCCAGGTCATTATCATACGCAACAATTCCGTCTTTATAGGATTTCTGAATGCTTCTCCCGAGTGGGGTATAGTATCGTGCTACCGTAAGTCTCAGGCCTGCACCATCACTCAACTGGTATTGCTCCTGAACAAGGCCTTTACCAAAAGTTCGACGGCCAACAATCGTAGCACGATCCCAATCCTGCAAAGCACCACTTAATATTTCACTCGCAGAAGCAGTTCCCTCATTTACCAAAACAATTAATTTGCCCTTTTCAAACGCGCCATCTTTCTGGCAACGATATTCTTTTTTTGGCGAATGAGCGCCCTCTGTATAAGTGATTAACTTATTTCCACTTAAAAACTCATCTGCGATATCTGTAGCTTCCGTAAGAATTCCACCTCCATTATCCCTCAGGTCGAGGATGAGGCTTTTCATGTCCTGCTTTTGAAGTTTCTGCAGCGATTCCATAAATTCTTTATAAGTCGTTTCAGAAAATTTATTAAGACGGATATAGCCGACTGTATCAGCAATCATGTAAGCCGCGTCAAGGCTGTAAAGAGGAACAGGCCCGCGGATGATTTTAACCGGCTTTTTAATGCCATCTCTGAATATAGTAATATTTACAGGCTGTCCTGCATCACCATCAATCAATTTTCGCAGTTTTTCAGAATTAATATTGGTTCCTGCGATAAGGGAATCATCCACTTTAAGTAACTGATCGCCTATTAGTAATCCTGCATTCTCCGCAGGCCCTTTTGGCAAAACATTTACTACATTAACCGTGTCATTTATAATGTTAAATTCTATCCCAATACCGAAAAATTGTCCTTCCAGGTCTTCATTTACTATTTTTAATTTCTGGCTTGGCAAATAAACTGAATGAGGATCCAGTTTGGAAAGTATTGTTTGAATTGCAAGATTTCCCAGCGAATCCATATTTTCATCGTCTACATATTTTCTATTAATCAAATCCAAAACCTGGGTTACCGGCTTTTCCTTTTCTATATAGAAAATTCCATTATCAGGCATGTTTCCTTTAATCCTATAGCCGATAAACATACCGGCAACTATACATAAACTAAGCAATAACGGAAGCCAAACCTGTAATTTTTTATTGCGCATATTTTTTGTTTGTTCTAATTTTATTTTTTTATGGAGTTGCAAATTTCCTCAATAAACGTGATAAAATGATACCTTCTATAAAATTGATAGCGGACAGCGGTTCTACTAAAACGGAATGGTGCCTTCTGAAAAACAACAAAAAAACTTTGTTTACTACCCAGGGGATGAGCCCTTATTTTGTGAATGCTGGCCAGGCAGAAGATATTATCCGGAAGGAAGTAATGCCTTTTTTAAAAAAGAATAATAAAGTAGATGAAGTATATTTTTATGGAACGGGATGTAAAAATCCTGCAAACCTAAAAATGTTTAAAAATGTTTTTACAAAATTGTTTGCTGAAGCAAAAATTACTGTTGATAATGATCTTTCCGGAGCAGCCAAAGCATTGTGCGGTAATAAAAAAGGAATCGCCTGTATTTTAGGAACTGGCTCCAATTCATGTTATTATAATGGAAAGAAAATAGTAGAAAATAGTCCTGGCCTTGGTTTCATTTTGGGCGATGAAGGCAGTGGCGCCTATCTTGGAAAAAAAGTGATTCAGCATTATTTATACAACATTTTTGATTTGGATCTCCGATCAAGATTTGATGCAAAATTTGTAACAACAGATTCAGAGATACTGGAATCCGTTTATAAAAAACCATTACCTAATCGTTACCTGGCGTCATTTGTTTCTTTCCTGACAGAAAATCGAGGCCACTATATGATTGAAAATATTATAGAAGATGGCATTAATGATTTTTTTTTCACTCACATAATAAAATATAAAGAAAGCTCAAAATTACCCATTCATTTTACTGGTGGAGTAGCTTATGGATTTAAGGAAACAGTGAAGCAACTCTGTTATAATTATGATTTGCAACCGGGAAATTTTTTGCGTACTCCTATGGAAGGCCTGGTTACGTATCATCAAAAGTATTAGGATTGCAAATTCAGTACCCGAGATTCCGCTTTTACGTTAATATTTTCAATAACGAAAATGCAAATTTTTAAATGATTTACCTTTGCTTATAAAAAATTTTATGCTCGATAAAATAGAACCAGCTATTGAAGATATAAAAAATGGAAAGCTGGTAATTGTAGTGGACGATGAAGATCGCGAAAACGAAGGCGATTTTGTTACATCAGCGAGAAACGTAACTCCGGAAATTATCAATTTCATGAGCAAAAACGGAAGGGGATTGATTTGTATGCCGCTTTCTGAAAAAAGGTGTGACGAGCTGAAATTGGATTTAATGGTTAACAAAAACACCGCGTTACATGCCACACCTTTTACCGTAAGTGTAGATCTGTTGGGACACGGATGCACAACGGGAATTTCAGCTCATGACCGTGCGAAAACCGTGAACGCCATTATTAATCCTGAAACCCAACCTGACGACCTTGGAAGGCCCGGGCATATTTTTCCATTGCGAGCCAAAAATGGTGGTGTTTTAAGAAGAACCGGACATACAGAAGCAACTATTGATCTTGCAAAGTTGGCTGGCCATGGCGATGCAGGAGTTTTAGTTGAAATTATGAATGAAGACGGCACAATGGCGCGCTTACCACAGCTGCGTAAGATTGCCGATAAACATGATTTGAAATTGATTTCTATAAAAGACCTGATCGCTTACCGCCTGGAAAAAGAGACGTTAATTAAAGAAGACGTTCGGGTAAAAATGCCTACAAAATATGGCAATTTTGAATTGATAGCTTTTACCCAGTTAAACACCGGCGAAGTACACATGGCGCTTAAAAAAGGCGATTGGAAAAAAGATGAACCGGTTTTAGTCAGGGTGCATTCCAGTTGTATGACGGGCGATATTTTAGGCTCTCTCCGTTGCGATTGTGGAGACCAGTTGCACAATGCCTTAAAAATGATTGAAGCGGAAGGGAAGGGATTAGTACTTTATATGAACCAGGAAGGACGTGGTATCGGGCTTCTTAATAAATTAAAGGCTTACAAACTACAGGAAGAAGGTATGGATACTGTTGAAGCTAATTTAAAGTTAGGATTTTCAATGGACGAAAGAGATTATGGGGTGGGAGCTCAAATTTTAAGATTTCTGAACATTTCAAAATTGAGATTGATAAGCAATAATCCTAGGAAAAGAGCGGGCCTGCTTGGATATGGCATTGAAATAGTTGACACAGTTCCCATTGAAATTCTTCCCAATAAACACAACGAGAAATACCTTGAAACGAAAAGGGATAAAATGGGACATACGATTTTGTCTAAATAAATTTAATTAGTTGATTTACTAATTAGTTAATCAACTAATTAGTAAATCGTTTTTCTTACTTTTGAAGCGCCCGTTTATCAATTTAATCTTAAAATATTTTTATGACCACGGTAGATCTGATAATGCCTAAACTGGGAGAAAGTATCATGGAGGCCACGATTTTAAAATGGCATAAAAAGCCTGGTGACAAGGTGGAAATGGATGAAACTGTTTTGGATATCGCTACAGACAAAGTGGATAGCGAAGTACCTTCTACAGTAGAAGGTACAATTTCTGAAATTCTCTTTAGTGAAAATGATATAGTTCCTATCGGAGAAGTTATTGCAAGAATTGAAACAAATGAAGAGGGCGCAGACACAAATTCCTCACAACAAATTTCCAATACAGAAGAACATGAAGATGCAGAAGTGATGGAAGAAGTTCCTTATCAGCCTGATGAAAAAAAATCCACCAACAATGGCGGATCCGGCATTCGTTTTTATTCTCCTTTGGTTTTAAACATTGCTTCCAGCGAAGGGATTTCTATGAGCGAACTTGAAAAGATGGAAGGGACCGGGCAGGACGGAAGGGTAAGTAAAAAAGATATTTTGGCGTATTTGGAAAAAAGAAAAAATGCGCCTAAGGAAAAGGATGAGCCATTGTCTCAACCTCGCCGCACTAATGAAGTGCCTGCCACCACTCAAAGACAGGAATATGCTCCGACTGTTTATTCCGGAAATGTTGAGATTATTGAAATGGACAGGATGCGCAAGATGATTGCTAAACACATGATCGACAGCCAGAATACAAGCGCTCATGTCACCAGTTTTTCTGAATGTGATGTAACCAATCTTGTTTTATGGCGCGAAAAAAACAAGAAAGAATTTGAAAAAAGAGAAGGTGAAAAAATTACTTACACGCCTCTTTTTATTGAAGCGATTATAAAATGCATTAAGAAATATCCGCTCATCAACAGCAGCGTTGATGGCGATAGAATAATTCTAAAAAAAGACATTAATATAGGTATGGCAACTGCGATGCCTTCCGGAAATTTGATTGTTCCGGTAATTAGAAACGCAGACCAATTAAATTTAACCGGGCTTACCAAACAGGTAAATAACCTTGCAAACGCTGCAAGAAATAATAAATTAAATCCTGATGACACTGCCAATGGAACATTTACCATTACGAATGTGGGAACATTTGGAAGCATCATGGGCACACCATTAATTAATCAGCCACAAGTGGCCATCCTGGCAGTAGGCGCTATCAAAAAGCGGCCTGTAGTAATTGAAACAGAGCAGGGCGACAGCATCGCCATCCGGCACATGATGTATCTTTCACTAAGCTATGACCATCGCATCATTGACGGTGCCCTAGGATCTACATTCCTGAATGCTGTTGCACATGAGTTGGAAAATTTTGATGGAAAGAGAGGGTTTTAGAATTATGAATGTTGAATTATGAATTATGAATTGTGAATGTGGACTTAGCATTTGGAAAGGTAGTAAACGAAGAAATAAATCGCTTTTTTATTTTGCCTTCGTATTCAGCATTCTTTTTAGTTCCACACATTCAGCATTCAAAATTCACACTATTAATTGCCAATTAAAAATTTTAAGAGCCAGTAAACAAAGAAATGGTTTTAATTTTTATTTTACCTGATATCCGGCTTTTATTAAGTTCAACACATTCAGCATTCAAAATTCAATAATTCATAATTCATAATTCAACATTTCGCATTTACCATTCCTGTTAATGCCTTCTATAAAAATCCGTTCAAATAAGGAAGCCTCCCTTTTAATTCTTACTTTTGCGCCTCTAAAAAAAATCGTGAATGATAAGTGTAAATAATGTGACGCTTGCGTATGGCAAGAGAGTTCTTTTTGATGAAGTAAATTTAAATTTCGTTAAAGGAAATTGTTATGGAATTATTGGCGCCAATGGAGCAGGAAAATCTACCCTTTTAAAAATAATCAGCGGTGAAATTGAACCCAATAAAGGTTCTGTTTCTATTACTCCCGGTGAGCGTATGGCTGTGCTACGCCAGGACCAGTTTGAATTTGACGAGATTACCGTTTTGCACACCGTGATGATGGGCCATAAAAAAATGTGGAGCACGATGTTGGAAAAGGACGCTATCTATATGAAAGAAGATTTTTCTGAAGAAGATGGAATGAAAGCCGGCCATTTGGAAGCAGAGTTTGGAGAAATGGGCGGTTACACTGCAGAAAGTGATGCGGCAACTTTATTAAATCAATTAGGTGTTCCGGACGACATTCATCAAATGCTGATGAAAGATGTGGCGGCAAATATTAAAGTTAGAATTTTATTGGCGCAGGCACTTTTTGGAAATCCTGATATTTTATTATTGGACGAGCCGACCAACAACCTTGATGTAAGCACTATTTCATGGTTGGAAAATTTCCTGGCCGATTATGAAAATATTGTTTTGGTAGTGAGCCACGACCGTCACTTTTTAGACGCGGTTTGTACGCACGTGGCTGATGTGGATAAACAAAAAATAAAGATTTATACCGGCAACTACACATTCTGGTATGAGAGTAGCCAGCTTGCGGCAAGACAGGCTACCGATAAGAACAAAAAAATGGAGGAAAAGAAAAAAGACCTGCTCGAATTTATTGCACGATTCAGCGCCAACGCCTCCAAATCCAAACAGGCCACTTCAAGAAAAAAAGCTTTGGATAAGCTGGTTTTTGAAGACATTACAGCGAGCAATAGAAAATATCCGGGTATTATTTTCAAACCTGAAAGAGATCCGGGAAACCAGATATTGAATGTTCAAAAATTATCAAAGAGCATAGAAGGGAAAGTGTTATTTAAGGATGTTAGTTTCGACATAGTAAAAGGACAAAAAATCGCTTTTTTGAGTCGCGATCCTGTAGCGCTTACTTCTTTTTTCGAGATTATTAATAATAAAATGAAACCCGATCATGGGCAATTTGAATGGGGAACTACTATTACCACTGCCTATTTACCCAATGACAATTCTGAATATTTTGAAAACAATTTGACTTTATTAGATTGGCTTCGCCAGTTTGTTCCTGCACATTATACAGATGTAGATGAAGATTTTTTAAGAGGTTTTTTAGGTAAAATGCTTTTTAGCGGCGATGAAATTTTGAAGAAAACCAGCGTGCTGAGCGGTGGTGAAAAAGTAAGATGTATGATCAGTAAAATGATGCTGCAAAACCCTAACCTGGTGATGCTGGATGAACCAACCAATCATCTTGATCTCGAGAGCATTACGGCCTTTAACGATGGAATGATCAGTTTCCCGGGAGTTGTTTTAATGACAACGCATGATCACCAATTTATGCAAACAGTTTCCAACCGTATAATTGAAATCACACCTAAGGGAATCATAGATCGCCTTTCTACTTATGATGAATACCTCGAAGATGAGAGAATAAAAAACCTGCAGGAAGAATTGTATAATTAATCTATTTTTAATGTAGGTTATATTTACATTTAAACTTTGAGCCGGTTTTCTATTGGCATTTTTAATGAAAGAATTTTTCAATTATACCATTCTTCAATTTGATAATTATAAATTAAAAGTATCAGCCGTACTTGGTTTGATAGTATTAATTATCGTTGTAAACTTTCTTTTAAGGCTAATTAAAAAAGCCATATATGACACCGCAAAAATTGACCATGCGAAAAAACATTCAATTTATTCCCTTATCAAGTATGTAATACTTGTTTTTACCATTCTTTACTCATTCCAGCAGATACTTGGATTTAATTTGTCTTTATTATTGGCCGGTTCGGCTGCTCTATTAGTTGGTGTCGGCCTGGGCTTACAAAATATTTTTAGCGATTTTGTTTCAGGTATCATTCTTCTTATTGAGGCCAAAATAAAAGTAGATGACATTATAGAGGTAAACGACCTTGTTTGTAAAGTGCAGGAGATTAACCTGCGTACTACAACTGTGCTTACCCGTGATGACCGATACATTATCGTTCCCAATACAGATCTTACAAAAAACAGATTCATAAATTGGACGCTGAGCGACATTGCTTCACGTTTTGAAGTGAAAGTCGGGGTTTCTTATTCTTCTGATGTAGCCCTCGTAAAAAGGCTTTTGGAAGAAGCAGCGCAAGGGCAGGATGGTGTACTTAAAATACCTTTGCCTTTTGTAAGGTTTAATAATTTCGGTGATTCTTCTCTTGATTTTTCAGTTTATTTCTGGTCTGAAGAAATTTACAGAGTTGAAAATATTAAAAGTGAAATCAGGACTAAAATCTTTAAGTCATTTAATGAAAATAATATTTCTATCCCTTTCCCCCAAAGGGTTTTACATCATGTCAGTAAACCGGTAAAAGAATAGAGCCTTTCTTTCTGAAAGAGCAATTTTTACTTCCCTAAAAGAAATTTAAAGCCTATTCCAAAATTGTTCAAAAGCGAAGAATTCAAATTTATATTCGCTAAAAAAGTATTTCCTTTTTGTGGTAAAACACCAGGAGGTAGTTGGCTATCAATTGTTTTAATTCTTGCATAAGAAACACTTGCAAGATTTGGCATTGTTAATTCAATTTGCATTTTTTTTGAAACACCATATGAAAGACCTGGAATGAAATTTAATTGTGCGCCATTCGAGTTGGTAAGAAGGCTTTGTCCCACATTATAAAAATAGGTTCCATAATTTCTTCCGTGCTGAAATACTGCATCCACTTCACCAAAAAAATAAAGTTTTTCTAAAATCGGTTTATATTTACGATAAAAGATACCTGCGCTGTACTGGTAAACTTTATAAACATCATTTCCATTATGATTTTTAGATGCAGACAAAGAGCCCGTTATTCCTACTACTGTATTTAATTTTATCACTTTTCCAAACTGAAGATTTAAAAAGGCGGAATTATTATTATCTGTACTTGAATTGTAATAACTCGCGCTTCCTCCCAACAAGTACTTGCCCCCGGTTATTTGGGCGCCGGAATTAAAAGCTGCGAAAAATAAAATTGCAAATAATAGTAGAATTTTTGTTTTCATAATTAAATTTTTTATTGGTTACAAAAAAATGTCAGAATTATTAGAGACAGGTATGAACGACTTTGTTTAACAATAAATTATCCTAATCTTATTATAAAACCGGTGAACCATGCAGCGTTTCATATACTTTTGAATCCGGATATTTAGCTAAATAAAAATTTTTCTTTCAAGTTTTATTATCAATATTTTTGCACCAAAAAATTAAAATTATGCTCATGAAAAAAGTATCTTTCTTATTCTTTTCCTTAGTTTTTTTTGCTGGCGCTACCGCAAATGCCCAGAGTTATCAAACAGCGCTTGGCGCAAAATTTTATATCGGAAATGGCTCCGTGGGTGGTCTTAATGTACGTCATACTATTGCTGAAAATACGGCCCTTGAAGGTTCTCTCTTATTTTTTAGTGGTGGTGTTGGTATTGAGGGATTATATGAGTACCAGGCTCCGATTAACGGCGCTGAAGGATTGCAATATTTTGTTGGCGGCGGCGGAATGCTAGGAATCGGCACCGGCAATAATAATGGCGCTTCTTTTGCTTTAAGGTTGACTGGCGGATTGGATTATAAAATTCCTGATGCGCCAATTAATGTTAGTTTAGGCCTTGATCCATTTTTCTACCTGGCACCTTCAACAGGTTCTACTCTCCCCTTAGGCATAGGACTAAGATATGTGCTAAAATAATTTATATAAAATTGCCTTTTTGTTGAGAGGCAAAAATTTCTGACTAAAATTCCCGGGAACTTTCCGGGAATTTTTAGTATTCTATAAAGCAATAAACAACCTTTCTTTAATGCGTAAAAAGATCATTTCTTTTATTGATTTTTTTTATCCTCCTTTTAAAAAACTAATGCCGGAGCAAACTTTTCGCTATGCGGTTTGTGGCGGTAGCAATATGCTTTTGGACATTTTTCTTTTCTATATTAGTTTCAATTTTATTCTTCAAAAAAAAGTACTTGATATAGGATTTGTTGTATTGAAGCCTTACAATGCTGCCCTGGGAATGGCTTTCTGTATTACATTTCCGCTTGGATTTTTATTGAATAGGTATCTTGTGTTTAGCGGTTCCTATTTGCGAGGTTACACTCAGCTTTTCAGATATCTTCTAATAGTGGTCATTAATCTTTTTCTCAATTACCTGATTTTAAATTTGATGGTTCAATACTTTCATTTTTATCCTACCATTTCCAAAATTTTTGCTACTATTATCATTGTAACGTTCAGCTTTCTTTCACAAAAACATTTCACTTTTAAAGTGAAAAAGATTCCTGAAAACAGGGAATAAATTCTTTCCAGTAAACAAACAAATTTCGAAAAATTTTATTTTTGGGGCCATATTTTTTGTATTGCATTAATATCTCTATCTATAAAGAATAATTTTATCCAATAATTGGAAAATTTTTTCGTTTAATAATATAACAAATTTTTATCTGATTAAGAAAACGAATAATCCAATTTTATGAAAAGCTTTTTGAAACGAAAATTCCAGGCTGCAAAATAATATTCTGTATGGGATGTCATTTAGTTTTTTCGTCCTTTTGTTTTTTATTCTTTTTATATTTCAAAATAAAAGCGCGATTGAACACCTTCTTTTTGCAATAGCAGGAGGAATTATTTCTTTCATATTCATTTTAGTGTTTTTGTTCAGGATTGACAAGGACAGGCAATCAGGAAAAATTGCAAAAAATAATCTTGTTGCCAATGAATTTAAATACAGGAATCTTATAGAGAATGCTGGTATCGTGATGTACACCACCACCTGGATGGCTATATCAATTTTGCTACCGGAAAATCGGTTCATTTACTGACTATCCCATGAAAGAACTAATAGGAATGCATTTTTCTGACATTATAGATATTGAATGGCTTGAAATGGCACAGGAAAAATACAAAAGACAGGTTGAAAAAAACATTGAGGAAACACTTCTTGAATTTACTATCAGAACTAAATATGGAGATTTGAAATGGGTAGAGCAAACTGCGGTTTTGTTATTTGAAAATGATGTGCCTTTAGGTTTTCAATGTGTGATAAAAGATATTTCTGAGAAAAAGGAAATGGAAGAAGTGGTTAGAAAATATGAAGTAGCCCTTGTTCAAAACCAGGAAAGATTACAATCCATTCTTGATAACGCAACTTCTTTAATCTATATAAAAGACCTGAAGGGAAAATATCTTTTGATCAACAAACAATTTAAAGAAGTACTGAATGTAACGAAAGCGCAGTAATTGGTAAAACAGATTTTGATTTTAGCGATCCAGGACAAGCACAGCGTTTAAAGAAACTGATGAAAAAGGTAATCAGTACCTGTAAGCATGTTGAACTTGAAGAAATTATAGAATGGCCAAGACGGAAAGCACACTCTTTTGATCATAAAATTTCCCTTGGTTGATGCACAAAATAAAGTGTATGGAATAAGTGGTATTGCCACAGATATTACAGAAAGAGTATTGCAACGGAAGAGCTGAAGCAGGCAAAAAAATAGCCGAGGAAGCAAAGAGATTACAGGAACAGTTTCTTGGCAAATATGAGCCATGAGATAAGGACGCCGATGAATGGTATTCAGGGTATGACTGATCTTTTCTTAGACACTTCATTGACTGAAAGCCAAAATGATTATGCAAAAACCATAAAAAGGTCTGCAGATAATTTAGTGGTCATTATTAATGATATTCTTGATTTTTCAAAAATAAAAGCAGGAAAATTAACTATAGAAAAAATTGATTTTGATTTGAATGAAGTAGTTGAAAATATCATATCCGTATTTAGCCATAAGGCAAAAGAAAAGAACCTTGACTTTTCAGTGAAAGTAGATAAAGAAATTCCATCAATATTAAAAGGAGATCCCTATCGTCTCAATCAAATATTGGTCAATCTTATTGGAAATGCTATAAAATTTACACACCAGGGAAGTATTAATGTGTCAATTTCATTGAAGGAAAAAGATGAGAATGGAATTACTTTGAATTTTTCAATTGCTGATACGGGTATAGGAATTAAAAACGATAAGATCTCTGAAATTTTTGAAAGCTTTACGCAGGCCAGCGTTGAAACTTCCCGTAAATATGGTGGCTCGGGATTAGGTCTATCAATAACCAAACAATTACTTGAAATGCAAAACGGAAATATTTCTGTTGAGAAGGGAAAAAGAAGGAACTACTTTTCATTTTTCCATCCCATTTGGAGATAGTAAATCCAACCATAAATTATTTTTTAAAGGCAAAAAATTAAAAGATTACCATGGCTTTTTGAAAAACAAAAAATTTCTCGTGGCGGAAGATAATAAGGTAAACCAGAAAGTAATTGAAAATGTTTGCAAAAAGCCGGTGCGGTTGCAGATATTGCCAACAACGGATTAGAAGCTATCAATCATCTTAAAAGAAAATACAGTATTATGATATAATTATTATGGATCTGCAAATGCCTGAAATGGATGGATATGCGGCCACAAAATATATAAGAAATGTAATGAACATTTCAACTCCGATAATCGCAATGACAGCCTCTGCATTAAAAGGAGAAAAATCAAAATGCATTAAAATAGGTATGAATGATTACCTCACCAAACCTTTTGAATTTTCACATTTTTATGAGCGTATAAGCAACCTGTTAACTCAAAATAAGGCAGATGAAAGGATTGAAGAATCAGGAAATACAGCAAACACAGAACTTTTTGATTTAAGCATGTTGGAAGAACTGGATGATTCTGAATACTTGTCCCAGAAATGATTGAAATATTTTTAACGATGACCCCGGAAGAATTGAATGAAATGAAAAATCAGCTTAACGCAGATGAGTTTGAAAATGTGTATAAAACCGCTCATAAATTGAAAAGCAGTACTGGCCTTTTGAGAGCCAATAAATTGTTTGATGTATTGGTAACTATAGAAGAAGCTGCGAAAGAACAACAAAAAGAATGAATTGGCAATTTTAATTCCGGATGCATTTACTGCATTTCATCAATTGGAAACCCCCTTAAAAGAAAATTTAGAAAGAATAAAAACATCATTAACGGTTGCGTGAAAAGCAATCGGTTAAATAAAATACTTATGAAAATATTAGTTGCAGAAGATGAAATGATTATGTTAAAAACAATTGAACTCAGGCTAAAAAAAGATGGGCATGAAATTACTACCTGTTCTGATGGAAGGGAAGCAATTATTAAAATTGAAGAATTGAATCCTGACCTGATCATTACAGATATTATGATGCCCTTTGCCTCCGGTCTTGAAATCATTGAAGCCGTAAAAAGGAAAGGAAATAGACATACAAAGATAATTGTGCTGTCAGCGATGGGCCAGGAAAATGTGGTACTGGAAGCATTCCAACTGGGCGCTGACGATTATATTACAAAACCATTTAGCCCCAACGAGTTTCTATGAGAGTAAAGAGATATATTCCTGAAAATATAACCGTGTAGCGAAAAAAATAAAATCAGAATGGAAAAATTCACCAATGGTTGCTGGTTAATTATAAATGCTTTTTCATTTATCTGGGTCATCTATTTATTTCTTTGCTTTGATGGTACTTGTTTTTATTTTCATTCTTAGTTTTTCATTTTATAAAAGAAAATTGGAAAATAAAAAAAGATTATGGCAGGAAAATATAGGTAGCATCATTAGTAATGCAATTTTTTTTGAAAATGAAGGGAATGAAAGTTGGAAATTAAATCCTGCCGATGAATCCTATTTAAAGAACAAAACTTTTCGGCAATTTTTTATTGATGAAGTTATCCATGTCAAAAAAAATCTTTCGGGGCTCCGATAGACAACCTGGTAAATCTATACGAAACGCTTTCTCTTGAAAAGGATGCGCTGCAAAAAATCAAAAGTAAAAAATGGCACATAAAAGCAAAAGGCATACAGGAACTGGCGCTAATGGGCCAGGCAAAATATGCGAAAGAAATTTTCAGGCTTACCAATGATTCACATGAACTCGTTAGAAACGAAGCCCAATGCGCGCTCGTAAATTTTTATGGTTTTAAAGGGTTGCGTTTTCTCAATGTTATTATTTACCCGATAAGCCAGTGGCAACAAATTCAGCTATTAAATTATCTTCATGATTTACATTCTGCTGATACGAAACAATTAATAAAATGGCTGCAATCAAAAAATAATTCGGTTGTTACATTTGCCATTCACCTGGCTTCTCTCTGCAATTGTACCGATGTTTATAAGGAAGTAATTGAGAGTTTAAAAAATTCTGACAGGCAGGTTAAACTAAATGCTATTGAGTATTTGAAAAAAATCAACCGTGCAAATACGGCTGACGAAATTATTAAATGCTATGCAACATCTGAAAGAATCATTCAGTTAAAAATATTTTCTGTTTTACAGGAGACAGGAACTGAAAAGCAAATAACTTTTTTGATGAAGCAGCTTCATAATACTGACAACACCATCAAGTTGGCTGCGGCAAAAACATTGTCATGTATTCATCCTTCAGGTCCCGCATTTTTCGAATCGCATTTATTTTGTGACGAGTATCCGTGGAATGCCATTTTTAGTCAAATTGAGAATGAAAAAGCGGCATGACGATTCAAAGTTTTATATATTATTTTTTAACCGATGGCATATTTATTTATGCGATGGTTATGTTTTTATTTTACATTTTTATTGGCTTATTATTCCACCGGTGAAATAAAAACATATTTACGTGCCAATAGTTTCGCTGATTTCCGCATTCCCGCTGCTTCTGAACATCTTCCCGGAATTAGTATTGTTGCGCCCGCTTATAATGAAGAAGCGAATATCGTAGAAAATGTAAGATCAATGTTGTCCATTCATTACAATAAGCTTGAATTAATTATTGTAAATGATGGAAGCAAAGATCATTCACTTCAAAAACTAATCGAAGCTTATGATCTTTATAAAGCCAACATTTTTATAAACGAACAAATTCCTACACAAAAAGTAAAAGGAATTTATAAAAGCAATAATCCTGTTTTTAAAAAATTATTAGTAGTAGATAAAGAAAACGGGGGGAAAGCAGATGCACTAAATGTGGGAATTAATGTTTCCTCTTATGAATATTTTGTATGCCTGGATGTCGATTGTGTTTTGGAGCAGGACGCCTTGCTAAAAATGATAAAACCCTTTTTGGAAGAAACAAAAGTCAGGGTAATTGCCTCTGGTGGCGTTATAAGAATTGCCAATGATTGCAAAATTGAAAATGGAAGATTGGTAGAAGTAAAGTTACCTAAAAAGTTTTTGCCGCGCATGCAAACCCTGGAATACATCCGTTCTTTTTTATTGGGAAGAATGGCCTGGAGCCGTATGAATGGACTGTTATTAATTTCCGGAGCCTTTGGGGCTTTTGATAAAGAAATCGTAATTAAATGCGGCGGTTACAGCACTGACACAGTTGGAGAGGATATGGAACTAATTGTAAGGATGCGCCGCTATATGGAAGAACACAAACAGCCTTCTAAAATCACTTATATTCCCGACCCGTTGTGCTGGACAGAAGCGCCCATAAATTATAAAATTTTGGGAAGGCAAAGAAACCGCTGGACAAGAGGAACCATTGAAACCTTGCGGACTCACAGAAAAATGTTCTTCAATCCGAAATACCATGTGTTGGGAATGGTAAGCTATCCATTTTGGTTTTTCTTTGAGCAGTTAGCGCCGCTTATTGAATTTTTTGGCATTATTGCATTCATTGTTTTTGCTTTTCTCGGAATGGTTTCATGGAGCGTATTTTTTATTTTGCTTGGATGTGTTTTTTTATTTGGATTTCTCTTTTCCGTTTTTTCTATCCTGATGGAAGTAAAGACTTATAACCAATACAAAAGTGAAAAAGATAATTTTAAATTGATTGGAACAGCCTTGCTGGAGCCTTTTATTTTTCATCCTTTTATTGTCTGGTCTGCTATTCAGGGCCATATTGATTATTTCAAAAAAAATAATAGCTGGGGAGAAATGACCAGGCAGGGGTTGACACCTGGTCAACAAACAACGAATAAAATAGCAGAACCGGTTGTGAAAATTAAAGCTGTAGGCCGGTTGAAGCAAGGTATTCAGGAATCTATTATCTACAGTCTTTTACTTTTTGGTTGCATGCTTATTGTAAAAGTAATTGAATTGATTCGGGATTCAGTGCATTTTGGCGCACCAAAAGATATACTGAGTGTGATTGGCCACGGGCTTATAAATGATGTTTCATTTGACTTTAACATTGCAATTTTTCCTGTTGCAATTTTCATTCTTATATATCTTATCAGCAAAAAAACAGCACGTTTTTTTATGATTACATTTTCTGTTTTGTTGATTATGATTCATGCGGCTCTTGCTGAATATTTTTTGCAAACTTTGGTTCCGTTAGGCGCTGACCTTTTTGGGTATTCAATCGCTGACATTAAGCAAACGGTAGGTGCAGCAGGCGTTTCAATGATTTTTATTTCTATCGCGGCGATACTTCTTGCTTCTGTAATTTTCTTGTTTTTATATCTTCCCAAAAAAATAAAAATAAAATCCGCTCTTGCTTTGCCAATAATCGGGCTGCTTATTTTGGGTGCATACGGATCTATAGCAACCATTACCAATAAATGGAAACCGGGACCTGAATTCAGCAATTCAATGGCGCTGAACAAGTCATTCTTTTTTTACAATAATTGTTTTACATCTTTTTTTCCTAAAAAAACAGAAGATTTGTCTTTTATTAGAAATGGCGATGACCCCAACAATTTTAAATATGTAAACGAAAAAGAATACCCCTTTTTACATACTGTTGATTCAACAGATGTTCTTTCTCCTTTCTTCAATCAAGAAAATGCCAAACCCAATATAGTTTTCCTTGTAGTGGAAGGTTTGGGAAGAGCTTTTTCCAACCAGGACGCATATTTGGGAAGCTTTACTCCTTTTATTGATTCTTTATCGAATCACAGTCTTTACTGGAGTAATTTTTTGAGCGAAGGCGGAAGGACTTTTGCAATGTTGCCATCTATATATGCGTCGCTACCCTTTGGTAAAAATGGCTTTTTGGAATTAGGAGATAAAATGCCGGCGCACCTTTCATTATTTAATATTTTGAAAGAAAATGGTTACCAGAGTAATTTCTTTTATGGAGGCGATGCGGGTTTTGATAATATGAACAAATTCGTAAAAATGGATGGCGGCAATGTCTATGACGAAAAATCTTTTTCATCTAAATTATGTAAAAATGCCAAAAAGCGAGAGTGGTTTTACCTGGGGATATGGAGATGACCAGGTTTTGGCAAAATTAAATGAGGTGAATAAAAATACAAATAGCCCAACATTTAACGCGGTAATGACCTTATCAACCCACAGTCCCTTTCTGGTAAATGGACAGGATAGATACCTTCAACAGTTTGAACAGCGTATGCAGAAACTAAATTTTACTGAAGCGCAAAAACAAGAACACAGGAGATATAAAGATCAATACGCGACTATTTTATATCTGGATAATTCTATCAGGGATTTTATAAATAATTATAGAAAAAAAGCAGGGTTTGAAAATACTATTTTTGTAATTACCGGCGACCATCGAATGCCCGAAATACCTATGTCAACTAAGATTGACCGCTATCATGTTCCGTTAATTATTTATTCGCCAATGCTGAAACGGGCACAAAAATTTAAAGCGGTAAACACGCATTTTGATATTACTCCCTCACTTTTAATGTACCTGAAACATCAATATCATTTTACAATTCCTGAGCAGGCAACCTGGATGGGCTCAGGGCTTGATACAGCACATGCTTTCAGGAATATTCACGCTTACCCATTAATGCAAACCAAAAATGATATTGTCGATTTTATCATGGATGACTACATGCTTCACAATGATGACTTGTATAAAATGAGTGATAAAATGTACCTCGACCCCATTGATAATGAGGCAGGAAAAAAGCAAGCTGAAAGCAGCTTTCGCCCGGTTTAAACAAAAAAATGGAACTATTGTAAAAGGTGCCTCTTTAATGCCTGACAGCCTTTTGATAAAATAGTTTTTCTTTTTTTAGTTATTCTTCATTTTTCGTTATTGATTCTCAGATAACTTCGAGGAACAAAATAAAAATCCGGATTATTTCTTGCTTTACTGCATTTTTTTCCCATAATTTATAAAACATAAGAGAATATAAATCTCTTTAAATACTAATAGAATTTATCTCCCCGTTCAAAAAAACAGTAGATATTTTTTTGAAAATTATTTCCATCGCATTCATTAGCAAATATGGCACAACTTGTTTTGCTTACCTAACTTCTAAATAATTAATTTTACTTCATGGATGATCACTTTTTGGACAAAAAACTTTTGGAAAGAGGAAGCAACCACTCACTGCGGTCACTATCTATAAATGCAGAGGAAATGGTTGATTTTTGCAGCAATGATTATTTAGGAATTGTAAAAAATAAGCTGGTTGAAAAACCAATGCCTCAAGGCCTTTCGCACGGAAGCACTGGTTCACGTTTGCTTTCAGGCAATTATAATCTTATAGAGAAAACTGAAAACCAGCTTGCTGATTTTCACCAGGCAGAGGCGGGACTGATTTTTAATTCCGGCTATGATGCCAACACCGGCATATTAAGTTGCGTTCCTCAAAAGGAGGATACTATTATTTATGATAAACTCAGCCATGCTTCTCTTCGTGATGGCGTCAGACTTTCTTTTGCTTCCGCTTTTTCATTTTTGCATAATGATTTAAATGACCTCGAAAAAAAATTGAAATCAGTTCAAAGCCCGCATCAAAAATTCGTAGTGACTGAAAGTGTCTTTTCAATGGATGGAGATTTTGCGCCTTTAAAAGAGATAAGTGATTTATGTGAAAAATACAACGCAGCGCTTATTGTAGATGAAGCTCATGCTATAGGCGTTATCGGCTCAAAGGGAGAAGGCCTTGTACAACAATTAAAATTGCAGGAAAAAGTTTTCGCCCGAATCTGTACTTTCGGAAAAGGCTGCGGCACGCATGGCGCAATCATTTTAGGTTCCTCCAAATTAAAAAAATATCTCATCAATTTTTCACGACAATTTATTTACAGCACTTCATTGCCTCCCGTTTCTGTGAAAGCTATTTCAATAGCCTATCAATTATTTCCATCGATGAAAGCTGAAAGAAAACATTTGGAAATACTTATAAACTTATTTCAAAAAGCGACTTCCAGGTTCACTATTTTACCAAGCAAATCTCCCATACAGGCTGTAATCATTCCTGGAAATGAAGAGGTGAAAAGAATTGCCGGAACTTTTCGCGATCAAAATTTTAATATCCGCCCAATCCTCTACCCGACGGTTCCAAAAGGGGCGGAGAGGCTGAGAATCGTGCTGCATTCTTTTAATACAATGGATGACGTAAATTCTCTCATGGGTGTGCTGGCTTGATTCTAATAAAATAAAAAATCAGTAAATTTACCGTCCTCCCGTCCAGGCAGGTTCGTTTGCCGTACGATGATAATCTTTACGACTTCATAATAAAAGTTAGCAAGGATTTTGCATAGTTTTGTTAAGAATCAATTTGAATCAACCTTTATGAAAAATATTTTTCTTTTCCTTTTTTCTTTTTTCTTTCTTAGCATCGCATCGGCGCAATTAAAAACGGAAGTAAAATGTCCCGATATCAATGTTGATGTATTATATGGATTCGTAAATCATAGTCTTTCTCCAACTGCTAATGTAGACCAGGTCAAAAGCCAGCTTCCCTGTTTTACAAGTTTTGAAACAGATATAAAATCCAAATGTGGATCATCGGTTTCTTATAAAGACCAGGATATTTATTTCTTTGTTTCCAGGAATTATATTGAGATAGGGCCTCATTTTAAAGGCAAGCTCAGTATTCCTCTGATGGGTATGCCGAGGGAAAGTTTGTTTAAAATTTTTGGCGATCCACAGATAAAGCAAACCGCCTGGGATGCATTTAAAACATCGTATGGAATTATTATCCTTTATTACGATAAAGACAATAAAGTAAACAAGATCCAGATCAGCACCAAATCAACCAGTACTATTCAATTGTGTGAGGAATAATTTTCTTTTTTAATAGAGCTTTTTTTACGAAAGTGCCACTTTTTGCAAAGTATTTAACGCAAATGCAACGAAGCTTGTTTTTCGGTTGTCATACCTGAAATTACTTAGCAATGAATTATAAATATATTTTACCCTTGGTTTTTTCGCTTGGATTTTTTTTCTTTTCAAGTTGTCAAAAGTATGACCTAAAAGTTGTAAACGATAACTCCGTTACACTTTATAACTGTTCTGAAAAAATATCCGGAACGCCATATATTTGTTTTGATTCATTACTACAGGACAGCCGTTGCCCGGCAGGAGCTGTGTGTGTCTGGTCGGGTACCGCTATTATACAAGTAACCTTTCATAATGCGGACCATTCTTCGACTTTTCAGATGGCAGTTAAAGATTTGCCTGGTTTGGGGCATCCCAGCGACACAACTATCGATGGATATAGAATTATTTTTGAGGATTTAAAACCATACAAGGAGGTTAATAAACCTGCTCCAAAAGAAAAGGATATAAAAGCCACATTTAGCATCACGCAATAAGCGCACTTTTTTATTTGAAATTTTAATCGTTTTACTGATTTAGTTTTATGTAAAAATCCCGTAAAGGTTTTTTTATTTATTCCAAACTTTTAAAACCTGGAATGTGCCTGGTTTCATGTTACGCCTTGTATTTGGATTTTGCGGATCAGCCGGTTCAAATTCTGCAGTTGGTAAAAATAATGTGCCCGTGTTTTTATCAATAGCAATGGTTCTGGCGCCCATTTTTGTAGGAATAGTACCAAGGTTTTCAAATTTATCAGGAGACGTTTCCTTGTAAGCGGCTACCGTTCCTGTGCGGCCATCGGGGGCAAAAATTATTTTTTTATTTTCATCAAAGGCTGCGCCATCAACGCCTGACCCCATGGGTAACTTTGCAATAATTTTTCCGTTCCTGTCATCCATCACTATTAATAATTTGCTATCGGAACAGGTAGAAAATAACCGGTTAGTTTTTGGGTCAATTGCCAGCCCAGACGGACCTTCTCCGGGTGACAGCGGCCAGCGCGCAATCACTTTAAATATTTTTAAATCCACAACGGCTATCTCACTTTTGTCTTCAAGATTTACAAATAATTTTCCTTTGCCGTCAGAGACAGCTTCCTCAGGCTTACCATCTAATTCAATAGTATGAATCACCGTATTTTTATCAGGATCAATGATAGAAAGGTTTTTTCCACGGCCGTTATTTGTGATGATTGTTTTGGTAAATGGTTCAAACATGATGGCGTCAGGATTGTCTCCGGTGGTAGCTACTTGCGTGATAATTGCAGTTGACTTCAAATCAAATACAGTAACATTATTTAGTCTTCCGTTACTGGTATAGCCATGCCCTGATTTATTATCAAAAGCAATTCCGTGAACGCCTGTAGTATTCGGAATAATTCCGACAGAGTCGCCAGAGTTCTCATCAAGAATATTTACCTGGGAACCATGAGAAACATAGATTTTGTTATCATTAATTGCAATGTAATCCCAACCTCCCGGACTGGCAATATGAAATGTATTTACCACTTTATAATCAATTTTATTCTGCGCGCTAATTGTGTTTTGAGTTAATATTAAGATCACAACCGGCAAGAGGAGTTTTATTTGCATGATACTATTTTTATGGAAAGTTGATGAATAATTCTGTAGGAAATCTGAACTAAAAAATATTTTCTTTCGGAAGAAAATCATCATAATGAAATTTTACGCATATTCGCAACCAAAAACACTTTGTGTTTATAGTAAACAAATAAATAAACTCGATTTTTGTTTTTAGATAAGTATAAGAAACTGATCTGATCTTCCACTTCCTGTAAACCCCTTCAACTTTTCTTCAAAATCATTTCGTACTTTTTCAAAAATTTTATTTATTTGAAAATTCTTATAATAGAAGATGAATCCGCTTTAAGCGACAGCATTGCGACTTATTTGTCTAAACAGGATTACCATTGCGAGGTGGCAAACAAGTTTCATGATGCGATTGATAAAATTGAATACAATGAATATGATTGTATATTACTCGACATCATGCTTCCGGACGGCGATGGATTAAAAATATTGGAACTGTTAAAGGAAGATAATAAAACTGATGGCGTTCTTATTATTTCCGCTAAAGATTCTCTTGAAGATAAGATCAAAGGCCTTGATCTTGGCGCTGATGATTATTTATCAAAACCCTTTCATCTTTCAGAATTGAACGCACGTATCGCAGCAATCATCCGCAGAAAAAGCTTTGATGGAAACAGTACAATTAACTTCGAAAATCTTTGTATAGACACAAAAAGTAAAGTGGTTACCGTAGAATCAAAACCGGTAGAATTAACGAGAAAAGAATACGAATTGCTTTTGTATTTTGTGGCCAATAAGAAAAGGCTGATTTCAAAAGATGCAATAGCAGAGCATCTTTGGGGCAATGAGATGGGTGGAAATTTTGATTTCATTTATACCCATATAAAAAATCTTCGCAAAAAATTGATGGATGCCGGTGATGCAGACTATATTAAATCGGTTTATGGAATGGGTTATAAATTTACGGGCTGAGTGAAATATATTAAAAAATAATAATAATAATAAAAAAAAAATATTATATATTATATTATATTTATTTTTTCTTATAAAACTATATATTTATTAATTGCCAAATACAACCGGGTAACCATTCCAATTACCGTTTTCGTTCTTTTAATAAGCAGCATAGCTTATTATTTTATACTGCATTATGTGTTGCTGCGCCAGGTAGATAAAGATCTGAGGATAGAGAAACAGGAAATTATTCATCACATTGCAGCCACCGGGGCACTGCCTGAGACTTCCAATTATAAAGACCAAAAAATTGCATTCCGGCCAACGAACCTTATTCACTTTAAAGAAAAATTATCTACTCAATCAGATTACAATCAAAAAGAAGATGAGGCAGAGCCATTCAGAAGAATTGATTTTCTTGTAACACAAAACGGGAAAAAATATATTGCTACGGTCAAAAAATCGGAACAGGAAACGGAAGATATTGTAAAATTAATTTTGATAATTACTTTTTCGGTTATTGCCGCTTTATTGTTGATTTTGTTTGTAACCAACCGCTTTCTCCTGGGGAAATTATGGGAACCATTTAATCACACGCTAACGCAGCTAAAACAATTCAATCTTTCCTCGAAAAATGAAATAGAACTTCACTCAACCGATGTTGATGAGTTTAGAGAATTAAACAACACCGCGATTGACTTAACACAAAAAGTAAAGAATGATTACGAATCGCTGAAAAGCTTTACAGGCAATGCTTCGCATGAGATACAAACACCGTTGGCTATTATTAGAAATAAAATTGAACTTTTATCTCAATCAGAGCATCTTGAAGAATCGGAGGTGAATATCATGCAGAGCCTTAATGATGCTGCCTCCAGGCTTTCAAGATTGAATCAATCATTGCTGCTGCTTGCCAAGATAGAAAACCGCCAGTTTCAAAATAAAGAAAAAATAAATCTTTCATCTTTTCTTGAAAAAAGTGTTGAAAATTTCCGGGAAGCGGCCGGCCTAAAGAATATCACTCTTGAAAAAAATATAAAAGAGAATATTTTTATTATAATGAATGATTCGTTGGCAGACATCGTCATCTCCAATATTTTGCTAAATGCGATCAAGCATAATTATGAGGGTGGAAATATTCAGGTTGACCTGGACGAATTCTCTTTGACAGTTAGCAATACAGGTCCTGCTTCAAAACTAAAGCCAGGTGAAGTGTTTGAACGTTTCAAAAAGGATTCATCTTCGCAGGATTCATTGGGGCTAGGGTTATCAATTGTAAAAACAATTGCCGATAGTTATCAGTTTCCTGTATCCTATTATTTTAAAGGCCAGAGGCATATTCTTGAAATTCTGTTTTCATAATTCAAAAACCCTGGAATGTTTATTGCCAGCTTAAAAAACTAATTAATCAAAAATGAAGTTTATAAAAAAGTGCCTTATTGTGTTTTCTATGACCTGGGTTAATTTCTCAGCGTTGGCGCAGGAAATTCAGTTTCATAAATCGGATAGTTTAAGCCTGAATAGAGATACTTCAGTTGTACAAATTGAGAAACCTGGCTTAAATGCGTACGACCCAGAGGTACGGCTGGCTCCCAAAACTTATTTAATTTTATTAGGAAACAATTTAAAAAAGGAATTCACTAAACCTTTTCACCTCAATAAAAAAGATTGGGGAAACCTGGGGAAATTTTCAGCTGTTACCCTTGCATTGTCTTTTGCAGATGAACCGATTCAGCAGCCTGCGCTAAGGCTTAGAAACCGGAATACAAGTATCAATGATATCAGTAAAGGCTTGTCAGATTTTGGCGGAATGTATGAAGTTTTTACAGTTGCCGGATTAGGAGCTTACGGGCTTATAAGCAGCAATAATAAATTAGTAAATACAACACTTTTATCTTCCCAGGCATACATAATTGGCGGTACAGTGATGATTATTTCAAAATTGCTAACAGGCCGAACCAGGCCATCCTATTACCCTGCCGGGGTAGAAGCGGAACCCCGGTTTCTCGGCCCTTTTCACAAAAAATTAAATGATTCAAATGGAAGTAATGAAAACAGTTCCTTCCCGTCAGGACATTCTACCGTGGCCTTTGCGGTAGCTACGGTTTTTGCAACACAATATAACAACCATCCCTGGGTTTCAATTGTTTCCTACACAACTGCTTCTCTTATTGGGGCTAGCAGAATTACAGAAAACAAACATTGGATAACGGACGTGATTGTCGGTGCAGGCTTTAGGTTTTGCAACCGGAAAACTTGTTGTCAATAATTATCGGCATTATACAAATGCCAAAGAACCGGGAAGAACAAAAAATAAGATTTCTTTTTAACCTGGAATATAACTTCAACCACTTAGAACCGGGGCTGGTATATACTTTCAGAAGATAAGAATGTTTTATCAGTTGTGCTTTTTAAAACAATTGCAGCGTCACATTTTCTTAAAAACCTGAAATGCTTTTTTGCGTGGTATAAATAGCGGGCCCCCTTTAGCAGGCTCCAATATTTAATGCCGGATTGATGATTATAGCTGCTAATATCGTAAAGGGCTTTCCAGTGTTTGATGATCTCTTTATAAGCCTCAGCAAGTGTGAATCTACCTGTATAAATATGATTTGGAATAGATCCTGCACCGTTAAATTCCAAAATGGAGAAATTGATTCCCTTTTTTAAATCTTCAACTGATGAACACTTAATATCGTATCTGCCGTAATAAAATTGACTACTGATGCTGATGTTGTCAAATAGTTTTAAAAGCTGCTTCATCTATGAGATCCGATAAATCGTGAAAGGTGGCGCCATGATAACGGTTACCTATAAATGATAAATTGAAAATTTGATTTTTTTCTAAAACCCTGCTCAATTGCTCTTCGCCAAGCTTTGATAATTCCTCTTTTATTTCCGGTTTTTCTTTTTCCAGGATTTCTTTAATAGTTGATATTCCATCGCCTTTGATAACTGGAAATTTCTTAGAAAAGAAACCAGTTATTTTTCCTGAATTACTTTTGAGGATGGCGAAAATAAAACAGCCCGATTTCCAAAGGAAAATCTACAAATTCCTGCATAAGATATTCAGTTGGGATACTTGCATGGTACGTTTCAAGATGCTTTTTGTTTTCTATTTTTCTAAAAAGAATTCCTTCCATTCCCACATCGGGTTTCACAATAAAAGGGTAGGGGAGTAAATGGATATTTATTTTTTCAAGTACATCGTTCAAATTTTTCTTTAGGATTAATAGTAACAGTTTTGGGGTAATAGCTTTTTGGAAGAAGGTCGTACATTTCTTTTTTGCTTTCTCCTTCAAAACCACCAAAAGACAATTTAGGATTTGATGTGCTGAAAAACCATGCAGAACCGGCTTTTAAGCATATACCACGACCACACAAAAAATAAAGGAAAATAGAAAACGAAAAAAGGCCAGTGTTGCCAGTTGCGTAGTTTCCTGATTAGGTTTTTCAATTAATATTTATTCTAAAAGGTATATTTTTTGGCTTCTGTCAAATTATTTTTTTCATCTGTATAAACGATAGTTGGATCGAAATTTTTTGCTTCATTATCATCTTCAAAAAAACCATAAGCAAGCACATGAATCTTGTCGCCTTTATTGAATTGTTTTGAAGCGGCGCCATTGAGCGATACGAAGCCGGGTTTTTTGCTTCTAACTACATACGTAATGATCCTGTTGCCGTTTGTCAGATTATGTACGTGAACCTGTTCAAACATTTTAAATCCTGAAGCTTTTATTAAATCATCAGGAAGTGCTATACTTCCGGGATAGCTTTCTGAACTTTCTGACACTATAAGTTGCTGTATTTTTACTCTTAATAATTGGACAAACATGTTTTTATTTTATATTAAATCCCTTACAAAGGTCATAATTAAATTAATAAAAATCTGAAGTAAGTAATGTAACAAAAAATATTCCGAAATTGAGAATCAACATTCTTTGTCGGTTTACTGGTCTTCACCCTCCCTGCTGGCTTTTTTACTTTTTGGTTTGTGTTTTAAAACTTTTGCTTCAGAATAAAAAATAATTTCTTCAGCCATATTTTTTGCCTGGTCGCCTACGCGTTCCAGTTTTCTTATAGAGGATAAAATGTAAAATGCGGAAGCGGTTTTTGAAGGATTTTTTTCGATATACTCCGCAACTACAGTTGCAGCTTTGTTGTTGATCTCATCCAGCAAATCATCTTTTTTAAAAACTCTTCTTGCCAGTAAGGTGTCTTCTTTTTCAAAAGCTTCATTACTTCCTCAATCATCTCATTGCCTTGTTTAAACATCTCAATAACCCGTGTTATTTCCAATAATTGCGCATCAAAATCTTCCGGAAGATCAATTACAAACTTGGCAATTCCTTCAGCAATATCACCTGTGCGTTCCAGGTTCATATTTATTTTTAAAACGGCCAACAAAAATCGCAGGTCAATAGCCACAGGAGTAAATAAAGCAAGAATATCCTCACAGTCACGATCGATTTTTAATTCAAAAGCATTTACCCGTTTCTCTGTTGAAACCACTTCACGTGCCAGGTCTTTATCTTTTTTTAGTAACGCTTCCTCCGCTTTCGTTAATTGCGATAAAACCATTTGCCACATGTTGATCATTTCAGATTTTAAATGCTGAATTTCATTATCAAGCGGCGTAAGTTTTTGTTTCCAGTTTGAGAGTGCCATAATTTATAATTTTCTTCCGTTAGTATATTTAACCGAAATGGCCGGTAATATATTCCTGTGTTTTTTCATGTTTGGGATTGGTGAAAATAGTTTTTGTATTAGCGGCTTCTATCAATTCGCCCAAATAAAAAAATGCTGTTTTATCACTTACGCTCGCCGCCTGCTGCATATTATGTGTAACCATTAATATCGTATATTCCGACTTCAATTGCTGAATTAATTCTTCGATCATTGAAGTAGAAATAGGGTCAAGAGCTGATGTAGCTTCGTCGAGCAAAAAAATTTCGGGATTCATTGCCAGCGCACGTGCAATACACAATCGTTGTTGCTGGCCACCGGATAAAAAAGTTCCTTTCTTGTGAAGCGTGCTTCTTACTTCCATCCACAATGCAGCCTGTTTAAGAGAAGTTTCCACTATATCATCTTTTTCCATCTTACTCAATTTAATTCCGTTTAAAATATAACCGGCGATTACATTGTCATAAATGCTCATCGTAGGAAAAGGGTTTGGCCTTTGAAACACCATACCCACTTTTCTTCTAAGCACTACTGGATTCATATCATAAATCTCTTCTCCTTTTAATTGCAAAGAACCTTCTACCGTGGCATTGGGCACCAATTCGTGCATACGGTTTACACAACGGATAAAAGTAGTTTTACCACAACCGGATGGCCCCATAATGGCCCACACATTATTTTTATGTACCTCAAGGTTAATATTTTTCAGAATATGGTTTTTTCCAAAAAAGGCATTAAAGTTTGTCGCTTTTAAAATTGCACCTTCCATTTATGTTGAATTATTTTGGTAATAATATTTAAGATCAAAATCATCAATATGAGCAGCATTGAAGCGCCCCATGCAAGCTCGTGCCAATCGTTATAAGGGCTTGTTGCGTAATTAAAAATAATCAAAGGTAAGCTACTCATTGGTTTAAATATATTAGTAGTCATATACGGATTACCAAATGCTGTAAATAATAAGGGCGCTGTTTCACCGATAACTCTGGCAATGCTCAAAATAACGCCTGTGAAAATACCGCTAAGTCCGGTAGGAACGATCACTTTTAAAATTGTTTTATAATAGGGAACTCCCAATGCCAGCGATGCTTCCTTTAAAGATTCGGGCAAAAGCTTAAGCGTTTCTTCCGTTGATTTTACGATGGATGGCAACATCATTAACGCAAGTGCGATGCTACCTGAAAGTGCAGAAAAGCCGCCCATTGGCTTTACTACCCATTCGTAAATAATAATACCAATCACGATTGAAGGAATGCCTTGCAACACATCAATTGAAAGGCGGGAATAATAGCCAAGTCGCGATTTTTTTTCTTCGCTTAAATAAATCCCTATTACAATTCCAATAGGGATGGCAATAACACACGAAACCAGTAATATTAAAATACTTCCTACCAGTGCATTAGAAACACCACCACCCGCTTCACCCACAGGTTTGGGAAGATTGGTTAAGAAATGCCAGTTGATGGCAGCAACTCCCTGTTTGAAAATGTAAAACAGAATCAGCAAAAGAGGAAGAGTTGAAATAACAGTGCCGGCAATGATTATCCCTTTAAAAAGGGTATTCTTTTTATTCCTCAGTCCTATTTGTTTTTCAACCAAACGATCCTGAATGAGTTGTTTCTTTTTCGCTAATTCCGATTCTAATGCCATTTCCATATTCTGATTCCTTTTTGGGAATTATTCAAGAGTAAATCTTTTGATAATTTGTTTTCCTATAATGTTTATGATAGTTGCCACTACAAATAAAAATAAACCCATTTCAATAAGCGCTGATGTATAAATCTTACCCGTAGCTTCAGAAAATTCATTGGCAATTACACTTGCCATTGTATTTCCCGGGCTAAATATTCCGGTAGGTAAATCATGGGTGTTTCCTATCAACATTGTTACGGCCATGGTTTCTCCCAGGGCTCTTCCGAGCGCAAGCAGTAAACCAGCAAATAAACCGGATTTTGTATATGGAATAATAATTTTGGTTATCACTTCAAACCGTGTAGCGCCCAACGAATAAGCGGCTTCTTTTAAATGACTGGGCACCATTGAAATTACCTGCCTCGAAAGAGAAACTGAAAACGGCAGAATCATTATTGCAAGAATAACAGAGGAAGTGAAAATACCAACACCGTAAGGAGCTACATGTAATTTCATTTCTAAAGCCCTCACCAGTGGCACTAACACGAATAATCCCCAAAAACCATAAATAACAGAAGGGATGCCGGCCAGCAGATCAACAATATTTTTAAAAATTTCAGCCACCGGCCCTTTTTTATAATACTCACCGAGAAATATCGCAACGGCAATTGAAAAAGGCGTGGAAATAACGAGTGCAAGAAAAGAAGTAAGAAGTGTTCCTACCAAAAAAGGTAAAGCGCCATATTTATCGGCAACAGGATCCCAGGTTGTCTGGTAGAAGAATTTAGCGCCAACGGCTTTTATAGAAGGAAAAGAATCAACGAGCAAAGTGAAAAATATGGCAAGTAACACTACTACTGCAATAATTGCCGAAAGGGCCAGCGTTTTTTTGAATGCTTTTTCCCTAAAATTAATTCCCTTTGCCTTATAACTTATCGAAGGAATCATTCTTTATTATTGGTTAATTTATTATGCAAAATACTGCGAAAACATCTTTTAAGATGAATCCGCAGTATTTTACTTGTTTTTTATTAAGAAGAATGCTTACTGCAAAGGCTTATTGTTATAGGTAACTGTTTTCAAAAGATCCATTGATTTTTGCACCACAGATTCCGGCAACTTAGCATAATTCAGGGATTCAGAATATTGCTGGCCATCGGTGATAATCCATTTTACAAGTGCTAAAACATTTTTTGCTTTCGCTTCAGATTTAATATTGTAAGAAAGATCTTTGTACATTAAAATATAACTGAAACTGCAGATAGGATATCCATCAGGTGCCTCAGTATTAGTGATTGAAACGCGCATATCTGCAGGAATATCCACATTTGCTGAAGCGCTCGTAGAAGCTAAAGTAGGCGCAACAAAGTTTCCTGATTTATTTTTCAATGAAGCAACCGGCATTTTGTTTTGAATAGCATACGCCAATTCTACATAACCAATAGCGCCGGGCGTTTGTTTAACAAGTCCTGCAACACCTTCGTTTCCTTTTCCTCCAAGGCCTACAGGCCAGTTAAGTGATTGCCCCTTGCCTACTTTTGTTTTCCAGCCATCGCTCACTTTAGATAAATAATCAGAGAAAATAAAAGTAGTGCCGCTTCCGTCAGAACGGTGAATTACAGAAATCTGCAGATCAGGAAGTTTTACTCCAGGGTTAAGCGACTGGATTTTGGCATCATTCCATTTGGTAAGCGTACCTAAATAAATATCGCTTAAAATTTCAGGGGTAAACTTTAAGGTAGGATTATCAGGCAAATTGTAAGCGATCGTTACAGCGCCCAAACAATCAGGAATGTGGATTATCGGAGATGCAGATTGAGTCATTTGTTCATCACTCAATGGATTATCAGAAGCTCCAAAATCTACGATCTTATTTTGCAATTGCTTGATACCGCCGCCTGAACCAATTGACTGGTAATTTACTTTAATCCCTTTTTCCTGGTTATAAACGCTGAACATTTTTGAAAATAAAGGATTAACGAATGAAGAGCCGGCCGCTAAAATTTCATCGTTACCACCAGAGGTTGATGCAGATGTGCTGTCGGAGCCATTACTGTTGCTGCTGCCGCTTCCTCCGCACGATGTAAACAACACTGCTGTGCTGATGACTAAAAGCGAAAGGATAATTTTTTTGAAATTCATAATTGTAGGTTGAGTTTTAATTTTAATTGTAATTATTTATTGAACAAAAAATAAATGGTTACGCGTGCCTCAAGATCGTAATCACTTTTTAAATTTCCATTCGCCCCGGCAATTTGCTACCATAATGATTGTACCACAAATTGGGCATGATGTGAATGTTTTTATAAGGAAGAAAATCCAGGCCGATAGTAGCAAAAGATTCTTTGGTAGTATTGTAACCACTTATATATCTTTATTCGAAAATCATATTTTGTATCCGGATTATAAATATCGTAACGCGAACAAAGAACCTGAATTTTTCGGGTGTTATTTGTTGAGTTATATAAAATGAAATTCCTGCAGGTGTTACATCGGAATAAAGCGAATCAGGGCCCTGTGCATATATTGCGCATTGTTTGTTTTTAATTGTGTAAAAGCTTCCACGGCAAAGGTAGTTGAAGAAGTATGATATGCGGCATAAGCCTTAAAATTATTAATATCCTGGTGAACAGGAGTGGCTGCTGTGCGTCATGCTCGTAGTTGCCTTGTAATACAATTTTTTTATTCAGCAGATAGAAATACAATGAAGTATATATCCTTTTGTATTTATTATTTTCCAGTTTAGCACCGTTTGCGTTACCCACCATGATATCATAACCAACATTTTCATTTTTACCAATCTTTCCAAAAACACCCAATCCCAAATC
>CAVUJE010000028.1:0-38078 GCA_963741705.1 uncultured Chitinophagaceae bacterium | reverse complement strand
AATTGGGGATCTTCAAATCCATCGTGAGTAGGGAATCTTTGAAACATTAATGAATTTCCCATTAGCACTCCTATTCCTTTGGAACCTGATATTTGGTTCGTGCTTACAGGCATATAATTTAATGCATTGACCATTACCTGCATTTGGGTAAATAGTACCTCGGAATTAAGACCTTTTTATCGCTGTTGGCTAATTTGTAAGGACGGGTATAAATTCATCAGGCCAAGGCATCACTTCATAATTTGCCACCATCGGATACAAAAGCTCTGCTGTAAACGTAGCCTGGTAATTTTGTTTGTAATCCTGCCAATCGCGCGGCCAGTCTTCAATAGGATCTGTTAAAAAAAACAGTTTCCTCTTGGTCGGCGCTGTCATCGAAACCATTGAGCCATATTCGAGAAATGCGTTCTCAAACACCCTTTCCTTTTCTTTACCGTTGTAATACACGGGTTCTCTTGAAGTGCCGGTCCACACCTGTGCGATATATCCATCAATTCCAGGTAATGAAGCGAGGCTTGCTTCGGGGCTTACTATTTTCCAGGAGGAATAATTAACCAGCGAATGAGTAGGAATATAAACTCTCACAGCCAGGCCTTTGCTTTTTCCATACTCTTTTGCATAAGAAGATACTTCTTTGATAGCATTGTAATACAACTCATACTTTAGCTTGCTGGACAGGTAAGTATTTTCAGGTGATTCGTGCTGTGCCCTCCATGGGAAGCCATAATACTTTTGCCATTCGTCTTTAAACGCAGAGCTATAGCCTGCTCTTGCCCAAAATTCAGGCTCTTCAAGGAAGATGGAAGTAATCCCTTCATCAATTACTTTTTTTACAATGGCAGTTTTCATATAATTAATGAAAGAAGCCACGGGCACTATATACGGAACATTCTTTCCGTGCCATATGGTATCGCCATTTCCCTGCACCTGGCCTTCGCCCAGATGGTTTTTGCCATCCCACTTTCCGAGAAAATAATCCTGGTAATTACCCCATGCGATGCCGGTCATAAAATCAGTTTGATATCCGCGGTCGCGCCACGATTGTACCCGCTGCGCAAAAGTCATTTCAGGCCGGTCACCAGCTCCGTAAACAATGGCAATATCAGAACGCACATCTATTTGCGGAATCCACGGGCTGCTGGTTTGAAAAGCAGTTTTCTCTTTATGTTGAATCTGTTTATCCGCATTGAAGGGCGCTTGTGCATAAAGTGCGTTTACAGAAAGATTTAAAAAAATACCTGCTGAAATTATGGTTTTGATCATTGCTATATTTCTTTTTACAAGCATTAAAATAGTCATGTTGAGATAAAAAAGGATCTTCTGACGTCTCCAAACGTCAGTATAACTAAAAATAAAAAACTTGATTATTTATGCGTCTACTGATAAAGTTATTGTCATTAAAACCCTCTAGCGTGGAATATCTACTCTTACTGCCTCGTTATAGTTATGCCGTTTTATATTTTCGGTTGCATAATTAATCCTGGCAGCCCCCCTGATGAACACTGTTCTGCCGGCGGGTATTGTTCCCTGTGTGGTGATGGTAATTGGCTGGCCTAACTGCACATCGAATGAGTTTCCGCCATAATCTATTTCTGTCGTATACCGGTTATCCCATTCGCGGTAACCAACGTACGGCACTTCGCTCACAAACAACCGCACGTCTGTTACGTTTAACATATCATCGCTATAATTGCCCATAGGTTCTATTTTTGCTTTAAAATCAGCAGGGCTAACGGCTCTTGTTACTTTTATGGTAGCCGTAATTTTGCCATTATTTACAGTAGGAGTACCCACCCATTCTACCTTTAGAAAAGGCTGAACTTTAAATTCAACTTCTGTTACACCTTTTATATCTACATATTGGGTTTCATCTGCCAACGTATCGCCCTGGTCGTTCTTTCTTAGCAACGGAATAAATGCTCCGTCAACGCGCACATTGTAATGGCCTGCAAATAATTTAGTATCCTGGAAAATACCTTCTTTCATGCAAAAGAAATCGAAATTGTCAGGCGCAACAGTTCCTTTCCAGCTAAGCTCACGTAACCGGACACGGGTACCCTCGCTTCCCTGGTCTGTGAGGACAAGTTCGCCTGTAGCCGCGTCAACAACCCGGCCCTTTAATGTTTCTGATGGCAAAGGGTAATTATCTTTTTTGCAGGAGTTTAAAATAACGGTTGCCAATAAGCATATTAAAACTTTATAAAATAATTTTTTCATGTTTTTGTTTGTTTACTGTATTATAATAGCATCTAAGTGTTCAAATGTGCCGTGGCGCATTATTCAATTTTGAAAAAAAATTAAATTAACGCCCCGGTTGCTGGTCTATTACCGGGCTTTTAGATACTTCACCAGGAGGTATTAAGAAATAGTATTCCTGTTCTGTTAACCGGAAACGGCGCCTTCCTTCATCGAAACCTGCATCAAAAAAGTATTTGCCGGTTGTTGATGAATAGAAAGGATACAAGCCTCTGTAATAGGCGCCATCCGACTGTGTGGATCCATTTAAATTATCAGAATGTTGCGTTCTCCATCGCCTGATATCCCAAAGTATTTTATGTTCAAAAGCAAGCTCTTTTCTTCTTTCTTTGCGAATAATCTGAAGGCCGGCTTCTCCTGAAAGATCACTTTTTAAAGGGTCAGCACCGGCCCTTTCCCTGATGTCCCTGATGGCATTATAGGCAATGTCCTGAAAATTGTCGCCGTTAGGAGCAGGCTCACCGGCAAGCATCAGTTCTGAAGCAGCTTCTGCTGCATTCAACAAAATCTCGCCATACCTCATCAAAATGAAAAACTGTTCTGAATGTGCTTCTAAAACCAAAGATTGTGGCATGTTGGGATTTAACCATTTACGCACGGTGAAGCCCGTCATCGCACAGGTAGCATCCGAAGTAAAAGGGCCATTCTTTCCACCGGCATTCATTTGGGTTCCGTCTGGTAATGTAACCACTTCATTTGTATTTGCATTTTGAGAAAGAAACAAAGATTTATGCCCTGCGAAGGCGCCTGATGCTGTGTACGCATCCACCTGGTTATAATTAGCCGGCCCTGAAATAGTATAATCTGGCGAACCACCATTTACCACCCGCAATGGGCTTATTCCATTTGCAGCATCGCCGGTGAAAATGCCTCTGCGGATCTCCATCACTTGCCCTTTGAATACATCTCCGGGGAAAATAACATAAGCTCTGAGACGAGGTTCTGCATTGGCAAATATATCCGTTACCTTATCAAAGAGTATATATTTACCATTGTCGTCAAACACCTTGATAGTGCCATCAGCGTTTTTTGCAAAGCCATCAAACAATTCCACAAAATCAAGCGTTGGGCAATTGCCTGCTGAGTAACCATTTCCTCCCATTAGCTGGCGGGGAATATTATAGGCGTCGTAGCCATGAGCCAAATCGGGATACTGGTATTCTTTTATGTAAATATTTTCAGGGCTTGAAATATCAAAAAACATATCTACCATATTTTGAAATTGCGCTTCTTTGTCGTTGGGAGCCCATTTCTTTTTATACAAAGAATATTTCCCGGAGTTCATAACTTCACGTGCCGCGTCATAGGCCGCCCTGAAATATTTTTTAGAAGCCTCGGGGGCTGTCCCTGGATCAAAACCAATTACGCGAACGCCTGTCTTGTCGCCAAACCCGGTAATCTTATTATATTTTGCAACAGAGCCTGCGAATAGCATGGCCTCGGATTTAAAACCCAGCGCAACGTATTTATTGGCATAGCCTCTTTTTAAGCTTGATTCAGGAAGGCGTGCAATTGCGGAATCAAAATCAACCAGCACCTGGTTCCATGTCTCCTCTTCAGTAGAACGCGGAATTTCTAGACTATCGGCAGAATTTTGTGGATACTTTAATACGGAGGTAACCAAGGGCACACCGCCATAACGTTTTGCCAAAGCATAAAAAACCATGGCACGTGCAAAATATCCTTCGCCGATGTAATCATTATAAACATCACTACTAAAATTGGACTGGTAGTCGGGCAAGGTTTCCAGGAGGTAGTTAGCATCGCGAAGCAGGTTAAATGCCCTTCCCCAATAAGCTCCGTTGCGTGCCCAACCTTCTGATGTCATTGCTGTGCCTGCATCCCGGCCTAAAGAAGATCCCTCATTAGCGCCAGGCGTTACCAGCCAATCATCAAAGAACTGGCGGGCAGGTGAATATTTAAAATCTTCAAAAGGCATCTGGCTATAGATACGTGCAAGATAAACGGTCATGCCTGCCTCATTTGAGAAAAGGTCTTTATCCTGAACCACATTCATGGGTGGAATATCCAAATAGCTTTTTTTGCAGGAAATTAATGTACTACCGGATACCAATATTGCGAATAAAAAATATTTTAATCTCATTGTTTTTTATTTTTTAAAATTTAATATTTACTCCTACAGAGACGGTTTTATTCAACGGATATAAATAACCGTAGGTGTCAAGCGGATGCTCCGGATCCACAAATTTCACCTGAGTAAAAGTGAGCAGGTTGTATGCATTGGCATATACTCTGAAATTCTTTAATCCTGTTTTTTTTATGATCCCGGAAGGAAGCGTATATCCCAGTTCAATACTCTTCAGGCGCAGATAAGCGCCATTTGCATCATTAAAGGTTGAATTAACATCCGGTAACGTTCCGGTATAGGCAAAGTGGCCGGGTACCCATTTGGTTGCAGGATCGTACGGATCAGCTTTGGGATCAACCGGATGCCAGCGATCCATAAATTGTTCCATGGCTCCTGAATTGCCGTTACCCCACAATGGCTCGCGTAATTGTTCTCCATAAATCAAGGAGCTCATTGCAGAACCCTGCATCAAAAAGTTTATATCAAATCCTTTGTAGGAGGCATCAAATACTAAACTAAAGTTGACCCAGGGATATTGATCAAAACGAATTGGATGGGCATCATTGCCATTGATTTCTCCATCGCCGTTCCAATCTTCGTATTTATAATCACCCGGGACAGTTCCGCGCCCTATATAAGTAGGCGAATTCCAGATCTCTTCCCACGACTGGTATTGTCCGGCTCCCTGCAGCCCCGTGTGCACGCCTTGAAGGCGGTTGGTTTGATTATTGAGCCAATTGCTCCACGAACTGCCAATTGCACCATGTTCTACATACAAACGTTCCACTCTTGCTAAAGAAAAAATCCCTTTCACATTATAATTAAAGTTTCCGATATGATTTCTGTGAGTCACTTCCATATCAAACCCATAGGTGCGGTCGCTATTCAAATTTTCCTGTGGCAAACCTGCGCCTACTACCGTTGGAATACCCCCGGTTCTTGTGGCTAAAAGCCCATCCCGGTGCCTGCTGAAATAATCAATAGTAAGCCCAAACAAACCTTGCCACGCCTCCAAGTCAACGCCTATATCAAATGTTTTAGAAGTAAACCAGGTAATGTTTGGATTAGGAATCCCTTTATTGTCGGCGCTTGCATTGAAATTTCCGTCAAATACATAGCCACCGGTAAAGTTTCTTGGATCAGAAGATGTAGGATAATTATAACCGGAAATGAATTGATAGCTGGACGCATTGTCATCTCCTGTTTTCCCGTAAGAAGCCCTTATTTTAAATTGATTGATAAAGGACAATGCTTCAATATTTTCGAAGAATTTTTCTTTAGATACACGCCAGCCTACCGAAGCGGCAGGGAAGAAGCCCCACTGAGAACCTTCGGCAAATTTAGAGGACCCATCATAGCGGAACAGAAACTCAGCAAGATATTTGTTGTTGAAGTCATAATTGGCTCTGCCCACCAAAGCAAGGTTTGAATTTTCATAAAGCGCATCTGCATTTGAATTCATTGAAGCCAATTGTCCACTTGCGGTGCCTGCAAAAAGATAAGGCAATTGGAGAACAAGATCTCTTTGTGCGAAAAAGTTATCGCCTGTCCTCTTTTGCGCTTCCCCGAGCAAAAGCCCTTCCACGTGATGTTTATTAAATGTTCCGCTGTAGTTCAATGAAAGCTGAGACAAAGTTTGTGTTTTAGAATAATTTTCTCTTCTTATTCTATTAGGTGATTGCCTGGTATATTTTGTGTAGCTGTCAGAAGCCTCATCATAAGTGTATTGGTTATACTCTTTTTGGAAAAGATTAGAGCCGGATATATTGTAGTTATAACTGAATAATCCTTTCAAATACAATCCTTTCACGCCCGGCAGATCGTATTGCAGGCTTGCTGACGATTGAATCCATTTGTTGTTGTAATTTTTATATCCTGAAAGGCTCTTATTCATGAAAGAGATGGGATTGTCGCCTTCAATTAATCCCTGGAAAGGTTTTGTTGGATCATCATTGGCATAAGCCGGAATCTGCGGTCCTTGCCTCCAATAACTACGTATAATCCACCAGGAATCCACATAAGGCCGGTCCTGCTCATCCTGCATCAAATTCAGATTCAAATCAAAAGTGAGGCGGTCAGAAATCTTTGTAGAGATATTTGAGCGAACATTATACTTAGAATAATTAAGGTTGCCAGATTTAAAAAAGCCTTGTTGGTATTCATATCCCAGACCTATGTAATAAGTAGTCTTATCATTTCCACCGGTTGCGCTTAAATTGTGCATCGTTTGGGGAGCATAATTGCTAAACACTAACGGGTACCAGTCTGTACTTTGTTTTACGCCGTTCCTGTAATCATCAAATTGCTCATCAGTGAATATAGGAGAGCCCCCATTCACATTATGCATTGCACGCTCATTGCGAAGCGTCATATATTGAATCGCATCCACAGTTTTTGGCAAGCCCGAAGGTATTTGCCAGGTAAAGGAACCCGAATAATTCAATTCAAGTTTATTTTTTGAACCCTTTTTGGTAGTAACCAGTACAACTCCATTTGCTGCACGTACACCATAAATAGCTGCAGTAGCATCTTTTAAAACAGAGATATTATCAATATCATTTGCATCTAACCTTTGGAAATCGGCAGTAGTTGCAGGAATACCATCAATAACAATCAAAGGAGAGCCCATCGCACGAATGTCAAAGTTATTATTGAATGACCCCGGTTCAGCAGTTTTTTGTGTTACACGTACGCCAGGAATTTTTCCTGTAAGCATATTTTGAACATTTTCATTTTTGGTGGTGACTATGTCCGAACCTTTAATAGCTGATACTGCACCTGTAAGATTCACCTTTTTCTGAGTTCCATATCCCACCACAACTATTTCATTTCCTGCAACTGCCTCTATTTCCATCACCACGGAAAGACTATTACCCTGTCCAACAGTCACACTTTTTTTCTGATACCCAACAATAGTAAACTCCAGCACATCTCCCACATTAGCATCAATACTAAAACCTCCATCGGGACCAGTACTGGTTCCTTTTGTAGTTCCTTTTACAATTACCGATACCCCGGCCAAAGGATTGCCTTGCGCATCTTTTACAGTTCCATGTATAATATTGGCAACCGGCAGTCCTGTCTCTAAAACAGCATCTATTTTTTTGGGCTTTATTGTAATTGCCTTGTTTACAATTGAGAATTCGAGAGGAACATCTTTAAAACAAATAGCCAGTACTTTTTCAAGCGGCGCATCTTTTACATTGATATTTATCCGGCCGGCTTTGTCGAGCATTTCGTCTTCATAAAAAAACTGGTAAGCCGTCTGTTTGTGAATTTGCTTAAATACTTTTTGCAGCGGCACATTTTTTTCTGAAAGGGTGACGTTTTGCGAAAACCCCGTTGCGCTTGCCTGCAGGCAGGCCGACAGTAATAAGATGGCTGTGAGTTTCATTACTAACCAATTTTGTTTTCGGAAAATGAAATGAAAATCATTTCTCAACTCTTTCCATTTCCTGATTAATAGTATTTGCTTTGGAAATCTCCGACCTGCTTTTTGTAATAACGTTAGCGAAGCCAGAGTAAAGTGTGCCCTTGATTGCATAACTTTGTTTTTGCGGGTTAAAAAATAATAGTCGTTCGAATGATTGTTATAATTAAGTTGACCCATTTACTCCGCTTCGGTCGCACCCGGAGCGGTTTTTTTAGATCAAAAAGTTTCTATTGCTTTTAGCTTTCAGCTCACATCACCGTTATAATTTTTCCTTCAATTTTAAATTTCATTCCCGCCTGCTCCATTATTTTCAACACTTCAGATACATTGTTGCTACGGCTCACAATACCGGAAAAATGTTTATTGACAGGCTTTCCCTGGTATGTTACAGATATATCATACCACCTTTCTATTTGCTTCATAATTTCAGGAACTGTCAGGCTGTTAAAATTGAACCAGTTATTTTTCCAGGCCATTACTTCATCTAAATCAGCCTCTTTATTTAACCTCATCTTTCCTTGCCGGTTGATTTCGGCTTGCTGACCAGGCTTTATCCTGAGTGATTCGTTTCCACGCCTTTCAACTTTTACAGCGCCTTCGAGAAGGGTTACTTTCAATGAATTTTCATCATCGTAAGCATTTACATTAAAGTGTGTTCCCAGTACCTTAATTTGCACATCCCCCTTTTGGACTATAAATGGCATTGCTTCATTATGAGCTATTTCAAAATACGCCTCGCCTGTTATTTCTACCTTTCTCTCTTTTCCCACGAATGCAGTCGGATAAGTAATAGATGACGCCACGTCCAACCATACCTGGCTGCCATCTGCCAAAACCAACTGCACAGGCTTGCTTCCTTTAGGCACTGTCAGCGTATTATATTGTTTTTTGGTTGTAATGTTATTGCCTGCCTTATAAGCTATTTTTCCATTATTCAATTTAGATACCAATGCATTGCCTTGTTGAGCTATGGAACCATTTGCGGCACTATCTAGCACAATAGTTTTGCCATTACCAAGAGTTAATATCGCTTTGTTGCCCGCAGGAGCAGCAACGTCATTTTTCAAAATGGGGTTCTGCGTTGTTACTATCGTTGTGGCTGGTTTCGGCTTATTTAAAACCAAAAAATAAGCACTCGTAATACACGCAGCAACAACCGCAGCCACGGCTACACGAAAAAAAGATTTTTTATAAAAAGGTACCACTTTTGCCCGGTGGTTTAGTTTGTTCCATGTGCGATGGTAAATCTGTTCTTTTAATTGTACTAGTTCATCAGGGCCAGCGATATCGCCGTGTTCCTCTATGTCATCATACCATCTTTCTACCTTTACTTTCTCTTCAAAAGCAGGCTTACCAAAAAGGTATTTATGCAACAGTCGTATTCCTTTAGTATTTTTCAAGCAATTTTTTTCAAATTTTTGTGCTGCCATAAAAGGATAGTATGGCGCTGCATCATTAACTATATACCTGAAAAAGGATTTTGGTACTAGTGCCCGGTAAAATTTTTTATCAACAGAAATAAGTTTCAAATTGGAACTATAGCTGAAACTAAGAAGCAGCAGCATCCGAATAGAAAATAAGAATCGTCTAAATTTATTGGTTTACTACAATTAGTATTTGCCGGTATATAAGCCAGGAAATTTTGGCCAGCGGGTATTCAAATTTTTTTTTATTAAAGCAGAAAAATAAATAAAAAGCTATAATGCGATAGTTTTTTGCGCAAACGTTTCAACGCATTGGTAAGCGTATTTTTTACGGTTTGTTCAGAGATACTCAATCGAACAGCTATTTCAGCTATTTGCAGATGTTCAACCCTGCTCAGGCGATAAATTTCTTTCATCCTGTCCGGTAATTCACTCACTTCTCCGGCGATAGCAGATTGCAGTTCTTTATATTGAAGAATCTCTTCGGTAGTTAGTTCTGCCTGTTCCAGCTTTTCTGCTGATAAAGGAACCTGTATGCCTTTTTTTGCTTTCCGGTAAACCTGTTTAATAATATAATACCTGAGCGCTGTAAAAAGGTAAGGAGCAAGAGTTTCGTCAACCTCGATAGTTTCTTTATTACGCCAAAAGCTTATGAAAACTTCCTGCACAGCATCCTCGGCATCAGCGCTGTTTCCAAAACGGAAATATGCCTTTTTATACAACGCTTCCCAATAGCGGCTATATAAAATCCTGAAACCCGCATGTTCATCTGCGGTTTCCAGTAATGTCTTATCTGATATATTGTCCAACATAAATCCAGCAAGTTAAATTGAACTTTCTTTGAAAGACTTGTAAAAAATAATATTCAAGCAATGAATCTAAATCCCAAAGTTACTCAAAATAAATATTGGACTTGCATTGAAGAAAAACAGGAGGGAATTTTTTAATTAACTAAAGAGAATACAGAAACGAACTCTTCTACAATAATTTTCATAAAAAAATATTGACAAATGAATCAGAATAAGAAGTTTTTTAAGAATCTCTTAGCCGGGAAAAAGCAAAATAAAATTTCACCTTATTTGTTGGTTTACTGTTATATGCGAAATTTTAAAAAAGCTCAGGAAATTACTTTTAGATTTTTCGGATCCCACTGAATTATTTTGTTCCTGAAATAGCTTTCATTACATAAAAGAGCCGGCGCTGCAGCCCTGTAGCCGAAAAGTGCGTCTTCAACTACTTTACCTTTCGTACGTATGGCGTTGATCCAATTGTAGTGATGGTCGAAATGGGCTCCTTTATATCCTTCTTCTGCTGTATAAATCATGGTATCCGGTGGAACCATTGTCTTACGATTATAAACATATTCTTTTTGCGCTGCTGAATTATTTTTAGTCTGCAATAAAGGGTCTGTTGCATCTACGATATTCCGGTTTCTATACAACGTTACTTTGTCCCATTCTACCGTCATAGATCCTTCGCTGCCTACCATTCTCAGATAATTCGTACCGCCGGTACCATCAACAAAATTCACTCTAAGCGACAGATTAAACGCAGGATGGACATCTGTTTCAGGATAATCGAAAGTGCCCAACATGATATCAGGAACTTCCCTGCCATCCTTCCAGTAACGCAAGCCACCGGTAGCCATAATTTTATTGGGACCAAGAGAATTGGTTATAAAATGCAAACTCGAAAATACATGAACAAACAAATCGCCGGAAACGCCGGTGCCATAATCCCTGTAATTTCTCCAGCGAAAAAACCGGAGCGCATCAAAAGGTCTTTTGGTAGTAATAGACAAATACTTATCCCAATCTACAGTAGCGGTAGATGCATCATCCGGAATATGATATTGCCAGGCACCTTCGGGAGACATGCGTGCATAAAAAGCTTCTGCATAATTTAGTTTGCCAATAGCGCCTTCTTTCAATAATTGTTTGGCTTTTTCATTTCCGAGAGAGCTCATGCCCTGGCTGCCCACCTGGAACACTACTTTATTTTTATTTTGAGCTTCTATAACAGCCGGAGCTTCTGAAATGTCGTGTACCATTGGCTTTTCGCAATACACATGCTTGCCTTTGTTCATGGCAGCAACTGAAATGTCTTTATGCCAGAAATCGGGCGTTGCAATTATTACAGCATCTATATCTTTCCTGTCGAGGATTTCTTTATAATCGCGCGTAGTGTAAATGTCACTTCCCCATTTTTTCTTTGCTTCTTCCAGCCGTCCATCATACAAATCGCAAACGGCTACCAGTTTTACTCCAGGTACGGTGCGACAAGTATTGGTATCAGCGGTTCCCATTCCCCCGGCACCAATCAGTGCCACCTGAACCTGGTCATTAGGCCCATAACTATGCGGAGCTCTTATCAGTTTTTCAATATTCCTTTGAGAATTTCCGGCTGTTACAATTGAAGGGATCATTGATGCACCGATAGCTCCTTTTGTTGCGTTAATTATAAAAGAACGCCTTGAATTTTTTTGCTCATTTTTTGCCATACTTATTTTTTATTTTTATCCAAATAAATGAATATTACTTCCTGAGGAATATTTTAACGGGTTTACAAAATTGCATTTTGCAATACTTAAAAATAAGGATTATGATTTAAAGTAGGCATCAAAGTATTATTTATAATGAAACTTAGTGAACATTTTATTATTCAATTTTCTCATTCGCCATCAAGCACATTCATTCTGAAGCTTGCTACTTCAGGTGTACGGTGTTCTTTCTTCATTATCTCTTCCATTTTTTTTACTATGTCAGGATGTTGTGGACGCTATATTGTGCTGTTCCTGCATGTCATTATCCAGATCAAAAAGCCGGATAGTTGTATTACCCTTGTTCATATCAAGCCGCATGGCCTTCCACTTTCCTAAACGTACGGCTTGCTGCCCCCCATAACCCGGAAACTCCCAATAGAGATAGGAATGCTTTTTCTTTTGTGCCTGGTTTAACAAAGTAGGCAAAAAGCTGATTCCATCTATATCTGCCGGGAGCTTTAGCTCCGATTACATCGCAGGCCGTAGGGAAGAAATCCCAGGTAGCTGATATCAAATCACTCTTACTCCCTGCCGCTATTTTTCCCGGCCATGAAACAATAAATGGTTCCCTGATACCACCTTCATGCACTGATCCTTTACCCCATCCGTAATCGCTTCTGAATGGGCCGCCACTGTCAAACCATTCTCCGTCACTTGCCGCCTCATACGTAGGGCCATTATCTCCCGTAAATAGGATGATAGTATTTTTATAAACTCCCATTTGCTTAAGCTTCTTTACTATTTCGCCTACATGCTCATCGAGAAGCGTAATCATAGCAGCCCGGGTTGCATGTGGATACCGGCAGGGAACATAACTTCCTCCAAGAAAAGGCTTCTCGTCTCCGAATTTTTTATGATAATAATCCACCAATCTCTTTGGAGCCTGCAATGAAGTATGAGGAAGCGGGCTGGCAAAATATAAGAAGAAGGGTTTGTTTTTATTTGAATCTAAGAAACGTATGGCCGCCTTAATAATCAGATCCGGAGAATAATCTACCTGGTTGTAAACCTCATAATTCTTCTCATCGAGCGGATCAAGATTTTCAGGAAATTTTATATTAGGATCCATCACCTTATTATTTAACGGCACGCGGTTAGTATTTTCCCACAAATGGCCGGAATAATAATTATGATCCTGGCGCTGGCACAGGTAACCAAAAAAATAGTCGAAACCCTGGTTATTAGGAATGCCAGTTGTCATTGGCCCGCCCAATCCCCATTTACCAATAAGCGCAGTTTTATATCCTGCTTTTTTTAATACTTTAGCGATGGTAACGGTAGAGTCGGGTATAGGAAGTTGGCCTTCCAATGCCGGATTGGCTTCCATAGCTTTAAAACTCCAGACATCGCCCCGTTGATCCCATTCATCATTGCCGCGTATATAAGCATGCCCCGAATGGATCCCCGTCATCAATGAAAATCTTGACGGAGCACACACGGGTAATGCATAGTGTTGGGTAAACATCATACCTTCTTTAGCGAGCGCATCAATATTAGGCGTTTCAATTTTCTTTTGCCCATAAGCGCCTAAATCTCCATAACCCAAATCGTCAGCAAAGATGTAAACGATGTTGGGCCTGTCAGGCTGTTTCTTCTGTGCTATAGCCTTGAAACAGGCAAATACAGATACAATAAAAATTATACAAAAAATCGATGCGGTATGTTTTTTCATAAAAGATATTTTCGTTTAGACGATTTTAAAAGTTGCGATTTTTCGCAGAATTCAGAAATCTAACATTCAATCTGTATTTTAAATTCATTAATCAACGCTTTCTTTACTCCAAAATAAATTCACAGGACAACCACCGGGCTGATAATCCGGATTTAGCTTTATAGGTATTGGCGCATTTATTTTTTTTCTCCACTGTAACAATAAATTATACATTTCCTTCGCTTTGCCAGGAAATAAATTAATGAGATTCTTTTGTTCGCCAGGGTCAGTATCCAGGTTATATAATTCACGATCATCATTTTCATAATATTGTAGCAATACCCACGGGCCTGAAAGAACAGATGCGCCGGGACGGGTTCGAAAGCAACGATCCTGGGATTCTCTGCTTGGATATTTTTTTAATGCCTCCAGGTAGATAGGAAAATCCCAAAAGAAGGGTTGTTCCTGCCTTATTTTATTTTTTAAGATTGGCAAAAAACTACGTCCATCCAACATTATATCATTTTTAGAAATTCCGGCAACATCCAAAAATGTAGGAAAGAAATCCATATTCATCACCGGTTGATTGGTTGAAGTACCCGGAGTGACTTTTCCTGGCCATATAACGATCATCGGTATGCGAACACCGCCTTCATAGTAAGAACCTTTACCTGCTCTGAGAGGCCATTGATGCGTAATTCCATACACTCCGCCATTGTCAGATGTAAAGATGATAAAAGTATTATTAAATTTTCCTGACTCTTTAAGATACTTTATAAGTCTGCCGACATTAGTATCCATTGTCTCGATCATGGCAGCATATTCAGGATTATCCTGACCGTAACTTCCTTTTTTATGTTTATATTTTTCCACAAGTTCAGGCTTTCCCTGTAATGGTGTATGAACTGCATAAGTAGCAAAATTCATAAAGAAAGGCTTATCGTGTGTTGTTTTTAAAAACTCAATTGCCAGGTCGGTTAAATGATCTGTAAGGTATTCTCCTTTTGGCCCGTCTTTGAGCGTGCGATTATTCCAGGGGCTAAAGTAGCCTCCCGGCGGATGCCCATAATCAGCTCCTCCGATATTTACATCAAAACCAAATTGTGTAGGATCTTCACTGATGTGCCATTTACCCACATGGCAGGTAGAATAATTATTCGCTTTAAGAACCTGGGCAATGGTTAATGCATCTGGCTTAATAAACAATTGATTCGCGATGGGAATTAATTTACGGTCTTTTGACTCTCCCCTTTCTGAAGAACCCACAGTATAAACGCCGGTTCGGGCTGGCCATTGGCCGGTAAACAGGCTGGCCCTGCTCGGTGCACAATTTGCTGCTGCAGCATACGCATTACTAAATATCATTCCCTCTGCAGCCAATTGATCAATGTTAGGAGTTTCATAATAATGGCTTCCCATATATCCTAAATCACGCCATCCCAGATCATCAATATTAATTAGCAGGATATTCGGTTTGGGGTTTCCAGGTAATTGATTCCCATTTGAATTTTTAATCCCGATTAAAATGAAAAACAAAAAAACAAACCCAAAAAACTTTAATTTTTGCACTCTTTGATTTTTTAAATTATGCTTTAACGATAACCATTGTTAGTAGGATCCGATTTTAATAAATTAGGATTTAGGTCTATCTCCGCTGCAGGAATAGGCAATAAAACATTTTTAGCTGTTATGTTTGCCGCGGGATTATAAACACGGTATTTTGTAGTCTTAACCACATCCAATAAAATACCCCAACGGATCAAATCCATTCTACGGTGATTTTCTGCTGCTAATTCCCATTTACGTTCATCATAAATTGCCTCGCGGAATTGTTGTTGTGTCAAACCTGAAAGCGGTTGAATAGGATTATAGGCCCTTTCTCTCACTTTATTAATAAATGCATAAGCATTACCAGGACCGCTTAATTCATTTTCAGCTTCTGCTGCCATTAGATATACATCAGAAAGCCTGAAAATTTTCTTATTCTCACCATGATTGCCTCGTGGAGAAGTTATTTGATTCAGTGCCCAGAATTTAGGCATATAAGGAAAATGCAGATCGAATCCTAAATAATTCGTAATAACATTTGAAGGCCTTCTTAAATCATCCACTGGATACTTATCTACCAGGTCTGGAAGAGGCACAGCCAATCCATAACCTGTAAAACCTTCCTGTCGTGCTGCCAGTGCAGCTGAAAGCCCGTTTCTTTCACTGCTTTTAGCTGGTTCATCCTGGATACGGGGAGTAAAATGATCTGGCCAGTCATTAGGATTTGAATCCTTCACAAAATCAATTGACCAGATAATCTCCTTATTATATTCATTGGTAGGATCAAATACACTGGCATAACTGTCCAGTAAAGCATGTGGTGAATTATTGATGATTTCAACCGCTTTATCCCTCGCCTCTTTCCACTTCTTTTGCAATAGATAAAGCTTTACCATTAACGTGGCAGCCGCCCACTTGCTTGCTCTGCCACTTTCTCCGGAAGGATAATTATCCGGTAGCCTATCCTGGGCGTCCTGCAGATCTTTAATGATATCTTCCCGGATTTGTTCTTTATCAGATCTTCCCAAAACTTTTATCTCATCTATTCCCAAATCATCCCGAAAATAAGGTACATCACCCCACAAATTCATAAGATGATAGTAAGAATAAGACCTAAAGAAAAGAGCTTCACCACCATATTGCTTTTGTCCGGCGGCGCTTATTTTATTGTTACCATCCGTATTTTTTATAATGATATTTGCATTTTGAATTACCCTGTATAAATCCTGCCAGGTTAATGGCGCGCCAGCATTTTGAGAAATACTATTAATATTTCCTTCATCTACAATATAATTCTGAATAAGTTCTACCTGGTCAAAAAGCCTGCTGGGGCCGATAGTATCAGCTCCGTATTCATAAAATCGGTCCAGGCCTATCTTTCCGTGAAGAGAATTATTATGAAAAATAGCATACAATCCATTAACGGCTGCTTTTGCAGCCTGGTCTGAATTGAAAAAAGTGCCGGGAGAGAGAATACCTTTAGGTTTTTCAGTCAGAAATTTTTTACAGGCAGGTAAATACATAGATATTCCACCCATTACCAATCCTTTACCCATATAGCCGATGAATTCGTTTCGTTTCATAAATTTATTTTTAATTCTGAAATTTTGATTTTTAAATTACAAAGAGGCTTTTACGCCAACGGTATAAGTCTTTGCGTAAGGATATGCGCCGTCTGCATAACCTGCAAGTATATTACTATACTGATTGCCGCCGTTTCCATATTTACTTGTTTCCGGATCAAATAATTTAAACCGGGAAAACAACAATAAGTTTTCCCCGGAAAAGAATACGCTCATATCATTAAAAACTTTACCAAATGACCCCCACTTTTTAACCGGCAAATTATAGGTAAACTGAAGACTTTTCAGTCTCAGATAAGAACCATCTTCGATTTCTTTAGTATTATTATAGATAGCGGAGAACTCAGAAACAGTTCCCGCCCTTGGAATATCTGATGTAGGATTATCAGGCGTCCACCTGTCAAGGGTGATGGCATATTTATTTTCTCCGGCTCTTCCAAAGAAAGCTGTTTGTGTAAGGGTATTAAAGATTTCATTGCCATAAGAGCCTTGTATAAATATATCTAACACAAAATTTTTATAAGTAAACGTATTTTGCATACCTCCATAAAAATCTGGTTCCGGGCTACCTAAAACTTTAAAATCATCGATGGATATTTGCTTATCGCCATTGGTATCTCCGAAATGTGGCCCTCCCACCCGTTGGCCTTTAAGTCCTGATGCGTCAATTTCTTCCTGGCTCTTCCAGGTGCCGAGATAATCTACCCCCACAAATACCGGCACGGTTTGTCCAATGATTAACCTGCCTCCTACTCCGCCCTGGTTGGTAGGGGTAATAAGATCAATATGATCTACTCCACCTAAGTTCAATGCCTTATTCCTGTTACCAGATACATTAAGTGTGGTTGACCATTGAAAATTCTTATTAATAATATTATCACTCGTAATGGTAATATCTATACCCTGGTTCCTGATTGATCCTATGTTTTGAAGTTTGCTATTGAAACCAGTTTGCCTTGGTATTTGCATATCCAGTAGCAAATCCTTAGTTTCTTTATTATAGTAATCCAAATCAAAAGACAATCTTCCTTTAAGCAACACAGCACTTAAACCGATATCCAGTGACTGGGTTGTTTCCCATTTCAGTTCAGGATTAGCTGGCCTTCCCAATGAAACACCCGGTTGTTGTACCCCATTAAAAGTAGTATTGACAGCAGAAAGGATCGGTAATGTCCGGAAAGAAGGAATTGATTGGCTTCCTGATAAACCATAGCTCGCTTTCAATTTAAGATTGTCGAAAAAGTTTAGATCTTGTATAAATGATTCCTGGTCGAGCCGCCAGGCCAATGCCGCTGCCGGAAAGAAACTATACTTATTGCCAGGAGCAAACCGGGAGGAACCATCCGCTCTTGCTACCAACGTCAACAAATACCTATTTTTAAAAGTATAATTAGCACGCCCCAGCCATGAAACCAATTGGTAACTATCGTAACCAGAACCTATAGTATTCCTGATGGGGTCTGCACCTGCACCTAAGTTGTTGAAAGTTTGGTCATCATTAAAATACGCATACCCATGTGCATTTACTCCTTCGCTTTGTTCTGTTTGCCAGGTAAAACCGCCCAGCAAATCAATCCTATGATCCGTTCCAAAATTATTCGAATAGGTGACCGTATTTTCATTCAGCAGATTCAATGTAGAACCTGAATTGACACCACCATCTCCGCCTGCGTTGATAGCCAGTTTTTCAGGTAATAGCCCGGGATTATAAAAATTGTGTTTATTATAATCCAGCACCGGGGAAATGGTCGATTTAAAAACCAGGTTTTTGATTGGACTCACCTGAAGATATACGCTAACCAGGATATTAGTGGAGTTGGTATAATCAGTTTTTAACTGATCGTCAGCCACCGGATTACTTTGTAACGTAGCCGATACAGGATTTTCTGCTGTAAACTGCCCTGCAGAATCATATACACTACGCACAGGAATATCTCCATGAAGAAGGCTTCCCTCACCTGCACTAAAATTAACCTTATTGTTATTCAAATGCATATAGGTTATATGTCCGCGTAACCCAATGGAAACATAGCTAGATAATTTGAGATCGAGGTTAGTAGTAAAATTGTATTTTTCAAATCCTGAATTTTTGATAATGCCGTCCTGGTTAAAATAGCCGCCGGACAGGTAATAATTTAACTTGTGATCAGACGACACGCCTGACACCGATATGTTCGCATTATATAATGGCGCATTGTGAGTAAGAAGGCCTATCCAATCTGTATTAGGAATGTTTGTAAGATCCGGGAAAGGCAAACCTGCCCCGCGATAGGTGGCATCTTCATTTGCGTAAGCAGCTAACTGAGGCCCGTTGAGAAAATGAATATTATTTACGAAGGTTTGCATCCCTGTATAAGTACTAAAGCTAACTCCAGGTTTACCTGCTTGCTGACTTTTACCAGTCTTGGTACTGATTAATACCACTCCATTGGATCCCCGTGTTCCATAGATCGCTACTGCTGTGGCATCTTTCAGCACATTGATGGATTGAATATCCGCAATATTTATTTTATTTAAATCATAATCCTGCCCCATTATCACACCATCTACCACATAGAGAGGATTATTGTTTCCCTGGATAGAATTTCCTCCGCGAATTCTTATAACACTTGATGCTCCGGGTGATCCACTCACTGTTGTTACCTCAACACCAGGAGCTCTGCCCCCCAGTACCTGGTTAACACCGGAAGCCGGAATGTTCTGCAAGCTTTTTCCGCTAATTGAAGAAACTGATCCCGTTAAGTTTTTACTCTGCACTTCTCCATATCCGACCACCACCACCTCATTGCCTACTGTCGCTTCTATCTCCATCACGACAGAAATATTATTATTTTGACCAACCTGGACGCTCTTATTTTTATACCCGACAAACGTAAACTCCAGCACATCTCCCACATTGGCATCAATCGAAAAACTTCCATCTGCTTTGCTGCTGGTTCCCTTGTTTGTTCCTTTAATAATAACCGATACACCGGCGAGAGGATTGCCACTTTCATCCTTTACCATTCCTGTAATTATATTAAGCGGAACAGCAGGAAGAATAGACAGCGCCTGTATTGCAACAGGCATTCGTGGTTCTGCTTTCAATACAACTATCTTATCTAAAATTGTATAAGATAACGGTTTACCTTTTAAACAAAGATCCAATACATCTTTAACAGAGGCCCTGTTTACATTTATATTCACATTTTCAGCATTCCTGATCAACCTGTCTTTATAAAAAAACTGGTAGCCACTTTGGCTCTCAATTTCTTTAAAAACTTTTTTCAATGAAACATTGTTTTGCGACAAGGTGATCTCTTGCGAATAGCCGGTAGCGTTTACCTGTAAACAGGCTGCAAAAAGCAAAATGGCGGTGAGCTTCATGATTAAGAGGATTTTTCTGAAACGCCTTACGTTAAAAAAAGGCGTATTGAACACAATTTTTAAAAACATAACTTTGCTCGTCCCGATTACCCGGGATAGGTTTTAGGTTAAAAATTAAGCAGTTCCTACTCGCTTTTTATTGATGCTTTATGGCAGAGATTACCTAAAATTTTAGTCAGTAGTGTTAGCGCACTACTGATTTTTTTTAAGCATTCTCTTTTCTGTTTAATCAGAAAATAAAAATCATTGCTATTTGTTGGTTTACTGTTTTTTTTAAATAATTGCCTAAGGAATAACAATTACTTTTCTTCCGTCTGTTTTTACATGTAAACCGTTTAATTCAAGCACTTTTAAAAATTTTGAAAGCGGCACTGTCCGGGAAATCCTTCCTGAATATCCTTCCCCACTTACTTTGCCTTCAAAGTTTACGTCAACATTGTACCACCGGGATACCTGTCTCATTATCGTTTGCAAATCCGTATTATTAAACACAAAGAATCCTTCTTTCCAGGCTACTACCTGTGAAATATCCACATCTTTGTTCAATGTAATTGTATTAGAAGTCAGAACGGCCTGCTGGCCCGGGGCCAGCATCAGTTCCTGGTTTTCACTTTTTATTTTTACGGAACCTTCCAACAATGTTGTTTTCACTTCCTTTTCATCGCTATAATCATTTACATCAAAATGCGTCCCAAGGACTTCTATTTCTCCTGCTGCTCCTGACGATTTTTTGAAGGCTACTTTAAATGGCCTGGATGCATCATGAGCTACTTCAAAATACGCCTCTCCTGTTATTTCAACTTTTCTTTCATTGCCTGTAAAGAAAGCAGGAAACCTGATAGAAGATGCGGCATTCAGCCACACTTTTGAACCGTCGGCCAAAATCAACTGGTATTCATTTCCATTTGCAGTTGTAATGGTATTATAAACAGGTTTTGAATTTTTATTCCCCGAGCCTGTTTTATTATAGGCAATTTCTCCGTTTATTTTCAGCACCTTCATGTTGCCTTGCAGCGCCAAAGCACCGTTAGCTGCGCTGTCCAACATGATCTTAGTTCCATCGTCCAGTGTCAGCATTGCATTACTGGTCCCGGCAGAAATATCTTTTTTAGGAATGTGGATTTCATTTTGAGCAATAAGTTTTTCCGTTTTATGATTGAAAAAATAAAAAGCAGAAGATAAAATCATGAATAATACAACCGCAGCCGCGCTTGACCGAAACCATGAACGCCTGTAAAAAGGAATGATACGTGGTTCATTTACTTTTATATCAGAAGCAATCGCATTTTTAATATTTCCAAAAACGGCATCTGTTATTGGATTGAAAGCCTCATCAGCAAAAGTCGCGTCCTTTGACTGTTCATGTATCAGCTCTCTTAGCAATTTTTCGTTTTCCCCATCATCGAAATATTGTAACAAATTTTTTATTTCATCCGGCGAACATTTGCTATCAAGATATCGCTGAAATAATTCCAATATATTTTTTTGATCGTCCAAACTTTCCTTTAAAGGCTAATACGTTTGAGAAGGCGTCTTCATCTGCTCTGGGAAAAAAAATTAAATGAATAAATTTTATCGCCCTTTTTCTCAACTAAAATTTATGGGGAGATAATAGTAAAAATTTTCTAAAAGGGGAAGTTGTAAAAACAACAAAAAAATATTATACTAATCATTTGCGATTCGTAATTAGCCAGCTTTTCCCGAATGGCTTTGGTAGCTTTCACTATATGATCATTGATGGTAGAAGTGGATACATGAAGAAGCTCGCTTACCTCGTCGTAAGAACGTTCTTCCATCTTCACCAATTGAAAAACCTGGCGGCGTTTGGGCGGCAAAGTATTAATAGCATCCTGTAGTTGCTGAATATTTTCTTTACTCGAATAAATTTCTTCGACATTATTGTATTCGCTACACGAACTATTTATCAAAGCGGCTTCTAATTTTTTGTCACGGGCAGCTTTTCTGAAAAAATCATAAACAAGGTTTTCTGCTATTCGGAATAAATAAGAACGAAACGATTGATTGGGATTGATGGTCTCACGATTATTCCATATTCTGATAAATGTTTCCTGGAGAATCTCCGCAGCAAAGTTTTCAGATTTTACCACCCTGGCAAGATAGCTCAACAAACGCTTACTGTATAAATAATATAACGCTTCAAATGCAGCTTCATTACTCTCTTTCAGGAGCACCACTAAATCTTTTTCATTTGAAGTTTGATCAAGCAAAACAAAGGTGATTTAAAATATTTGCTATGCGAAACTAATATTATTTTGTATCAAAAAAATAGGAAATCGATTGCGTTTTCTCATCGGGCAAAATTTGAGCAGAAGTAAAAATGAGTAGCGTAAGCAATAATTACCTGGCAGCCAGGAATATAAATTGAGGTTTAAAAAGAAAATAATTTTTTCCCGGATCAAAAAAAATTTTCATTTTTCTACCATTTTACCAACATAAATTTTATTTCTTTATAATCATCAGCTTCATACAATACGCCGATTTCTTTTGATGAAATTTTTACAATATCAGAATAACCCGTATTTTTTGGCTCAATTAAAATTTTCTTTTTCCAGGTTTTTCCTTCGTCGAAACTAATCCGCAAAGTGAGGCTGTCTCTGCTTTCCTTACTATCATTATTACAAAAAGCTAAAACAGATTTTCTCTTTTTTGTTCCAATATTTAATAAGCTTCCTTCACAAATTGGGTCAGGCAAGTTATGATCAACAAAGGTTTTGTTCCAGCTTTCGCCTCCATCTTTACTTAAAGAAACAATCCGGTATTTACCAACCTGGTTGCGGCTGTTCATTACTAAATTATTATTGGTTAACTGCGCAGCAGTGCTTTCGTTCGATCCGTCAAACGGAACCGCTTCACTCAAACGGAAAGTAGCGCCGTGATCGTCCGTATAAAATCCGTGTGCGTGGTAATCTCTTAACCCTGGTTTCGGATCTCCGGAAGAATGATTGGCAGCAATATAAATTCTTCCTTTGTATTTTCCATATTGAAATTGCAATGCATGCCCCGGCGTATTAGCATAAGAGCGCCAGTCTTCTTTAAAATTCCACAGAGGATTTATCTGTGGCTGATTAATCCGGTTTACCTGTACTGTAATATCAGTCGAATCGCTCCAGGTTTTTCCATTATCAATGCTGGTTTTAAACAACACATTCCTGTGGCCTTTGCCTTTTCGAATTTCCATTTCGCTGCCGTTACCTGTGTTGTAAAATAAAAATATTCTTCCTTGTGGAAATCGGCGATCAGTCAAATCCACAACTGGTGCGGGGTTGCCAGCCTGCAAGCTATCATTGCTTGCTACAACCTGCAATGGGCTCCAGGTTTTTCCACCATCACTGCTTCTTTTCAAAACTATTTTAATATCACCAAAATCTGCACCACCATGTACTCTTCCCTCACAAAACGCAAGCAAATCTCCATTCTTCGCTTTTACGATTGCAGGGATACGGAAAGTTTTATACCCCTCAGTTCCTGAGACAAAAACGGCTTTAGATTGAGCAAACAAACCTGCTGAAAGAATAAGCAAAGCACATAGAATAATTAGGTTTCTTTTCATAATACACTTTTTGATTCAATAATTATTTATTGAAATTTATTATTAGGTTTTTAAAATATCAAAATAAAAATCTCCATTATTTATTGGTTTACTGCCATATACAGCCTAAAGTAATCCCTTCTAATTCTATAAATTCTTAACCATCTCTTCCAAAAGTTTCCAGCAATATAATTCCTGCCGCGGTAAATGAAAAGGCCCCTTAAATAAATTCCCTTTCGCAGTCTGGGCCGCAGTTCCATCGCGATGAAGATAACCAAACCATTCCCCGAATTCTTTATCATGAAAATGCGAATATGCATAACCGTGAACCTCTTGGTGCCACTGTTTATATTTCTCATTGCCTGTCATCGTATAAGCCAGGAGTGTTGCAATAATAGCTTCATTTTGTGGCCACCAGAATTTCATGTCCTGCCAATATTCCTGTACCGGTTTGTTATAAACATCACGATAATATAAAATTCCACCATGCTCCTTATCCCAGCCACGTTCCCACATATAATCCAGCATTTTGCAACCAAGTTCAATCAAATGCGGATCATTATTCCGGTATTTTGCTTCGTGCAAAATAAACCAGGCACCTTCTATCGCATGGCCCGGGTTCAATGTTCTTCCATCAATATGGTCAATAATACTACCATCAGGAGCCACTTGTTCCATCACACATTTGATATCATCTTTTACAAAGTAAGTTTCAATTTCTTTGATCCATTTTTCAATCCCTGCCTGTACGGCAGAGAGGGATTCATCACATCCGGGTTTGTCAATTGTTTCACGTAATTGTTGCGCAGTATTGATCATGATCATTGGAATACCAATTCCTTTTGACGGACGCGTGCTTTCAAACTTTGGCTGAAGCGATATTTCTCCCATTGAATAAGAGATACATTTATCAAACAAATCCCGCGCTATTTTCCCGATACTTTCATCCCCGCTTGCTTTACTGTAAGCCGCAAAAGCTATGACAGCAAATGTTTCAGAAAAAAAATACCTTCTTTTTCTGATGGGTTTTCCCTCGCGGGTAACATGAAAAAACATTCGTCCATCTTTATCAAAACAATGATTTAATAAAAAGTCAACTCCTTTTTTTGCCCCCTCCAGCCACTCTTTTCTTTTTTCAACTGTGTTATACAAAGTGGCCAAAAGCCACGTGGCACGGCCTTGTATCCATACTGCTTTATCATCATCCAGCAAACTCCCGTCCCTGTCGCGCATCAGCAGAAAACCGCCAAATTCTTCATCAATACTTTTAGGAAACCAAAATGGAATCGTATCATTTAGTAATTGATTTTTATAAAAATCTTTAAGAACCCGAAGTTCACTTTTTGAATAACTCATCTTGTAATTTTTATAATTCTTTTTGCAGCAATTCACTGATGTCTTTCCCTAAAACATCATATCCATCTGCATTGGGATGCAATCCATCGCCGACAAATAGTTTTGGATTGGCAGAATTACTTATTAGAAAATCTTTTCCAAAATCAACATAACCAACATGGTTTCGCAAAGACATTTTTTTAATCTTTTCATTGATTGCGGCCACTTTTTTTTCCATTTTTATCCGGGGCAATATTCCAACCATTGTAATTTTAGCATTTGGCTTTCGAAGCCTCATAGCATTGATCAAAAACTGCAGGCCATCCACGATTTCTTCATCAGAATTAATTCCTAAATTATTGGTTCCTATCATCAGTAAAATATTCTTACCATTGAAATCATCAAATTCACCATGATAAACCCGCCATAAAACATTTTCTACTCTATCCCAGCCAAAGCCTGCATTCTGCACTTTCAATGGCGTCAAATATTTATTCCATTCTTTTTCACCACGAGCTAATGATCCTTTTGGAATGCCACCCCAATAATTAATGATTGAATTTCCAATTAATAAAGTTGTTGGGTTTGTCTTTTGAATATTTTCTATTACATCTTCATGGCGTTTTATCCAGTCATATCCATCACGATATTGCTCTGAAGGAATTTCAGTCAAAATATTTCCAACCGGCTCATTTAAAATCTCCCTGATTTTCTTTTCATAAGCATTTGCATATTTCATCATCCCAATATCATTCGGATGCAATCCTTCTGTGGTAGAATTGATATCAAACCCAATTTCTTTTTCAGTTATTAAATAAATATTTTTTACACCCGATGATTGCAATTCATTGAATATTCTTTCAATAACCAAACTACTATTATGATATTCACTTAACCTTGCGGTGTCCATATAAAACGGCGCATAACCAACTGCATGTTCAGCAAAAAGAATGGGAACGTTTTTATTTTGCTCACGTAGTTTATTGACTCCATAAACTATGCGATTCTTTATTTCTTCTTCAGAAAATCCTCTCGTGAGGTTCGGCATGCAATCCAAAATATATAGTTGAGCATCTACTTTTGCCATGAGGTCAAAAATGGGCGCTTCAAATTTTCCATTACCAGAAAACCCAAGATTAATAATGGTTTTATCGAGATTTCTTTCTAAAATATTTGTCCAAGCAAGTCCTGGTCTTGAGGCTATACCTCCCTGCAAAATAGAAGTTCCATAAGCCACTATCGGCTTTTCTTTTGTTATGGGAGAAAACGCAAATGAATCTTTTTCATTCACGCCAATTGACAACCAGGTAACAGAATTATATAACGGCAAATACAAATAAAAATCAGAAACACCAGTTTGTTTTTCAGAAGAAACAAATTTCTAAAATCATAAGAACAGGTATCACCAAAATGGTATCTTCCGGGCGCCCAATTCCAGTTTCCGTTTTTATCCAGCGCATAAAGATCGAGGCCGCTAACGCCCGTTGATGGCATGTGCGGCATAGAAAAATTCTTTCCGGCCAATGTATATCTGATATGGATTTCTGTTGCGGAAGTTTTAAAATGAATGAATTCTCCGGCAGTATTTTCGGATAAATTCCAAACTGGTTTTCTCACACTGTCCTTCATAGACGAAGGAAGGCGATGAAAAATATTAGCAGAATCAGGGACACAAATCCCTTCCACAAATTGTGGCTGATGCCACTTAATTTGTTGTTGCGAAAATGCAGGTTTAAAAAATGAAACAGCCAATAAAAGAAGGAGATATTTTTTCATTTCAGTTTTATTTAGTTCGCATAAAATTATTGGATATCCTTTTATTAGCTAAATTTATTTCAATACAAAAAGTACTTGCCGGTAAACCAGCCTCATTCTCCAAATTGGCTCTCGTAAAAGGTTTGAACGCATATAATACTTTAATAATTTTTTCTTCTTTGTTCAAAAATAAAACCACATGATTGTTTTTAATTTCTGACCTTGGTGATAATATTTCTCCCTTTTCATCCATTAATTCAAGACCAATTAATGGTTCATTATTTCGTGTTTTTAATTTTTTTGCGTTTGAGAAAGTAATTATAATCTCTTTCCCTTTTTGAGAAACACTTTTCACTTCCGGGCCTGTGGCAATAATATTTTTATGATAACTATTTTTTAGTGCGAGCAACGCCAAACGCTCTCCTACCGGCTGTTTGTGAGTAGGATGCACATTTAATGAATCTCCAAAGTCACTTGAAACTGCCATATCAACATTCGAAATTTTGTAAAACAATTTTCTTTGCATATCTCTGAAATAAGGCCACGAAGGACGGTCAATGGAAGAGAGTTGTACAAAATAAAATGGCAGATTTTCATTCCATAAATTCCTCCAAGAGGAAATTAATTTTTCAAAATTATATGCATACGAATCTATATTATGCGCGTCACTTTCTCCCTGGTACCAGATAATTCCTTTAATAGGCGTGTTGATAAATTTCGAAATTCCTGCCTCATAATTATAGCAAGGTTCGTAAGGATGTCGTTGACGCGGATCTGTGGAATTTTCTAAATTTTTTGCAGCGCGCTCACGAACCCACGGCATAAGGAAATCCGATTTTTTCCAGTTGTATAATTCATTGGCCAAATAATTATCAAACTCCATCGTATGCCTGTCAATAAAAGACACAATCGGCGCGCCGCCAACAGCTATTTCAATCAATCCGATTGGCACATTTTCTTCCTTCTGAATTTTATTTCCAAAAAAATACCCGACAGCAGAAAATTTTGCTGCGGATTGCGGATTGCATTGCTGCCAGTTTCCGGTAAAATATTTTAGCTCATTTACTTTATTTAAAGTTGCGGAATCCCACGCCATATTATCCGTTTCCCGGACAGCATTCATTTGAAACAACCTGATATTTTTATTGGTTGAATTTTCAATTGCCTTCTTTCCTTCATAGGATTGATTCAACCTGAACAGCATATTTGATTGCCCCGAACACAGCCATACATCGCCCATTAAAATATTGCTGAACTCGATTTTTTTATCTTTTGATTGAACCGTTAAAGTATAAGGGCCACCCGTTGGCAACCCATCAAAAACCACTTTCCATTTTCCATCAGAATTGGATTTCGTCTTTTTTGTCTGCCTGCCGGTAGGCATAGTTTGTTTACCGTCAGCTAAATTTTGTTTAGTGAAACTCACTGTTACTTCTTCATTTGCATTAGCAGTACCAAAAAAAGGAATCGGTTTATTGCGTTGCAAAACCATATCATTGGCAAAAACACTCGGCAGTTGTAATCCGCCGTAATCGCCTGTTACAGCACCATACACTGTTTTTGCAAGAATAACTGCGCCTTCTTTATTCGGATGCAAAGCATCGGGAAATAAATTGGGATGAAAATAAAATGGCGTGTGCAAATCAATCAAACCCGTATGATTTACTTTGGCAATCCCAGGAATTAAGTTTTGAATTTCCCAATACCAATCCCTTGTACCTGAACGAAACCTTGGATGGTCATTAAAGATTGGCGTCATCAGACAGATGTAAACTTTTACCTGCGGATTTACTTTTCGAAAAGTATCTATCAGCCATGAATAATCACTGCGAAAATCATTACTGTAATTATTCCAATCTCTGGGGTCAGTATCATTCAATCCCAAATGAATGATAGCAATATCAGGAACTAAATTTATCGCTTCAGTAAATTCTTTTGTTTTAAAATAAGGATTATGACCTTTGCGCAAAAGCGTTGCGCCACTGTGTCCAAAATTTTTTACTTCATATTTTTCACCCAACATTTGTTGCAACTGCACAGGATAAGACTGGGTTGAAGGATCTTTTAAACCATAACCATACGTAACAGAATTACCAATACAGGCGATTTTTATTTTTGGATTTTGGGCAAAAATTGATGAGGAAAAAAATAAAAGCGTTGTGAGGAAAAAGAAGATTTTTTGTTTCATTCAGCAAATGATTTTTACAGTAAACAAAGAAATAAAAGCATTTTCTCTTTTAGCAGAAAACAATTTAATCCACATAATTATTCACCTTTGGCCGCAGAAAACTCACCTGGATAATCAACGCAATCAAAACAATGCCGGCAAGCATAGCAAAACTTTTACCGAGATCCCCGGCATCTGAAGACTTTCCTAAAAGATCTGTAATAAATGCCCCCGCAAAAACGCCAACCATATTCATAATTCCGTAAGCCGTAGCTCTCAATTTTTGAGGAACAAACTGGCAAAGTATCGGCATATTATTCGCATCAAACATTCCAAACCCGATACCGAAGCAAAGCCCTGCTCCTACTACATTTAAGAGAGAATGGCCAAAACCCAACAAAAGCAATGAAGGTATCGTTAATGCCAATCCGATTGCGCTGGTATAAATTCTTCCGCGGATGTTTTTCTGCACCCACCTGTCTGACAAAATTCCGCCAAAAATTACTCCGATGAAAGAAGAAGCAGCGATTGTTATTGTTGACATCGGCCCAGCCTGCGACATAGGAATATGAAGGTTTTGAGCAAATAAAGTAGGTAACCAGTTTTTAGTAGCCCAGCCCGGCAAGCTTGGAATTGCAAAATAAAACAAGATGATCCAGAATGAAATATTGGTCAGCAATAATGCCAATCCCTTAATAACAGGGACCTTTTCTTTAATCAACACTTTATCTGCCAAATGATTTGTGGAATCTTCTTTTTTCTCTCTTAAAAAAAGAATTAAAATAACCGAATATGCAATACCGATTATTCCAAAAGTATGGAAAGTATAGTGCCATGTATAAGCTGCGGCAATCGTAGCGCCAAAACCACCAAGGGCCTGCCCTACATACAATCCCGTCATGTGAATACCAATAGCAAGCGACCTTGTTTTATCAGTATGAAAATCGGCGATTAATGATAACCCGGCAGGAATGTACAAGGCTTCACTGATTCCCATAATCGCGCGAAGCCAATACACCTGGTGAAAAGTATTTGCCAGGCCCATTCCATAAGTCACCGCTGACCAAACAAAAAGGCTTCCTACAATAAGCCATTTGCGGTTGAATTTATCAGCGATAATTCCCGACACCGGGCTCATGAAACCATACACCCAAAGAAAGATACCCATTAGATATCCAAAATTGGTTGCAGATTGCAATTCATGAATATCTATTTGCATGGAAGGGCGCATCGTTGAGAGCATTTGCCTGTCCATATAATTGAGCAAGGCAACTACCCAAAGAAGGCCTACCAAAATCCATTTATAGTATTTATTTTTTTGCATTATTTTTTTGGATTACTTTCCCCATCATCACATCAGGCGTTCTTATTCCAGGTTTTATTTCACCGTTTGAAACAATAATATTATTTCCCCACTTCACATCCGTTGTAGTAACATGTGGAAGAAACGGCAGCACTCCAATTTTCGTCCATGCGTCACTGTTAGTATTATACAACAAAAGGCTTTTATCAAAACCATTGTGATGAATTACCAGGCTATTTTTTTCTTCAGTAAGTTTTAATTTTTCTTCCCCGGATTTTGTTGAAGCAATTTTCGAAATAAGTGTTTCGATCTGATGAAATGTTTTTCCATTATCGCCACCGGTGATCAAAATTTCATTTTTTCCCAAAGCAACGCCGGAGGCAGCAGATAAATTGGTTATATTTTTTCCGTCAGAAATATCTGCACATTTTTTCCATTGTGTTTTTTGCGGATCAAAAGCAAAAGTAGTGTTATGCAAAATACTAATACCGGATGCTTTCTTTGTTCTTCCTCCAATGATAAAAATCTCTTTTCCGGTTTTTCCATTTTGTGAAACGGCTGTCGCATTAGCCAAAGCAATAGGAAGATTGGGAAGTTTTTTCCAACCTTCACTTTTGTTATTTAAATCCAATGAATAGAAACCATTGAAAGAGCCGCTTGCTTCATCACCACCTGCTGCATAAATAATCTCACCAATATGAGTTACAGCAATATTTGTTAGCGCCAATGGCAAATCCGGCAAGGATTTGACGTCAATATCATTTTTTTCTGCATTCCATTTTAATAAGAAACATTTATTGGATAAACCATTTTTATTTTCACCGCCTGCATAAACAATTCCTAATGGAGTTGAAGTATTTCCACAATAAGCAATCGCTTCAGGTAAAACGCTTTTTATTTTTTTGTTCCAAATAAACCCTTCACCTATTTTTTCAAGAACAAAAATTTTATCAGAATAACTTTTTTTCCCGCCTTCCCATGGCTTGCCATCCGGGAAGTTAGAACCACCTGCTACAATGAGCACATTATTGTTTACGCCATTTATAGCCCCGGCAAATCCCAAAGAACTTTCATTGTTACCGGAAGAAGGAATGACAGCAATTTTTTGCCAGGAGATATTTATAGTGGCATTTTGAGCCCTTGAATAAGAAGTAAGCAACATAAAACTTAAAATAAAAAAAATAAAAAAACGGGCCATGGTTTAGGTTTTAACTGCCGAGGGTTTAGATGAGCAAAAGCTACTGAAATTTAACCGATCTGTATCTCTTTTAAAGAATTCAAATTGTTCTTTGTTCATGTTTTTAACAGGCAACCGAAACTGTCCACAATCCAAATCCACTAATTTCATGTAGGCCTTACCGGTAGCAATGCCGCCATATTTTCCCAGCAGGGAAATCATATCAATAGATTGCTGTTGCAATGCCTGTGCTTTTTCAAAATCATTATTATTAAATGCTTCTATCAAATTATAATAAAGAGGAGCTGCATAGTTAAAAGTGCTTCCTACAGCGCCTTTGGCGCCCACTGCTAATGCAGAAAGCATGTTTTCATCGCGACCCCAAAGCATATCATATTTCCTGTTTTCAAAATTGAGGCATGAAAGAAAATCCATAAAATCTTCGTGTGTATATTTTATTCCTGCAAAGTTGGGGATTGTTTTATTTACTTTTTTCAAAAGTTCTATCATTGAAAAACCTACTCCAGTCAAAACGGGTATGTGATAGTAATAAAAAGGCATACCAGGAACCGAATCAGCAATTTCCTTGCAACAAGCGGCCAGCATTTCTGCATCGGCAGGTTTAAAATAAAAAGGAGCTGTAAAAGAAACTGCATATAAACCTAACTGTTGGGCAAACCTGGCAACGTCTTTACAATCTTCAATGCTCGTTCCACCTACCAATGTCATCACCTTAAAATCTTTATCACTTTTGGTAGCATCGGCCCAGGCTTTTATCACTGATTTTTTTTCATCTGTAGTCATTGAAACTCCTTCGCCAGTGGAACCACAAATAAATGCGCCGGTATTTTTATTATGTTTCAAAAAGCGATAATATTCCGGAATGATGTCTGTATTCAATTTTCCTTCATCATCCATTGGGGTAAAAGGAGCTGCTATCAGTCCTTCCAAATGCGCTATTTTCATTATAATTTATATTTTATTTTATTTATTTTCTGATGCCTCACCCAACCCCTCTCCGAGGAAGAGGCGGTTGTAAAATCTGTTCGATGCATTCAACAGATAACATTAACTATCCAACAATTCAACAATCTCCCTAAATAATTTAATAATCCAATAATTAAATCATTCATTAATCAGCGTCCCAATTAATTCCCTTTCCTTTATTTACCGGAACTGCTGTAAACATCCATTTTACAGGGTTTTGCCAATCCTTTCCTTTAAAAGTTTTTACCGGGAGCTTTACCAAAATCGTATTCCATCCTTTTTTAAAATTTACTTTCGTTGGCGTACGATAAGAATAGCCTTCATCAATCAACGGCACCTCTGAATTTCCTTCTTTGCCGGCATTTTTCCATTCAGGCGGAGGAATTATATTTCCATTCAGCCAGATTTGACTCTGCCTGTTATCCCATGTTCCTTTATCAGGATCATCGGTTGCGGTAGAACGCGAAAAATCATTAAATCCAATCCACATGTTTCCAACTCCCTCTTTATTGCGATAGATTTTCGTGTAAGCGTACCAGGTAGTATTTTCTTTTGGATTTTCTAGCCATGAAGTGTGTGCTGGATACCACCAATGGCGAAGATAAATGGTAGCGTCGCTTACTGTTTTATTTGCAACAGAATCATTGAGAGAAATATTTTTTTCTTCAGGCCAAAAAGATTTTTTCATATCCCCCTCATTTTCAAAGGGACCAAACAACTTCCAATGAAGTCCACTCTGACTAACGTAAGAAAACGGAAGATTTTCAAAATATTGGTGTTTGTGATTGATGAGCCTGTTTTCAAATTCTTTGAAAGCATTTATTCTTTGGGGATCTGTTCCGATATTTACCACCACACCGCTGAAACCTCCACCACGCCACGATCTTTCTGCAAAAGCAAGCATCGCGGGATAAACAGGATTCATTCGAAGCAAATCATTTTCATTCGCAACCCGACGATCATTCCACAAACAAATTTCACCACCCAACTTTTTTTTATCTCCATGGGTAGTATCGCAAAGTTGTCTTTCAAAAATGCTCACCACACTTTCCTCCGGATCCATGTGGTTCAAATATAAACTTCGTGAATCAATATATTTTGTGTGCGGATTTTCAATTTCCTGAGATGCCCATAATTGGCGAATGGTTGAATTATCATAATTCCCGCCGGGATACCAGCCTATCGTCTTTTTTCCTTGTTGATGAATTAAGGTAGTAATCTCCGGAAGAAAATCTTTGTTGGTAAATTTTACTTCATCGGCGCCGATGTGAAGAAAAGAGAGATTGTAAGTACTGTCAAATTCAGTGATAATATTTTTAAGAATGGCCAATCCTTTTTCACTTTGCATATCTACACCAAACGTCCGTGTAAAAGCAGCACTATGACCAGGCATATCTATTTCAGGAACAAAAGTGATAAAGCGGTCACGGCAATATTGAATCAATTCTTTAATTCCTTTTTCGCTATAAAATTTCCCTTTATCGCGAATCATATTTTTTGCTTCGGTAAGCTGCGGGTATTTTTTGATCGCAATTCTCCAGGCAATATCTTCTGTCGGATGAAAATGAAAAACGCTGAGTTTATATCGCGACATTATTTCAATCTGCTGCTTTAATAATTTTACTGACTGATAATTCCTTCCCACATCTACCATATAACCCCGCCACTGAAACGCAGGCCAGTCTTTCATTTCACAGCCTGCTACTGATTTTTTATTTTCTATTAATTGTCTTAGCGTTTGCAGGCCATTGAAGATGCCATGAAGTGTATTTGCAGATAAAGAGATTTTATTTTTTGAAACACTGAGTTGATAAGCTTCTTCAGAAAAAGAAGGAGTGTTTACTTCTGTTAATTTTAATTCAATAAATGGAAATTTACTTTTTGAATTTAAAATTATCGGTGAATTGTTACCGGTTATTTTTTGCAGAGCTGCCGCTGATTTCTTTAATGATGTATCATTTATAAAAATTGTTTTATAACTATTCAAAGGAAAACTTTCATTTGTCCAGTTTATTTGTTGTGGCAAAGGAATCAGTGAAGGATAAGGCGAACGGCCGGCGCTGGCTGTAAACCCGATGCAGACAAGCGTGATCAAAAATAAAATTTTTGAATAAAAAAATTTTATCGCCTTCTCATACATTGTTGCCATTTGAAAATTAATTGTCACTACTTCAGCAAAATAGAAAATCATTCTTTTTGTTTGTTTACTGCAAGCAAATTAAAAAATACCGGAAACAGGAATGCTTCCGGTTTTACTTGATTATGTGCTACCAGTCATTTTAAAATTTAGGATAGCCAGGTGTTTGTTCCAATGCCGGATTATTGGTCAATGTATTTCTATCAATTGGCCATAACATTTTAAAAGATTCAGAAGATGGAACGGAAGTATATTTAAACACATATTTTCCGCCCGGATCTATTCTTATCAAATCATACCAGCGCTTTCCTTCAAAAATAAATTCATAAAATCTTTCCTGCAAAATTGCTTCCTTTGGATCTGCATCAATCGCCTGGTTTGGATATCCCTGGACAGCAGCATCATAATTGGGACCAAAAGCTCTCGCTCTCACCAAATTAATTTCATTAGAAGGATCCTGTCCCAAAGCTACTTCTGCTTCTGCTTTCAATAAAAGAAGATCGGCATACCGATAGATTGGGTAATCGTTGGTATAGGCGCGGCTTCCGGCATTTTGTTCGCCCTGGTATTTACTTACAAAAGCGCCCGCTATCTGGTAATTGCCGTTATCCAAAGTGTAAGCAGCAGTAATGGAAGCCCGTTTACGACTGTCTTTATCATCAAATCTTCTGAAAGTGGCAATCATTACCGGCGCTCTCAGTAATCCTCCCCAGTTATCAGTGGTTACATTAAATTGCCTGTTTTCTGCTGAATCGTAATAGTTGGCAATTAACCCTGTTTGCGGTTCAAAAGTGCCCGAAAATGGCAAACCTGATTCATTTAATTGATTATGGATTGAATAAATAATTTCGGCATTACCGTTATTCCCTGAAGAAAATACATCTCCGAAATCAGGAAGTAAATGAAGAGAAGGCACATTGGTTTGAATGTCATTCAATGCGGTCAATGCGGTAGTAGCGTCGGTTGCTCCGCCGCCCCGATAACTTGTCCAAAGATAAACATGCGCCTTCAACATCAAAGTGGCTGCTTTTGACCAATAGCCTTTTTTGTTTCTGAAAGAATAATCGTTTCCAAAACTGTTGGCAGACAAATCAATATCGCCTTTGATCAGCGCAACAACGCTATCTTCACTGGAAACGGGTTTGGCAAGATTAGATACATCAATCGCTGTGGTAGGCTCTGTTTGAATAATCACTTTCCCCCACGATTTATACAGTTGAAAATAATAAAAAGCGCGCATGCCGTAAGCCATACCGAGATAATAATTTTTATTTTCAGGAGTAACTATATTTAATGTATTGAGTTTTGAAATCAGCAAATTAATTTGGTTGATATTAAAATAAAAACCTCCGTAATTGCTTACACCCGGATTGTTTCCATCCAATGTATTGTTCCAAAGATTTTCAACACCCTGGGTAGCTTCGCCGGTAAAGGAAGAACTGGAACCCGGATCAGTGCCGAAAATATCAGCACGACCTTCGCCCAAAAGTTCAAATGCCATTGTATTATTTCTGAAAGCCTGCTCGATACCAGATACAAAAGCATCTACCTGGTCAGAGGTTTTCCAATAGCTCGCATCACTTAGGCTGCTCACAGGAGCAAGGTCAAGTTGTTTGGTGCATGAGTTGATGGCAATGGCTATGACTAAAACCAGAACCGATATCTTACTATATTTTTTCATTTTGATAAGTTTAATATTTTAAAATGTCACTTGTACTCCCAAAACAAATGATCGCGGTGTCGGATAAGTTCCCTGGTAAACCCCGGGAACATTTCCATTAGCACTTGTTGGTGGTTCGGGTGAAGGGCCGCTAAAATTGGTGACGTAAAATAAATTGTTGCCACTTACATAAACCCTTGCCTGGGAAAGCACTTTGGTTTTCGAAACCAGGTCGTGACTTAAATCATAAGACAGCGTTATTTCGCGCGCAGCGAGGTAACTTCCATTTTCATAAAACCTGGAATTGTTGCTGTTAATCGCAATGCCGGCGTTATTAATTCTTGTATAATTTTTCTTTCCGAGTGGAGCGGCTACCTGGTCTGCATAATACACTTTAGGAATATCCGTATTTGGATTTTCAGGAGTCCAGGATTTTTTTTGCCAATCTATATAATTGAAAGTGCCCTGGTAATTTCCTAAAATGCGCGCTACCTGGTCATTGTAAATAACGTATCCTGTTGCAAATTGAAAACGCGTGTAAAGATTAAAACCCTTGTAAGCTAAAGTAGCGGTAAAACCACCGGTCCATTTTGGTGTGATGTTGCCAATATAAACCTGGTCGCGGTTGTCAATAGTATCGTTTTTATCCACGTCAAGCCAGTTCACATCTCCCGGAGTAATAAAGCTGGTAGCGGTAGTATTTGGGCCACCTATTTTAGCAACGGCATCGTAACGGCTTCCGGCCAGCTTATTTATTTCTGCATCACTTTTGAAAATAGAAACCTGTTTGAAGGCATATACATCGCCTAAAGTTTGTCCTTCCTGGTAACCCCCTACCCAAACAAGTTGCCCTGATTTTGGATCAAAAATCTGGAATCCGCCCTGGCGATTATTTGGCTGGCCATTTGGAGGCAATTGCAAAATTTTATTTTTTACAAAAGAAGCGTTGGCGCTCACATCCAATTTTAAACCATTTGGTTGATTGATAATATTTGCATTCACCGCAAATTCATATCCCTGGTTTTGGAAAGTTCCGAGGTTGGTTCTTACAGAATTGAAACCCGTATATCCTGGCAATGACAAATTGGTTAAAAGATCGCTTGTTTTTCTGTCATAATAATCAAAAATGAAAGTAATACGATTATTAAGGAATCCTAAATCAAGCCCGAGGTCAGTTGTTTTACTTTTTTCCCATCTTAAATTATTATTGATAATTCCTGTATTCAAAAATCCGGAATTGCCGTTGTAAAGCCCTTGCAAACTGTAACTTCCCTGCACTTCATAATCGCTTAATCCTGCCACATTTCCATTCACACCGTAACTGATGCGCGGTTTCAAAGTTGAAATGATTTTGGAAATTCCGCTATTCTCAAAAAACTTTTCTTTATGCACATTCCATCCTGCAGACATCCCGGGAAAAACGCCGTACCTGTTGGCTGAAGGAAGGCTGGAAACACCATCCCTTCTGAAAACAAGCGTTAATAAATAGCGGCGGTCATAGTCGTAATTCAGCCTTCCAAATTGGGATGAAATTCGATATTCGGATTTGCTACTATAGTTGCTGCCCGGATTGAAAACCGTAGAAGCATTAACTGTAGGAATATCATCGGTTGGCGCCTGGGTACCCAAAACCTGCATAGCAAATGCCCTGGTATCAAAATATTCTGCACCCAACATCACATTCAAATTATGTTGTCTGAAGGAATGAGTGTAATTGATAATTCCATCGTATTGCTGTTGAAAACTCCGGTTATAGTAGGCATAAGCCTGGCGATTGGTATTTCCGGGGTTTGGTGGACTAGAAAAAATTTGAGAATAGTTTTGAGTAGCTTTCTGGAAACCCTGGTTCAATTCCTCAAAATAATATCCGGAACCAGTTCCCTTTACATAAAGATCCGGAAGGATGTTCCACTGAACAGAAGCATTTGCGGTAATGCGATTCACTTCATTAGTGGTGTTTCTTTTGCTCAACCAGTATAATGGATTTCCATCATTGGTACCATTTCCGGGATTGGGTTTCGTTTTAGCAGAATCGAGCCACGGATTCATGATGGGCCACAAAGCGAGGTTGCGATACATATTATTTATCTCGCTTCCATTTACACCTATCTGTGA
>CAVUJE010000027.1:0-35720 GCA_963741705.1 uncultured Chitinophagaceae bacterium | reverse complement strand
CGTTAGCGAGCCCGCCAACCATCTTTACTTTGATCAATCAATCCGGAAACAATAGTTTAGATTTATTCAATGGTTTTAAATTAGCAAACATAATATTTAACGGCTACCATTTATGGTTGGAATTAACTTTGGTTTTGAATACAAGAATGAATAAAGACAGTAAACCAACAAAAAAAAGTAATTGTTATTGTAGTGGTTTAGTCAATCTCATCTTGGGAACCTTCCACTTGTTTCGTGGCATTAGTAAATAAATAAATTCAAATGATTTATAGTTTGTTTGCAGCGATAGTAATTTGGACGGCTTATTATTACTGGACGAAGCATAAGGACGAACAAATAACTAACAGAAAAATTGAAATCAACCAGGCTATTGATAAGACAAAAATTAAGTTATATGATGTGCAAGAAAATCTTTATCATGAATTGCGCGATAAAGCATTATCTACAACTGCGGAACAACTTAACCTAAAATTGGAAGCAGTACCCCAGCAGTTTATGGTGTAGTAATGGATTGGCAGAATTGGCAAAGCGGCTGTTACAATAGTGGCCTTTAAAACCGGGGATGCAAGCATGTACCTAAGTACGGGACAAATTTACATTGGCGGCTGGGTTATGAAAACATAAGAGCAGCAGCGCTGGCTTTGCTTGATGAAGCCCAAAACTTTGTTACCAAAGCCAAAATCACCTACTATACAGAAGAGCTTGATAAAAATTGTGTAGGTCTTTTTATCTGCTTACCAATAAACATATATTTAATTTTCAGCAGCGGTTTGAGTACCTCACCAATAGCCCCCAATAATGGAGAAAGTTATTCAATTTGGCAAAATCTAATGTGGTGACGGAGTATAGAAAAATACTTGACATCCAAATTGAGAACCTGCCGGAGAAAAAAATCACAGGAGGAAAACACGGGCAGTGAAAGAGCATTTTATCCGTTGGTGAAGCAATCGCGCCAGGCCTTAGCTAAACACCAACTGCGGTGAGCCGACGATCGGGAACACCAGCCATGGGAAAAAATTATATTTTTTTTGCTATCTGATGGCAGGTGAATTGGTTTAATGATAAAAGTCAATAAAAAAATTTGCCCGTGTGTTATTTTAGTGTTACCAACGCCGTTTTTTAAGCTTTAAGGCACGATTATTGAATTTTATAACCAAAATCCGAATATGAAAACCCAAAACACAACAACAAACCTATCATCAGTTACCCGAATTGAAGTTTCATTTTATATGTCTGTTCCTGCCGAGTTTGGGATAGTAGATGGTTAACAGGAATACAAGGCGGATGCTTAACATCTTCCGAAAGCAAATGAAATTAACATTTTTTTTAATTACTTAACCCAACTCCGGACTTTAATAACGCCACTAAGGTTATAAGAAATTAACAAAATTGGCCAGATCATAAAACTAAGAATCTGAATTTCTGAAATCAAATCCTGGTTATCGAATAATAAGCTCTACTCATTATTTCATTATTTATTAGTCTTTAAATCTAATTGTTTACCAACAAAACGATCAACCTATGAAAAAAACTAAATGGGGGATACTTATTTTTTTTTTCTCGGGAATTTCATTTCTTACGATAAACTGCAAACATGAAATTCCTCTTGCAGTTAACACTGTCCCGGAACCGATAGTGGACTACAGGCGGTGGTACAAACACTGGAAACGGAGGAAGTGTTATTCCACCCCAAGGGAGTACCTGTAGTCCGGATACAGCTTATTTCGCCAATACGATTTTGCCGCTTATCAATTCCAGTTGTGCTACTACCGGTTGTCATGACGCAGCATCGCACAGAGAAGGAGTTACATTGACCACCTACAGTCAAATAAGAGCCATGGTAACACCATTTAATTCCGTGGCAGCAGGTTATATAGCATAATTACAAGACATCAGGTGAAAATAAAATGCCCCCGGGCGGTCCTTTGGCATCTGCACAATAGCCAATATAAAAAAGTGGATAGACCAGGGAGCGTTAAACAATCAATGTAACAGTGGCTGCGATTCTCAGTATTTACTTATTCAGGCGCGATTTTTGCGTCATCAACGAGACTTACTGTGTTGGTTGCCACAACTCCGGCTCGCTGGGTGGCGGAATAGACCTTAGCAATTATACTGCAGTAAAAGCGGCCGCCCTGGGCAGAATGATGGGTAGCATTAATCATACTGCGGGTTATTCAGCGATGCCTAAAGGTGGCGCTAAATTGTCTGATTGCCAGATAGCCCAGATTCAGAAATGGATACAGCCGGCACATTAAATAATTAAAGAAAATTAAAAATATCATAATGATGCGTAAAAGAATAGCGTTTGTTTTAACAATTTTTATTTCGATAATAGCATTGTTTGTTTCCGGGTGTTATTATGATAATGAGCAATTGCTCTATCCCGCCACAACCACTACGGCAGGAACTTGCCAAGCATAAGCGCAAAATTCAGCACCGATGTAGCGCCGTTTATATCGGCCAAATGTGCAACATCCGGCTGCCACAACGCAGCCAGTGCAGCAGGTGGAACAGTACTGGAAACCTATGCCCAGATTTCCGCCAAAGCAGTTCGCATAAGGCAACGTTGCATCATCGATAGAACGATGCCTCCCGGCGGAGGACTTACAACTTCTGAACTCAATATATTAAACTGCTGGATCTCTTCCGGCATACCTAACAATTAAATTTTACTACTATGAAAAAACATTGGAAAAAAATTCTGTACGGACTAATGTTGATGACATTTACCGCAGCAGGTTACGGGTTTTATTTATTTAATAAAAAACCCGCAGATATAAGAACCGTACCCTACAAATATGAACTCACCGCTTCTAAACTTGTAGGCGATTTCAATAAAGATGAAACCGCGGCCGATAAAAAGTATGTGGATAAGGTAATTGCTGTAAAAGGTAAGGTATCTGAAGTGAAACTCGAACCATCAACAGGCCAGGCTACTGTTATTTTGGACAGCGGCGATCCTTTGGCTGCTGTTACCTGCAGTTTTTATGATGATGAAGCCGGATCATTAAAAGAAATAAAGCAGGGTGAAGCAATAGTTGTAAAAGGAAGGTGTACCGGAAAATTAATGGATGTTGTTTTAAACAAATGCAGTATCGAAAAATAAAAAATAATAAAACATCTATGAAAAAGTTCATTCTAATTGTATCATCATTTTTATTGATCCATATTTCCTTTGCACAAAAAAGGTATTTCACCAAAACCGGTATCGTTTCTTTTGAAGCCGGAACAGCCGTGGAAGATATTGACGCTATCAACAAATCAACTACCAGTATTTTTGACGCAACTTCAGGCCAGTATGAATTTGCTTTGTTGGTAAACGGATTTGAGTTTAAGCGTTCCCTAATGCAGCAGCATTTTAACGAAGATTACCTCGAAAGTGATAAATATCCCAAATCCACCTTCAAAGGAAAAATTACCAATATCAACCAGGTTAATTTTCAAAAGGATGGCACCTACCCTGTTACGGTTAAAGGTATTTTGGAGATACACGGTGTAAAAAAAGAAATAGAAACTCCCGGCGTATTTAAAGTGAATGGAGAAAATGTTTCCTCCACCGCCACTTTTACCATTTTATTGGAAGACTATCAAATTGCCATACCGAGTTTGGTGAAAGATAAAATATCAAAAACAGTTAAGATAAGCGTGAACTGCAGCTATTCAATTTTAAAATAAATAATCCTAATACCAACCTGAATGCGAAAGATCATTGTAATACTTTTTCTTATAAACTCTTCCTCTGTTTTTGCCCAAAGCGATTTATTGTCACTTGTGGATAAGAAAGATAAAAGTAAAAAAGAGCATATCTCCAATGCCTTTAAATCGGCCCGTGTTATTAACGGGCAATCTATGGAGTTCATTGGCAAGGGTGTACTTGATGTAAGAATATTACATAGGTTTGGACTGCTAAATTCGGGGTTTAATAACCTGTATGGTTTAGACCAGGCCAGTATGCGTTTCGGTTTTGGTTATGGACTTTCAAAAAATCTCACTGTCGGTATTGGCAGAAGTAATGTAGGAAAAGAATGGGATGGTTTTCTCAAGTTTCGTCCTATATGGCAGTCAACCGGGGGTCGTTGGCCATCACCCGTTTCTGTGGTTCTGGTAACAGGGTCAACGATCACTACCATGCCATGGACAGATCCTACCCGGAAAAATTTCTTTTCCAGCCGCATGGCTTTTTATAATGAAATAATTATTGGACGAAAATTCAATGATATATTCACTTTTCAAATAGCACCAATCTTTATCCACCGAAATATGGTACCGTTGGCCACCGATCAAAATGATACTTATGCCTGTACTTTCGGCACCCGCGTTAAACTTTCCAAACATACTGCCTTTGTTGCTGAATATACGTACATCGCCCAGGGAGTTGACAAGACCATTTACAAAAACCCTCTATCCATCGGTTTTGATATTGAAACAGGTGGCCACGTATTCCAGTTACACTTTACAAACGCAACCGGTATGAACGAAAAAGCGTTTATTACAGGCACTACCAATAGTTGGGCTAAAGGCGAAATAAGCTTTGGGTTTAATTTGTCAAGGGTATTTACAGTGGGCCATTCAAATTGATTCGTAACAAAAGTTGCCAATAACTTAAGTTCCAGGTTTTGCCTTTACAAAAAATAAATTTTCTCCTCGCGGAGAAGGAATGCTTTCTAAGGGAGAATTACATATTTGTAAAAACAATATAAAATTTGAAAATCTAAACAAATGGCTAAAAAAAATGTAATAGCTTCTATCAACCTGTTGTGTAGCATATTTACCTGATAACACTTAAAGAAAATGAGTAATCGTATAAGAGATTTAATTTAAAAACGTCGGATGGAGACAACCGCCAGGAAGAAGGGAACACTAACACCAACCAAAGGAAAAGAATTTGATTAAAGGTAAAAGCGAGACGGTTGGGCCAGAGAGGTGAAGCAATCGCTCCAGGCCTTTGCTCAACACCAAATGCGGGTGAGCCGACGAATCGGGAACACCAACAATGGAAAGAAACAATGGTTTAGATCTATTAGTTTTGAATACAAGAATGGATAAAGACAGTAAACCAACAAAAAACAGTAATTGTTAATTCAGTGGTTTAATCAATATCATCTTTGGATGACATTGCCGAGAAAGAAAATAGAATAATAGAATTCTAACATAAAAGATTACCGAATCGAAACACACAAAAATTATTATTCATATTTTTTTAAAATAACAATTATATCTATTAGCGCACTAACGCTAATTCAAATAAGCAGGCCATCGTTAGTTATGGCAATTTCACTTTTCGTATTGATTGAGTGGTATTTTATTTTTCGAAAACAAGTGGTTACTCTGCATATTCATGACGATCAACATTTCTTTAGAATATTTCCAATTCTTAAAAAAAAATTCTTGTTCTTCATCTATAAATAGTGATGTAAAGATTACTAAGAAATATGAAGTATCTAACGTAAATGGTTTAAAAAAGGTTCACATTAAAAATTACAATTAAGGGAAAAAGATTTTCTGTTAATATGCTTGATGGATTTGATGAACAGGATTTGATTTCTTTTTATGAATTTTATTTAGAAAGCCCTCCGGGAAAGACTGAATAGAAGAATGAATAAAGGAAGTAAAGAAAGAAAGAACAGTAATTGTTATTTTAGTGGTTTAATCAATATTACCGTTGGGAGGCATTGCTGAGAAACAAAATTTGTAAGCCACTATACAGAATAAGTATAAATGGACAATTTAAATGGCTCTATTTCATTTTGTCCGTTGGTGAAGCAATCGCTCCAGGCCTTTGCTCAACACCAACTGCGGTGAGCCGACGAATCGGGAACACCAACAATGGGAAAAAAGATCGCCGAATCGAAACAGACAAAAAAAAATTATTATTCATATTTTTTTACAATAACAATTATATCTATTAGCGCACTGACGCTAATTCAAATAAGCAGGCCATCGTTAGTTATGGCAATTTCACTTTTTGTATTGATTGAGTCGTATTTTATTTTTCTCTTAAACAAGTGGTTGCTCTGCATATTCATGACGATCAAATTTCTTTAGAATATTTCCAATTCTTAAAAAAAAATTCTTGTTCTTCATTTATAAATAGTGATGTAAAGATTACTAAAAATATGAAGTATCTAACGTAAGTGGTTTAAAAAAGTTCACATTAAAAATTACAATTAAAGGAAAAAGATTTTCTGTTAATATGCTTTATTATTTGACTAACAGGATTTGATTTCTTTTTATGAGTTTTATTTAGAAAGCAGTGCTTAGGGAAAAAATGAATAAAGGCAGTAAAGAAATAAAAAACAATAATATTATTTTAGTGGTTTAATCAATATTACCGTTGGAAACTTCATTAGCTCAGAAACGTCCGACGCAAAGCTATGCTGCATATCTGCGCTAGCAGGGGGTATGATTGTACTAAAAAATCAAACATCAGCGACTGACAGACTTATCTTTTTCTTTTTTTTGTTTTAGAATTACCATCTTTACCTTTAGGTATTAAAGGAACTTCATCATTTATGCCATCATAATCTACTCCGATTATTCCAAGAACACCTTTCTTTATTCCAATATTTTGCCACAATTGAAAATAAGGCTCTATTTCTTCATAATTGCCAATACGATCCGTGAGATATTTTGCCAGATTCCGAATTGGAATAATAAGAAATCCTCCAATAATATTTCCTTGAAGGATTGCCAGTGCCATCTTATTTAGAGCACGGGTGAAGAAGAAATATTTCCAGTTTCCCATTCAACAGCAATTTTACCCGCTTCCGTTATAAGTAAAGCATCTAAGGGACCTGCTCCTAATTCATCAACCAATTTGACACTTCTTATTTCTACTTGCCATTTTTTAGATTCTAAAAATTTTATAAATTCTCTTTAATAGGCTTAACTCCATTCCCCAACTTTTTAGGATTAATAACAAAACTATCATTGTCTATTGGCCAAACAACTTTTGCTATCGCTTCCTTTAAATCCGACATTGCCAATAAATAAGATTCTTCTTCAGCGTTGTTCTGTATTGCCAGAAATCTTTTTTCTCTATCAATTTTCATTATGGTTTCTATTTTTTGAATTAGATCTGAAGCTTTTAGATTCAAGGCTTCAGCAAGTTTGAAGACAGTTTCAATAGTTGGCTGGCGTAACCCACGCTCAAGAAGAGAAATATAGGTTCTATCCAATTCTGCTAGATTTGGTAATTCACTCTGAGAAATGTCCTTTTTATTTCTTTCTTCTTTGAGAACTTCACCAAAGATTTGTTCAATCTTCATACAATTTTTTTAAGTTTGGAAGATAGAAGTATTGAAAGAAAGCAATGGCAGACTATAGTCTGCATTTTATTATTATCTTTGAGCCTGAAATAAAACACAATGAAAGTTGAAAATAATTTTTTTAATGCTATAGGAATTGGTAATCCAACTCAAAAGAATATCAAGGATATTTCAAAAAAGTTGGAAATATCAGTTGATAAATTGAAATATTACAACGACTATAATATCTTACCTGACAATTCTGATCTCTTAAAAATTGAGCGTAAACTTTCGGTAAGTAAATATTTATTGATGTTACAAATGGAAATTTATAATAAAGAGTTTACTAGGTTTTTAAAAAATAATTTTCAAGAACTTAGTCCAATCATCTCAAAATTACAGCAATCTATATCAGGATATAAAGGCAAAATATCTAGTATTTTTTATTCTGAATATGGAGAGTTGTTCAACAATGATTGTATTTCAGTTATGGAGGGATTAAAAGATAAAAGTGTTGATTTAATATTTGCTGATCCGCCTTTCAATCTTAATAAAAGTTATCTGTCTGGTATTAATGATGGTTTATCCGAAAGTGATTATTTATCCTGGTGTGAAAAATGGATTGATGAATGTATAAGAATATTAAGGACGGGCGGCACATTCTATTTATGGAATTTGCCAAAATGGAATACCTATTTAGCAGATTATTTAAACAAAAGACTTTTTTTTAAACATTGGATAGCAACAGATATAAAGTATACATTACCTATATCAGGTCGTTTGTATCCTTCTCATTATTCTTTGTTAATGTATACAAAAGGGAAAAAAGCAAATACCTTTCATCCTGATAGGCTTCCAATGGAGATATGTAATAATTGTTTTAAGGAATTGAAGGATTATGGCGGTTATAAAGATAAAATGAATCCAAAAGGTATAAACCTTGCAGATGTATGGTATGATATTCCGCCAGTTCGACATAAAAAATATAAAGCAAGAAAAGAAGCAAATGAGTTATCAATAAAACTTCTTGATCGAATTATTGAAATGAGCACTAATCCTGGAGATATAGTTTTTGATCCATTTGGAGGATCTGGTACAACATACATTGTAGCTGAAATCAAAAAAAGAAATTGGATTGGAACTGAAATAGGACCAGTTGATGGAATAATCGAAAGATTCTCCAGAATCGAAGACGAAGCTGAATACATTACCAAAATCCGGAATTCATACAATGAGCTTTTTCTTGATAACACAAAAAAACAAAGAAAGAAGCGAGGTATGTGGACTGATGATACTTTTAAACACATCATTGCTCAAGCTTCCTTTTTTAATGAGTAACCTTATCTCTTTTTACGCATTTAGTAGAAACGATGCTTCAATTACATAAAGAAAAACATCAACCCCACTCTTTTAGCGGGGTGTCCGCACTCGCCATTTGATCGTCTTATTATCTTGATTTATCCAACAGTAACCCAAATAAACCAACACCCTATTTCTTCCCCTCCGGCATCTTCTGCAACCTCTCCCCTTTTCCTTTTTGCTTTTCCGGCGTTTCGCATCATTTTATTCTTATTTCGGAAAAACCTATAAGTTTCGAATCTTATAGGTCTGCGTGTTTCAGAAAGAAGAAGCAAAAGAAAATATCTTTATATTTTTTTTGCAGATATATAATATCACTATATATTTATGCAACCAAACTAACATTCTATGATCGCACACATCACCCTTATCATCGCCCATAATGATCTTCTTTACAGGGCCATTCTTCAAAACATTTTACAATCGTGCGGCGGCATTTGTGTGTTGGCAAGGTAGATACGGCTGAAGGGCTGCGTGAAAAAATAAAGGAACTGCAGCCAGACGTGGTGGTGGCCGGGCTTGAACTTAATGGAATGAGCGATGGGGCCGCATGGCAAAAGCTGATAAGCGATTGTGGCAAAACAAAAATGGTAATATCGTGGCGCCACCATGATGCGGATAAAATACCGGGAAATGATGCGCACCTCGCGCGCAGGATACATAGCCTGGGATGCTTCGCCGGCCGAATATGTGTATGCCGTAAAGCAGGCGGTAAAAGGCAGGGTGGCTTATTGCAGCCAAACGCAAAAACTACGCAACAGCCTGACGATGCGACCGCTTTTGCAAAAAACCCGGATGATACGTGGCCGAAGATGCTGTATTGTATATGGATGGGCTATAGTAATAAAGAAATAGCGATGGCCACGCGGCTTAAAGAAAGTACGGTAAAAAGCTACCGCAAAAAGCTGAAGAGTATTACGGGATTCAGGAGTGTAGCGGGGTTGGAGAAGAGAGTGAAGGGGGAAGAAAGTGAATAGGGAATGGGGAATGGGTGAATGATGCCGGATGGTGATGATTCGTAACCCGGGAGGCTGTAAAATAAACTGTGTCAAAGTTCAAATGATTTAAGAACTTTAAAACACAGTTTACAAAATGCAAAAGAAAAAAGAAGCCTTCGATTACGAAGCACTAAAAAAGAAGACCCTGGAGCAATTTCGCTCGGGCAAGGATTTATTCAGCAAAGGAGGTGCTTTTGCGCCGCTGCTTAAAGACTTTTTAGAAGCCGCTTTACAGGCAGAATTAGAAGAACATTTAGAACAGGAAGCTGAGGAGCAAAACAACCGAAAAAATGGCTATAGTACCAAGCTTTTAAAAACAGGAGCTGGCACAATTGAGCTGGATACACCCAGGGATCGAAACAGTGATTTTTCACCGGAGATCGTTAAGAAAAGAGAAACTATTCTGGCTAACAGTTTAGAGTCCAAAATTATTGGAATGTATGGTCTGGGCATGAGTTTCAGAGATATTTCGGCCCACATAAAAGACATGTATGATACCGATATTTCGGCAGGCACTTTATCAACCATTACCGATAAAGTAATACCACTGGTAAAAGAGTGGCAGGTGCGGCCATTAGAAGAGATATACTGCATTGTTTGGCTTGACGGAATGCATTACAAAGTAAAACAGGAAGGACGTGTGCAGAGCCGTTGTGTCTATAATATTCTGGGTATAACTACCGAAGGAAGAAAAGAAATTTTAGGGATGTATGTTAGTGAAAATGAAGGTGCTAATTTCTGGTTAAGCGTTTTGACTGATTTACAAGCCAGAGGTGTCAAAGATATTCTGATAGCCTGCATTGATAACCTGAAAGGCTTTGCAGAAGCTATTTCTACGATATTTGTCCAAACAGAAGTGCAGAGTTGCATTGTACATCAGATCCGCAATTCTTTAAAATATGTAGCCACTAAAGATCAGAAAGTATTTATGGCCGATCTGAAGCCCGTATATCAGGCTACAAACATAGCTGAAGCCCAGGACAAGTTGGAAGGGTTAAGTGAAAAATGGAACAAAAAATATCCGGTAGTGATCGAAAGCTGGAGGCGTAATTGGGAAAAGCTCACTACTTATTTTAAATATCCTGCTGCCATCCGCAAGCTTGTTTATACAACCAATACTATTGAGGGATATCATCGCCAAATCCGTAAAGTCACCAAGACCAAGGGTGCTTTTACTTCTGATATGGCTCTTTTAAAACTGATGTATCTGGCTACAAAAAATATAGAAAAAAAATGGACTATGCCGCTGGCAAACTGGAGCATTACCGTTTCCCAGCTAAGCATCATTTTTGGAGACCGGCTCAAACTAAACTTATGAAACGGGAAAAAATGATAACTTTGGTTCAGCAAGAACGATGCAATGGCGACTTGATGTCAACATCTGTTTTAAAAAATAGCCGGGTATCGAACCCGGCCATTTTTAGCAAGAACTTCGCTTCTGGCTCCATTCTGTCAATATCACAAAAATTATTTGACACAGTTTATTTTACACTCCCATTGGGCATCGTTAAAGTAAACCAACAAATAATTGCAATTTTAATTTTACATCCGATAACAACTAAATTTGCGCTTTTCTAAATCCAAACTTGTTTGAGCAACATAAAAAAATTAGCAGGACAAACCATGTGGTACGGGGTTAGTTCCATTGCTGCGCGGTTTCTATTTTACCTTCTTACTCCTTATTTTACTACTAAATTAAGTGTCACTCACTATGGGGACATGAGTATTATTTATGCCGCAATTCCATTCCTTAATGTGGTATTTACTTATGGAATTGAGACTGCTTATTTTAGGTTTGCTACAAAAGAAGGAGAATTAAGAACTATTTACAACACTTCATCATTTCCCTTGTAACTCAGTACATTACTGTTTACCACATCTTATTATTATTTAAATCTTCTATTGCTCATTTATTAAGGATTGATAATAATCCTGAATTCGTTGTATATGCGGCGATTATCATCGCTTTTGACACCTTAACTACGTTGCCATTTGCTAAATTGAGACTGGATCAGCGGCCACGAAAATATGCGTTGATCCGGATTTCAACTATTTGCCTTCAGATAGCAGTTAACCTACTTTTTTATTGTCGCTTTGTCCGCGTTGGGCTGCTCAAAATCCCAATGGGTTTATCAACACTTTTTACAATCCTGATTATGGAGTTGGTTATATTATTATTGCCAACATGATCGCTTCTTTTTCGGCATTACTATTTTTGAAGAAAGAGTTATTTTCTTTCAGGTTTCAATTCGATAAAAAGATTTGGATGGCCATGATGATCTATTCAATGCCTTTGATCATTGCAGGTTTTGGCGGAATGATCAACGAAACTTTTGACCGCATTATGCTTTCATGGCTTGCTCCGGTAACTGACATTACTGCCGCCAAAGACCAGGTAGCCATTTATTCTGCCTGTTACAAATTGTCTATTCTTATCACTTTATTTATCCAGGCATTTCGGATGGGAGCAGAACCGTTTTTTTTCAAGCAATCCGAAGGAAAAAATCCCCAAAAAGTTTATGCAAGAGTGATGAAGTTTTTTGTAATAACGATTACGGTAATGTTTCTTTTTGTTTCTCTTTATATAGATATCTGGAAATATTTTTTAAGCACTGATCCTGCAAAATTAAAAATTTACTGGACGGGCCTGAAAGTAGTGCCGATCTTGCTTTTGGCTAATATGTTTCTTGGTATTTATTACAATCTTTCCATTTGGTATAAGCTTACGCATAAAACGATTGCCGGTGCTTATATTACAATTTTTGGGGCGATAATAACATTAGTGATCAATTATTTTTTCATTCCCTATTTTGGTTATATGGCCTGTGCCTGGGCAACGTTTGCTTGTTACGGAAGTATGATGGTCGTTTCGTTTATCTGGGGGCAAAAAGATTACCGGATACCTTATGCATGGCGTAAGTTGAGCGCCTACATTGTGATAGTAGTGTTCCTGTTTTTTGTACACAAAATATTTAAGCATTATGTACCCGGTTTTATGGCGAGCATACTTTCCGGCACTTTCCTGATATTAATATATATAGCTTTTCTTTTAAAGGTAGAATGGCGGGAAGTAAGAGGTTTACCTGTTATTGGTAAATATTTTAGGGATGGAAGTGCCGATCCAAAAGGAAAATAGTTGCTGGGTTTAATTGCAAAGAGTAAACCAATAAAAATTAAAGATTCCTGTTTTTAAGGGTCGATTAATTGCTTCTAAAAAGAAAGAAATAATCCATAAACATAGTTGTCTTTTTAATCTGATAATCTTACCTTTGCCGCCAAATTGAAATAAGGACTTTTTAATAAACATTTTATGGCAAATACCGGAAAAATAATTCAAATTATCGGGGCAGTTGTAGACGTGCATTTTGCAAACGAAAACCAACTTCCTGAAATATTTCATGCGTTGGAACTTACTAAAGAAAATGGTGATAAATTGGTGTTGGAAGTTCAGCAACATTTAGGTGAAGATAGTGTTCGTTGTATAGCAATGGATGGTACTGAAGGCTTAAAACGTGGAATAGACGTGGTTGATACAGGTTCGCCCATATTAATGCCGGTAGGCGATGATATAAACGGCCGCTTATTTAACGTAACGGGTGATGCTATTGATGGTTTGCCACAGGTAAGCAAAAAGAATGGTCGCCCGATCCACAGCAAACCTCCATTATTTGAAAATCTGAGTACCGCAAGTGAAATTTTATTTACCGGAATTAAGGTAATTGATCTTATTGAACCTTATGCAAAAGGTGGTAAAATTGGATTGTTTGGTGGTGCTGGCGTAGGTAAAACGGTTTTGATACAGGAATTGATTAATAATATTGCGAAAGCTTATAGTGGTTTATCAGTGTTTGCCGGAGTAGGAGAGAGAACCCGTGAAGGAAATGACCTGATGCGTGAAATGATTGAAGCCGGTATTATGAAATATGGAGATAAATTTATTCATAGCATGGAAGAAGGCGGATGGGATCTTGATGCGGTAAATATGGAAGAATTGAAAGATTCAAAAGCTACCTTCGTTTTCGGACAAATGAATGAGCCACCGGGAGCAAGAGCACGTGTGGCATTGAGCGGATTAACCGTTGCTGAATATTTCCGTGATGGAGATGGCACTGGCAAAGGAAAAGATATTTTATTTTTCGTAGATAACATTTTCCGTTTTACACAGGCAGGGTCTGAAGTTTCGGCATTGTTGGGAAGGATGCCTTCTGCGGTAGGATATCAGCCAACATTGGCTACAGAAATGGGATTGATGCAGGAAAGGATTACTTCAACCAAAAATGGTTCTATCACATCTGTACAGGCGGTGTATGTGCCTGCGGATGACTTAACCGATCCGGCTCCCGCAACTACCTTTGCGCATTTGGATGCAACCACTGTATTGAGCAGAAAGATTGCTGATCTTGGAATTTACCCGGCTGTTGATCCTTTGGATTCTACTTCAAGAATTTTAACTCCGGCAATTGTAGGTGATGAGCATTATGATTGTGCCAACAGGGTAAAATTAACTTTGCAACGCTATAAAGAATTGCAGGATATTATTGCGATTCTTGGTTTGGATGAATTGAGTGATGAAGATAAACTAACGGTAAGCCGAGCACGCCGTGTTCAGCGTTTTCTTTCGCAACCATTCCACGTAGCAGAACAATTTACCGGCTTGAAAGGCGTATTGGTTTCTATTGAAGACACCATCCGTGGATTTAATGCCATTATGGATGGAGAAGTGGATGAATATCCTGAAGCGGCTTTTAACCTTGTGGGGAACCTGGATGACGCAATTGCAAAAGGTAAGAAAATGATGGAAGCAGCGAATTCGTAATTAGCTAATCAGTTAATTAATACAACTATGACTTTAGAAATATTAACACCCGATAAAAAGATTTTCAGTGGTGAAGTTTATGGCGTTCAACTTCCGGGAATCAGTGGAATGTTTGAAGTGCTTGATAAACATGCACCGATTGTGAGCGCTTTAAAATCAGGTAAGCTGAAAATTCTGAAGGACAAAAATGCTTCTACTCAATATACTATTCAAGGTGGCTTTGTAGAAGTGTTGAATAATAAAACTTCTGTACTGGTTGAAGGAGCAAAGGAAATTTAGCCAGGCTTTGCTAATCATTGATTGCAGAAACAATATTTACAAAGCATAGGCTGTAAAAATGCTTTTATCGCTTTGCCTTAGTATAAAAACTATCACTACTTTCTTGAAGCATCTTTCTTTTTAAGCAGGTTATTAAACGTGTTTTTTAATGTCTTCTCTGCATTTTTCTTTACATTTTCTAATGGCTTTTCCGATGAGGAAGCGCTATCTTTTTTACCACCCAATAGTTGTTTCGTAATATCTTCTTTTAAATCTTTTACAGCCTGGTTTTTGATGGCATTTGCAGTGTCCTTTAATGTAGTTTTTGTGCTATCTATTTTATTTTTTACAAAATCCGAAGCCTTTTGCTTCATTTCATTTGCCACGCTACCGACTGTTTCATTAAGGTCTGTTTTGATAACAGGATGGGTTAGTGAACCTTCCATTTTTACGTTCAGGTTAACAGAATCGCTCAATTTAACTGGTATTCCTTTGGCTAAAGCCTGCTGTGCGAGGTTATTGACTAACGCATTGCCCTGCGCGCCCATTAAGCTTCGCGGAAACTTCATTCCGATTACATAGTCAATAGATTGGTCCAATCCATGCACGCCACCAATTTCCATATCAATATCCTTTAATTTTATGTGAAATGGCTTAACCAAAACTTTACCATTGGCAAAATCAAAATAGGTTTTAAGGTCTTTAAGCGCAAAACCGTTTAATTCAGAAATATTTAAAGTCTGGGCTAATTTTTCAACAGGTGCAAATTTTTTCAAAAATCCTTCCAGTAATAGTACGTCACCTTTGCCTGTGAGCGTGGTTAAATCAGGCATCATATTGCTACCCAACTTCCCGTTTATTGTCAATTGAGAATTGAGAACCCCTGAAATAAATTTTCCTATTGGCATTAATTTTTGAACTGTATTAAAAGCATAGAAAGTTTTTTCGACATCCAAATTTTTTACGTCATAAGCCAATGAAATATCCGGATGTTTTTTATCGTCTTTGGTTGAATAAGCACCGTTCAGTCCAATCGTACCACCAAGGGCATTCATTTGCAGATTTTTTAAATCCACCGTTTGGTCTTTAATCACTACTGTTCCCTTCACATTAGCATAATCTGTTTTGTCGTAAGTCAGTTTATCAACGCCTGCATTTAAAGTGAATGACACATTTTTAGGAACCAAAAAAGGATCGGAAGTGGCACTATCACTTGCAACAGAATCCGTTCCCATAAAATCGTTCAGGTTTAATTTATCTGCATGAACATCTAAATTTCCTGCAATTGGTTCATCTTTCAATGCATACCCGATTGCATTATCTATTGAACCATTTGCTGTGATATTAGATTTAAGGTATTCTGCATTTAATGAATTGAGCGTAATATTTTTAGGATTAAAAGTAAATGCCGCATTACTAAGCTGCACGCCACCGGGATAATCTTTGCTAATATAATTTAGGTCTGAAACGTTGAAGGTGCCTGACGTATTTATTTTCTCATATTCTTTTTTATCGATTGCTGCTTTATCGCCTTTAAAAGCAATGTCTGCCGAAAGCATTCCTGATAATTGGGTGCCTGTTTCAAGCGTGGTGAATTGTTTCACAGAAGCAAGATTGAATTTTCCTTTCGCTGCGCCATCAAAATAAAGTACAGTTGCAGGGTTTTTTATCAATACATTAAAATCAATTGGATTATTTCCAATTTCCAGGTGAGCAGCGGGAATTTGAATTACCGTATGATCTGCTACCCCATCAGGGTTTTCAAATTTTATCTGAATATTACTGTTGCTGATTGGTTCGGGAAAATCGTTGGATGAATAGTTGAGGTTGGTGATATTAATAAACCCATTTGCTGTAAACGGACCAGGCTTTTGTTGGGTAATAACTGCCAAATTTCCTTTAGCAGATGCATCTGCATCTAATATCCCGGAAAGTTTGGTATTGCCGGTCAATTTTACAAATTTCGTTACCTGCGCAAGGTTCAGTTTACCCTTTACAGCGGCTTCAATATATTGAACCGTAACAGGATTTTTTAATAGTAAAGTAAAATCAAAAGGATCGCTTCCAAATTCAATATGACCTTTGGAAATATTGACTACGGTATGATCTGTGACACCGTCAGGATTATCCACTTTTACTGCTAATCCAATATTTTTAACCGGTTGTGGCAAATCGGGATATTGAAAAAATCCGTTTTCTACATTGAGGTTAATATTATATGCGGGTATTTTGACTGAATTGTATTCACCTTTTACAAAACCATTGAATACCACTTTTCCGCTGGTTTTAATTTTAGAGAAATCATTATTATAGATTGCAGGTATGAGTGATAACAAAGTTTTGAATTCAGTAGAAGGTGCATTGAATTTTATATCCATTCCATAAGTGCTGTCATTTACAAACTGGAAATATCCTTCCGTAGAAAGTTTCAGGTCATTTAAAGCAATGTCATCAGTTTTGAAAGTATATTTATCGTTCTTGTTATCTACCTGTATGTCTGCCTGCAGAGAGGTTTTGGCATTTACCAGGTAAGGAATATTTGCATAAGTAAAAGAAACGGATTCCGCAGATGTTTTTGTTTTTAAAGTAAAAAGATCGGATGTAAAATCTCCACTTCCGGAATGATTGAGGTGGAATATTTCACTACTCATATTTCCGGGAATATCTGTATAACTTATATATGCGTCATTTATAGCGTATTTTTTAAGGGAAAGTTTAAAAGTACTTTCTCCTTTTTGTGAAGATGAGGTATCCGGTTTGGTAATATCCCAGTTGGCTTTACCTTCTTTATTTACGATCGCATGAATCCTTGGCTTATCAATTGTAATAGAATATATTTTCATTTCTGAGTTGCCGAAAAGGCTCATAAAGTTCATGGCAACGTCAATTTGTTTGGATGAAACCAAAGTATCTTTTGAAAAATCGCCTGTTCCTATCACCTGTAGATTTTCTAAACCAACTGCCACATGCGGAAAATGTCTGAACAGGGAAATATCCACGTCTTTAAAATCAACTTTTGCATTTATATTTTTATTGATTTCTTTCTTAGCTATTTCCATGATCTTTCCTTTGAACAGGACGGGAAGTAAGAAAGCAATAACGATTAACGATAGCAGGATAATGCCAGCTATTTTAAAAATTTTTTTCAACATACAGTTTTGGGTTTTAAAGAAATAGAACTTAACACATTTTTTTTATTCCAGTTCGTCAAAAGGTTACCAATATAAAATTAGAAAAGGCAACAACTCTGAAAGAGTAGAAATAACTTACCTGGATAAAAAATCAATTAGCCTTACTTAATTTGATTTAATAATATAATAGACACAGGTGGTTAAATAATCCCTTAAATAGGGAATTTTGCTTATTAATTTATTTTGTTTTCTTGGCTTGATATTGAACTTATATTCATAAATTGGATTAAAGAGATAATTGATCTTACTCACTATCTTATAATTAGTTTGCTTTACTATTTTCTCAAACCTTTCTATAGAAATTCCGGTATCTTTTATTTCCAATAAATCATTTATAACGTGTTCCGGTTCTTTAAATAATTTCAACGTGCTTTTGTAAATAGGTCGGGGAAGCAAATGAAAATAAGGAACTTTTGACAATGAGTTTTGACACAATTGCTGATGGCCACCAAAAGGCATTTGCCAGGGAGGAAAACCAAAAAAAATAATTCCTTGAGGAGTAAGAAATTCTTTTAATCTAGCTAATAATTTTGATTGGTTATGAATGTGTTCAATTACATCCTTAAGAATAATGAGATCAAATTTTCCACCAAGGCTTTCTACTGCCGTATCGTAAATATCTTTTACAACAAAAGAAAGTCTTCCGTTTTCAATTTCTTCTGCCAGCCAGTTTTTGCCATTTTCAATTCTTGTTTGATCAAATTCAACACCTACACAAATAGCGCCTTTTTCAAGAAAAGGTTTTAATACGCCACCTTCGCCGCAACCTATTTCCAACACACGCATTCCTTTTTTAAGTGTGAAATTCGATTCAATAAAAGGAACAATATATTTTGCTGAGTTTAGCGCTTGTATATCAAAATATCTTTTTCTATCTGCATGAAATTCAAACATGAATGGTGGTCTGTTTATGGGAAGCAAAAATATTAAACAGGTATGAAAATACTTGATATAAAAAACCTCTTATTATTTGAATAAGAGGTTTTCTGTTAATTAAATCTAACAAATTTTAATATTTTTTACTTTTATTTTGTTTTCTTGTACCGAAGATGTTTCCTTCTTTAAATCCATTTCCTTCAGGGCTTCCAAGTCTTGTCATTGCGCAACGGAAACCAACAGTGCTGCTTGATTCATCCTGGGACATATAACGGCGTGCACCAGGTGATAACCAGTATGGCATATCGTTCCAGCTTCCACCTTTAATAACACGTGATTTATCACTTATTAAGGTAGTTATTCCATATCCGTAAGTAACATTTGAAATAGAGTCTCCATCCAGGTAGTTGATCACATCGCCCTTTTGATAGTTACGGCGTTTTACGGCTACAGAGTCAGGAACTACTTCTTTTTTCAATCTTCCTAATGTATCTCTTACATAATCGCCGTTTTCGTCTTTATAAAATCTTTCAAATTTATTACCACGGAAAGGGTTAAAATCATCTTCATCTATTGAGGTCATCGGGCGATAAACATCTGCTACCCATTCGCTCACATTACCACTCATGTTATACAAGCCATATCCGTTTGGATAAAATGATTTTACAGGGCCCGGAATTGCCGCACGGTCATTTAAACCACCGGCAACACCCATTACATCGCCACTACCTCTTTTAAAGTTGGCTAAAAATTCTCCCTGCCAGCTACCGCGACGGTTATCACGAAGTCCGTTTACATTTTTGCTCCAGGAATAAACCTGCTGGTTGGAAATAACTTCTTCACCATGATTTTTTTCTTTGGTACGGGGTTTAGGATTTTGTGCAATAATTCCATAGGCGGCATATTCCCATTCTGCTTCTGTTGGTAAGCGGTAACCCGGTAACAGAATCCCATCTTCAAATGTTACCACTTTTCTTGGCCTGCCGCTTACATCTTTTAAAGCACCTTTTTTAGGAGCTGTTTTATTATTGATCAATTCAGGATTCATGATGTAAGTGTCGGTATTAAATGTTTCGTCACCCTCGCCTCCTTTCATTTCTGCAAGTGGAGCTCTTTTATTTAAATACCCTTTATCAATTAATATTTTTTCATTTACCCTGTCTGTTCTCCAGATACAAAAATCGTGTGCCTGTTCCCAGGTTACACCTACAACCGGGTAATAATTATAAGCAGGATAACGGAAATAATATTCAACGTATGGTTCATTATAAGCAAGTTCGCTTCTCCAAACCAATGTATCAGGCAATGCCATTCTCATTATAGTAGTATCACCATCAAATGTGTTGGAAAGCCAATATAGATATTCACGATAGTGAACGTTGGCTACTTCTGTCTGGTCTATATAAAATGAATTTACACTTACTCTTCTTGGAACGTTATTCCAATCACCCATTACATCTTCTTCTTTGGCACCCATCACAAAAGTACCACCCTGTATGAATACAAGGCCGGGTCCGGTTTTCTGCTCATTTGCTTTTAATACATGGAAATTACCATAGTTTTTATCATCATAATTCCACCCGGTAACGGAGGATTGCTGATGCTTTTTACCAAAGATACTTCCATTCTTACACGAGGGTAAAGCTACAAGGGCTGCCAGTACTATAAGGGTAAATTTCCCGGCGGATAATGATTTTGACATGTACATTCGTTTTGCAGATTAATTAACGAAAGGTTTTCTTTCTTATTGTGAAAGGGCTTTTTTCTAATGCGAATATAAATACTTTATTTGGTTTTGATTTGCGAATGAAACTAAAAATATGCCGTTCGTAATTTTTTTGCAATCCTTCACAAATACGTTCTTTTATTATTTATTTATAGTCTTATAATTTTTAATAGTTTATTTTTCGTATTCATTAAAATTCTTCTTATTGCATTTTAAAATGCAATAAATAAATTGATATGGCGTTCATTGAGCATTAGGTACAAACGAAATCAACTGCTGCCGAAATTTAAATTGGCTGTTTAAAAAAAAAAATTATTTTTACAATCCTCAACCCCAACATTTATAAGAGAACTCTACCTAACCAGTACATTTAAAATTCACATGAAAAGAGCCTTGTTAAAGTTGACTGCAATGATAATGCTGATTGGAGCGACTGTTTCTGTAAATGCGCAAACTGCTAATCCCATAAATGTAGTAACTACTGCTGTGCCTTTTTTACGTATTTCTCCTGATGCACGTTCCGGTGGTATGGGCGATGTGGGAATTGCCACTATTCCTGATGCAAATTCTATTTTTTGGAATCTTTCAAAAATACCTTTTGCTAAAAATAAATCTGCCATTGCATTAACTTATACTCCCTGGTTAAAAGGGCTTGATCTTAATGATGTCTATCTGGTTTCTGCAGCTGGCTATCATCAGCTTGATGATGTTCAGGCAATTTCTGCATCTGTGCGTTATTTTAGTCTGGGAAATATACAGTTTACTGATAATCTCGGAAATGATCTTCAAACTTACAGACCACGCGAATTTGCGGTAGATGCAGGTTATTCGCGCAAACTTTCTGAAAAGTTGGGACTGGGGATTTCTTTAAGATATATTAATTCTAATCTTGCGAGCGGCCAATCGTCAAGCGGCTCAACTTATAAAACAGGCACTGCCGTCGCAGGCGATGTGTCTTTGTTTAATGATGGTTCTGAAGGTGGAACTGTTTCCGGATTGAACTGGGGTGTTGCCATTTCTAATCTTGGCTCCAAAATATCCTATACCAATGATGCGTCTGAAAAAGATTTTATTCCCGCTAATCTTGGGCCTTGGAGTAGCTTATGTAGATGTGGTTGATGAAACAAGTAAAGTTACTTTTGGCATTGGATGTAAATAAATTGTTGGTTCCCACGCCACCTGCAATTGGAGATTCTGCCGGGCTTGGTAGCTTATCATAATAAAGGTGTTGTTGGAAGTTGGTTTAGTTCATTTGGAGATGCGCCCGGGGGTTTTAGTGAAGAATTAAAAGAGTTCCAGATTTCAGTTGGCGCAGAATATACTTACAATGATCAGTTTTCTTTAAGATTGGGTTATTTTTATGAAAATCCTACCAAAGGCGACAGGCAATATTTTACTGTGGGCGCAGGGTTGAATTATAATGTATTTGGCTTGAACTTTTCTTACCTGATTCCTTCAGGTACAGGAGTAAACAGAAATCCGTTGTCAAATACATTGCGGTTTAGTATTCTTTTTAACCTTGGAACACCGGACTCTGGACAGTAACCATAAAATATTATTTTAATTATAATACAACGCCCCTATTTTTGGGGCGTTTTTGTTATGCTTGTTAATACAGTAAAACAACAAATAACAGGGATTTTTATTTTCTTATCTGAAAAACAAATGCGATGCAGGCAAATACACCTTTTAGAATTGGTTTTGGAATTGATTTTCATCAATTGGTTCCAGAACCGCGAATTATGGATTGGTGGCGTAAAACTTGAACATAGTAAAGGAGCGCTTGGGCACAGCGATGCCGATGTGTTGCTACATGCCATTTGCGATGCCATGCTGGGCGCTGCCTGTCTTGGAGATATTGGCGTTCATTTTCCTGATACTGATGAAAAATATAAAAACATTGATAGTAAGATTTTATTGAAAAAATGCCAATGAGTTGATCAACAAAGCCGGTTATCAAGATCGGAAACATCGATTCTACCGTTTGTCTTGAATTGCCGAAAATAAAACCACATGTAACTGAAATGCAAAAAGTGATTGCAGGAATTCTTGATGTAAATGAAAACCAGGTTTCCATAAAAGCAACCACTTCAGAGAAAATGGGTTTTGTAGGCCGCGAAGAAGGAATTGCAGCGTACGCAACGGTTTTGTTAACAGCAATACAATAATTTTTTTCTTTTTATTTATTTTTTCATCTCCTCTCTGCCATTCCTATCTTTGTACGCCATGCATTATGTGGAAATTAAAATTATAAATACTTCAGATAATCCAATTCCGGAATATGCTACCGAAGGCTCAGCAGGATTGGATCTGCGGGCCTGGTTGACTGAACCAGTTACGCTACAACCTTTGGAAAGAAAGATGATACCTACCGGTCTTTTTCTTGAAATCCCCGGAGGATATGAAGTGCAGGTAAGGCCACGAAGCGGCATGGCAATTAAACATGGAATTACCTGTTTAAATTCTCCCGGTACGGTTGACAGTGATTATCGGGGAGAAATTAAAATCATTCTCATAAATTTATCATCCGAAGCACATACCATTAACAGTGGCGACCGAATAGCACAGATGGTTGTTGCTAAAGTTGAAAAAGCTTTTTTGAAACCGGTGAACAGTTAGAATCGACACTGCAAGAGGTGAAGGAGGTTTTGGGCATACCGGACAAATTATAATTTTAAAATTGTTTGAATGAAGACACTGGAGTAAAATTTTTATAGGAATTATTTTATTGTATGTAGTCAGCGGTTGCCATTCTACCAAAAGCCTGCAGACCGCCATAAGTAAAAAAGATACTTCCGTTGTAAAAGTGCCGTTGATTAGTAAAAGACAGTTCGTTTAATAAAATTCCTGCGCTATGAAGTGTTAAATGCATTAATAAAAATAAAATTGATTTTAAAACATTTTCTTCAAAAGCAAAAATTCAATACGAAGACCGAAACGGAAAGCAGCCGGATTTTAATGCATTTATCCGCTTGCAAAAAGACAGTATTTTATGGATTTCTATCAGTTCTACTTTTTTAGGGATTGAAGCTTTTCGGCTTTACATTACTCCCGACACGCTTATCCTTTTAAATAAGCTGGATAAATCGGTTGAATATCATCCCTTCAGTTACATTGAAAGTTTTGCGCATATTCCGATGGATTTTCGTTTGTTGCAAAATATTCTTATCGGAAATCCCGTTTATGTGGGTGATAGCATTGTATCGTACAGGCAAACAGAAAATCATATTTTGATCGGAACCGTAGGTTCTTATTTTAAAAACCTGATTACACTTTCTGCCGGAACTAATCATTTGGAAAGGATAAAACTTGATGATATTGATTTGAATCAAAATCGCACTGCCGCTTTGCTATATGGCAATTATGAAAGTAATACCGGGTTTGATTTTGCTACAGACAGGGAAATAAATGTTTCAGAAAAATCTAAAGTTGATGTGTCAATCGAATTTAAACAGTATGAGTTTAACAAGGAATTATCATTTCCGTTTGGTGTTCCAAGAAATTATAAAACAAAATAATTGTTACTTTAAGCTATTGCAGCTTGCATAGATATTTACCAATGATTCTTATAAAAAATATTGCGTGCATGCCCAGGAAAATTGTAACAGCTTTTCTCTTTTTTTTAATTGCCTTTGCTGCTACCGCACAACAGCAACTTAGCAAAGATGAGCTTGAAAAACAAAGGGAGCAATTAAAAAAAGAAATTCAGGAAACCGAAAAAGCGCTTATCGAAACTCAAAAAACCACCAAAGTTAATGTTGGCCAGCTTACCTTGATCAATAAAAAACTCAATCTGCAGGATAATGTAATTCACAATATAAGTGGCGAAATCAGGAAACTGAGTGACAACATTTATTTGTCACAATTAGAGATCAATAAAATCAAAAGAATTCTTGACACCTTAAAAGTGGAATATGCCAAAAGCATGGTGTATGCCTATAAGAACAGGAGCAATTATGATTTCCTGAATTTTATTTTTTCAGCCAATAATTTTAATGATGCCATAAAGCGGATTGCGTATTTAAAATCTTACCGCAATTACCGCGAAATGCAGGCAGAGAATATTTTGAAAACACAGTCATTGCTTGAAGATAAGATAAAGAGATTATCTGGAATGAAAGATGAAAAGAAGGATGTGCTGAGTGAAAAGGATAAGGAACTGGAAAAACTTCAAAAGCAAAAAGAAGAAAAGGCAAATATCGTAAGCCAACTAAAAGGACGACAAAAAGAACTATTGGCACAGGTGCGCGATAAACGAAAGCAGGATGCCAAATTAAAGAATGCAATTACGGCAATGATACGCCGTGAAATTGAAAAAGCAAAAGCAGAAGCAGAGCGAAAAGAAAAAGAACGATTGGCGGCGCCGCAAAAAATAAAAACGATTCAAAGACGGATGAAAGCAAGACTACTGCATCTACTTCAAAGCCGGCTTCTATTCCTTCAGGAAGTGTGTTGGTAAGCAGCGAAGCTGATAAAGAATTAAATGCAAGTTTTGAAAAAAATAAAGGATCTCTTCCATGGCCTTGTGATGGTTATGTGATCACTCATTTTGGTCCCAATCAATATCCCGGCGGTATTGATTATAATAATCCCGGCGTTAGTATTGGTGTAAAAGCCGGCGCACCTGTAAAATCAGTATTTGAGGGAGAAGTTACTCTGGTAAATTATATGGATGATAAGCAGGTTGTTTTTATAAAGCATGGCAAATATTTTACTGTTTATAGTAATCTTGCAGCGCCAATGTGCAGCGTGGAGATAAAGTTAAAACAGGGCAGGTAATTGGGAAAGCGGGCCTTAACGATGATGGCAATGGCGAAGTTGATTTTATTTTAATGGATGAAAATAATAATGTAAATCCGGAATCCTGGTTAAAGCATTAATTCAATAATTTCTTTTATTTCTCACAATTTTCATCTTCATTTTATGTTGATGAATTCAAAGATTTAATTTCATGTCATTTTTATTTCAAGTAAAAGGAATCAATCCCTCATGGGGAAAAAATTGTTTTATTGCGCCCAATGCTACACTTTGCGGCGATGTAATTATGGGTGATGAATGCAGTATTTGGTTCAATGCGGTTATTCGCGGCGATGTAAATTCCATCCGCATGGCCAACAAAGTAAATGTACAGGACGGAGCCGTAATTCACTGTACTTATCAAAAGTCAAAAACCATTATCGGAAATAATGTAAGCATCGGACACAATGCAATCGTACATGGATGCGTTATAGAGGATAATGTTTTGGTTGGCATGGGAGCGATCATTATGGATCATGCCAAAATCGGGGCCAACAGTATCATTGCTGCAGGCGCTGTAGTTCTTGAAAATACCGTGGTAGAACCGGGAAGTATTTACGCCGGGGTTCCTGCAAAAAAGGTAAAAGACATTTCAGAGGAATTGATAAAAGGAGAAATTGAAAGGATTGCTAATAATTACCTGGTTTATGCAGGCTGGTACAAGAGTTGAGGAGGGTTTAGAGGGTTTAGGGGTTTATATGTTTTAGAATTTCTGATCAATGAAAAAAATAATCATTTTTGCTGTTTGTTGCTTTATGTTTTCCGGATGTTCCATTTTCAGAAGACATGAAAAATACGGGTGCCCGACAAATGGTAAAAATATAGGAGCTGAAAGGATTTTATCAGGCGATAAAGCTGCTATAAAAGCAGCGAGAAAAGCGAAAAAATTCAAACATTGATTGAATTCTATTCTTTATAAAAACTAAACCTATGTGTTATCATTTAAAAACAAATTATGGCGGCACTGAAGCTGTAATTGACGATAATTGCGGCATTTCCAAATTTTATTCTATAGCCGAAACACTTGCTGACGGACTGAAAGTTAAATTTTCTAAACCAGGTAGATGATGCCGATTCGCTTGACTGGGATTTCAAATACAAGAATATTTTTTTGACGCTTCATTACAATATTTTTAATGGAGTTTCAATACTTCCTCAAAGCATTTTAATCATACAGAAAAAGTAAATAAAGCGGTAGAAGAAGTGGCAGAGTTCCTGGAAAGAAATGCTTATTTTAATCCATTGCATTACAGTAAATCAACAAATAACTGCAATTTTTATTTTATTACCATTTTTTATTATCGATTGTTCCTAAAATATTCAAATAACTAATGTAGCGTTCTGCTGCAATTTTATTTTCCTCAACCGCCTTTTTTACCGCGCAGCCCGGCTCTTCAATATGCATACAATTATTAAATTTGCAATCGTTGTATCAGCGCTTTCATTTCCGGGAAATAATGTGAAAGTTCATACGGCTCAATATCCATCATCGCAAATTCTCTCATTCCGGGCGTATCAATTATTTTTCCACCAAAAGGAAGGTCAAACATTTCAGCAAAAGTGGTAGTGTGCAATCCTTTGCCGCTCCAGCCGCTTACTTCCTGTGTTTTTATGATGTTTTCAGGAAAGATAGTATTGATAAAAGAAGATTTTCCCACACCGGAATGGCCGCTTAATAAAGTTGTTTTTTCTTTTAATAATTCTTTTACTTCGTCTACTCCTTCATTGTTGCGTAACACTCATTGCGTAAACCGGGTAACCGATCTTTTCATACACTTCTTTTATTCTTTCAAACTTTTCTTTCTCTTTTGATTTATACAGATCTGTTTTATTAAAAACGATAATTGCCGGCACGTGATAAGCTTCAGACGCTGCCAAAAAACGATCAATAAAACCGGTAGAAGTTTTGGGATCTTTTAATGTAGCCAATAAAATACTTTGATCAAGATTAGCCGCCACAATATGATGCATGTGCTTGTTGTGTGGCGATTGGCGTGTAATATAATTTTTCCGGTCGTAAATTTTTGTGATAACAATCGATTCTTCTCCATCTTCTTTATCAATATCTACTACATCTCCTACGGCAATCGGGTTGGTAGAAGTAATATCATCAATTTTAAATTTGCCTTTGATGCGTGCATTAAATTCCTCGCCCTTTTCATTTTGCACTACATACCAACTGCCCGTAGATTTGTAAACTAATGCCTGCATATTAATTAGCTGATTTGCTAATTAGCCAATCAGCTAATTAGGGGAATTTTTTAAACAAGGTATATCTTAAAATAATTTCTACAAAAAGCAATGCTAATGCTGCAAAAATAAAAGGGTAAAATTTTTCAGTATAATGATGAAAAGTGGTGATCTCCACTTTTGATTTTTCCATTTTGTCTATCTGGCTGTAAATCTTTTCAAGGCTTTGGTTGTCGGTTGCCCTGAAATATTGGCCGCCGGTTTGTTGTGCAATATTTTTCAATAGATTTTCATCAATAGAAACCTTTTGGTTTTGCATCACAATGCCGAGTGGCGTGCTTACCGGGGTAGGAGCATAACCTTCTGTTCCCACGCCAATAGTATAAACTTTTACATGAAATGTCTTCGCAATTTCTAAAGCTGTTGATGGATCAATCAATCCGCCATTATTCATTCCGTCGGTAAGAAGAATAACCACTTTGCTTTTTGATTTGCTGTTTCTCAAACGATCTACACTGGTGGCTAATCCCGAGCCAATCGCTGTTCCATCTTCAAGCAAACCATTTCTAATTTGGGAAATTTGTGTCTTTAAAACATAATGATCAGTGGTGAGCGGGCATTGCGTAAAACTTTCACCGGCGAAAATCACCACGCCAATTCTGTCGGAGGGACGATTGTCTACAAAATCTTCTGCTACTTTTTTTGCCGCTTCCATCCTGTTGGGTGTAAAATCCTGTGCTGTCATACTTCCGCTTACATCAATCGCGAGGATGATGTCAATCCCTTCGCCCTCTCTTTGCGTTTCATCAAATTTTGTCTGGGGTCTTGCAAGTGCAATGATAATACAGGCAAGTGCCAACATTCGTAAGATAAAAGGAAATTGCTGAAAAGAATTTTTCCATGATTTTGATGCTGCCAATCCTTTGGTGGAAGAGATACCAATTGCCGCTACCTGCTTTTTACCTTTATTGAATTTCCAATAGATCAATACCGGTATTACCAGGAAGAGAAGCAATAACCAGGGTTGCCCAAAAGTAATATCTTGAAAATAATCAAATACCATCTGCCGGTTTTTTATTTTCTATGTTATTGATATTAGTGATCATTTCTTTTATTTCAGAAAAGCATTTTTGATTTTCATATTCCGGTGGAACGTATCTCGCAAACTTAACGGCATTGCCCATTCGCAGGCAATTGGCAAAATCCGCGATTTTTTCTTTTGAAAGTTCTAATTGATTTATTTCCATCAACACTTCATCAGTTGTAAGATGCATCTGGTAGATATTTGTTTTCCTGGATAAATATCTTTTAAAAATATCCGACAGCCTTATATGGAATTCCCTGATCTCATTTTTCTCCGGTAAATTTTCCTTCTGTAATTCATCTAACAATTGCATGGCTTCTTCATAAGGCGAAAGTTTAGATTCAAAAATCCCTGTATCTTTTTTCTTTTTCGATTTTCTGATAAAGTAAATGATAAGAAAAATTATTAAAATAACGGCCAGGCCAATGGCTACCCAAATCCACCATGGAAATGTTTTTTTTACTTCAATAATGTTTTTGATGTCATGAAATGGAAGTGTACTGTCAGCAGGGGAATATTTAACATTTATAGGGATAGAATCAGTATAAATATTAAAAGTAGAATCGCCATCAAGTGTGGATATGTTAAGCGCCAGCGGCGGAATTACCTGCCTGCCGGAATCAAAACTTGTAATAATTATTTGTTGACTGAAATTGAGATTCCCATCAGCATAAGAAGAGTCGATTTTTTCTTTAATGATGGGTACAAAATTTCCAAAACTATCCGGCATCGAAAACCAACTGAGCCTGTAAGTATTATCAGGCATAGAAGTTTGTACTTTGTAATGTATTTGCTGGCCTATTAAAATATCCGTCTTATCTACGGTTGTTTTTACAGTGGGCGCCTGGGCTATAGAATGCTGTGTTGAAAACAGAAGGGCAATCATTAAAACCGTAACGAACCTTATATCGTGAACTCCTTTCTTCAAATCCTTTTAATGCGTTTTTTTTCTTCTTGTAAAAAACTGTTGTAAAATTTTTACATAATCCTCATCCGTACGAATATGTAGTAATTGTGCGCCTGACTTTTTAAAAATGTTTTTGGTGGCTGAACTTTGCTCAATAAAGTTCTGATGATATTTATACCTCACCATTGCGTCAGAAGTATTGAGCCACTCTGTATTTCCTGTTTCAAGGTCCTGAACTTTGGTCATTCCGATATCAGGCAGATGGCTGTCCATTTTATCATACACTTTAAGGCCGATAACATCATGTCTTTTGCCTAATACACGCAAAGCATGTTCATAATTGTCATCAATAAAATCGCTCATAATAAAAGCGATACTTTTTTGATGGTTAGATTTTGAAAAGAAATTTAATGCTTCGCGAATGTTGGTTCCACTGCGTTTAGGCCTTGCCGTTAGTAATTCCCGGACAATGTAAAGTGCATGATCTTTTCCTTTTTTGGGAGGAATATATTGTTCCACTTTATCACTGAAAAAAATGGCACCCACTTTATCATTATTATTGATAGCGCTAAAAGTGAGTACGGCCCCTATTTCTGTGATCATATCCTTTTTATTTTGGTGCGTGGTGCCAAATAAAGAGCTGGCGCTTACATCAATTAAAAGAACAACAGTAAGTTCTCTTTCTTCCTCAAAAACCTTGGTAAACGGATGCGCATAACGCGCGCTTACATTCCAGTCGATAAACCTCACGTCATCACCATGAGAATATTCGCGCACTTCCCTGAAGCGCATTCCCTTGCCTTTAAAAGCGGAGTGATATTCACCGGTAAAAAGATGCGTGGTGATCTTCTTACTGATGATCTCCAGTTCTTTTACTCTTTTTATTATGTCGGCTGTGGTGAAAGACAATTATTTAATTATTGATTATTGTTCTAAATCCCGGAATAAAAATTTTGGTTATTTGTTGATTTACTGTTTTTGATTTTCGAATTTTTGCATCTTCAAATTTTCACATTCATCAAGGAACGTTCACCGCTTTCAAAATTTCATTGATCACCATTTCAATATTTACATTCTCTGCTTCTGCTTCATAAGTAAGGCCGATACGATGACGTAAAACATCTTTACAAATATTCCTTACATCCTCAGGAATTACATAACCCCTTTTGTTTAAATAAGCGTACGCCTTTGATGCCAAAGCCAGGTTAATGCTTGCCCTCGGCGAACCTCCAAAAGAAATGAGCGGTTTTAATTTAGGCAAGATTGTATTGCTCAGGATAACGCGAGGCAAAAACAATATCAATGATATATTGTTCTACTTTTTCATCCATATAAACTTCACGAACCAGTTGGCTTGCATTTAAAACTTCTGAAGAAGAAACAACTGCGTTTATGCGTGGCTGTTGCATTCCTAAAACGTTCTGCCTGATGATCGCTTGCTCCTCTGATTTTGATGGATAATCGATAATAACTTTCAGCATAAAACGATCTACCTGCGCTTCAGGCAAAGGATAAGTTCCTTCCTGTTCGATTGGATTTTGTGTTGCTAAAACCAAAAAAGGTTCTTCTAACTGGTAAGAATTGTTGCCAATTGTAACCTGCCTTTCCTGCATCGCTTCCAGCAAAGCGCTTTGCACTTTTGCAGGCGCACGGTTTATTTCATCAGCCAGAATAAAATTGGCGAAAATCGGTCCTTTGCGCACTACAAATTCATTCTTCTGCTGGTTATAGATCATCGTTCCAATCACGTCTGCGGGCAACAGATCGGGAGTAAACTGAATACGGCTAAAGTGAGCATTGATCGTACTTGCAAGAGATTTAATGGAAAGTGTTTTTGCGAGTCCCGGAACACCTTCCAACAAAATATGGCCGTTGCTAAGCAAGCCTATCAACAACCTTTCAAGCATGTGGCTTTGGCCAACTATAATTTTTCCGATTTCGTCGTGGATCTTGTCAATGAAAGTCGCGGAATGATTAATTTTTTCATTTAACAGCCTGATGTCTTCTGCAGTTTGTACCATGTTTTTTCGATAAAATGGATTAAAGATTTAAAGGTTTGCAAATTACGAACAACACATAAACAAAAAATGTGTTTCTGTAAAACCTTCACGGAAAGGTATGTTAAAAATAAAGGGAGCGCTAACTCCCTTATTTGTATTCAATAAAAATTATTTTCCACCGGAAGGTGATACTTGTCATTTACGCTGAATGATACTTTACAAATGACCCCATACGAATGTACTTTCTCATCTTTTACATGCACTTTAAAATCCTTTACGTAAACGGAATCAATATTTTTTACGGTTTTCGAAACTTCCGTTACCGCATTTTGAATAGCATCATCAAAACTTTTTTCTGAAGAAGCAATCACTTCTATTACTTTTACAATAGGCATAATAATTGATTTTATATAATTAATAAATATTTGAATTATAATTAGCGCAAAAGTTATTCCGCTTTTATCTTTTGTTATTTTAATGTGATTTTATATGGAATCATTGGCTTATATAATAGAATGTTCTACATTTGCAAATCATTAATGAACCAGTTGAACCGCAACATTTACATACGAAAGTTTTTTGGCGTTTTATTACTCGCGATTTTTGCATTAAGTAATACCCCCACAAAATATCTCCACTGGTTGTTTGCCAATCATACGGATTTTGTAAGTAAAACATTAACCGATTCCAACAAGCCACAGATTAATGCGCCAGGTATTGATTGCCATTGCGAAACTAATGTGGTAATTGCACCGTATACCATGCAAAGTGCTGTCGTTATTAAAGCTCCGGCTCCTGTATTTTTTGATTACATCGCTACAACGATTTCTACATTTGTTTTTTCTCAACCCCTCTCTTTTGGATTAAGAGGCCCTCCATCCATTTCCTGAAACACACTACCGATTTTAATTCACACAGATAGTAAAAGAACATTCTTTTATGATTTCTGTTTTATGATTTTTTTCTTAATCAATTTGCCTTTAATTAATTTAAATGAAAACTTTCTTTTTATAATAGTAATAAGTGCATCTACATTTTTTTCTTTTTCGGCACATGCACAAAAAAATTCCTCCCGTTATTCACTTTCGGGAAAAATAACTGATACTTCAGGCGCTCCTTTGCCCGGCGCTTCTGTTTATATTCCTGATCTTAAAAAAGGAAGTATTGCCGATGCTAACGGAAATTATGATCTCTCAAATGTTCCCGGCGGTACCTACCTTGTAGAAATAAAATACATAGGCTACAAAACCATTACGCAAAATATTAATTTCAACGCAGGATAAAACTGAAAACTTCAAAATGGAAATAGCTGTAGTAGAAGAAAATGCCATTGTGGTAACCGGTTCTTCAAGCGCCACTTCTATTATCAGGAATCCTGTTCCGATAGTTGCAGTCAATAAAAAATTTCTGCAACAAAATCTTAATACCAATATTATTGATGCGATTGCAACGGTGCCGGGCGTAAGCGAAGTAACAACGGGACCGAATGTTTCCAAGCCTTTTATCCGCGGCCTCGGCTTTAACAGAATACTTACTTTATATGATGGCGTTCGCCTTGAAGGACAACAGTGGGGAGATGAACATGGCATTGAAGTGGATGAAAATACGGTTGATAGGGTAGAAGTGGTGAAAGGCCCTGCAAGCCTTATCTATGGCTCAGATGCATTAGCGGGTGTTGTGAATCTTATTCCTGCCAACCCGCCTGCGCAGGGAAAAATAGTTGGAAATGTTTTAAACGAATATCAAACCAATAACCGGCTGATAGAAAACTCTGCAACGATCGCAGGCCATACAAATGATTTTATATGGGGCGGAACTTTTACGCATAAAATGGCCACCAATTATAAAGACAAATACGATGGAAGGGTTTATAATACCGGTTTTGCAGAAACAGATGCCTCTGCCAATGTGGGCATCAACAAAAACTGGGGTTACAGCCATTTTGGATTTGCCTTGTATGATGACTTACAGGAAATTCCTGACGGAAGCCGTGATTCTGCTACAAGACAATTCACCAAACAAATTACAGAAGCTGACACTTACCGGCCGATTGTGAGCAATGCCGAATTAAATTCTTATAAGATTTCTGCGTTGCATCAACATGTGCAACATTATAATTTTTACAGCGCCAACAGTTTTGATCTTGGAAGCGGAAGGCTGGCTGTGAACCTGGCTTTTCAAAAAAGTATCCGTAGAGAATTTAGTCATCCTGAAGTGCCTGTACCGGGTTTATATCTTTTATTAAATACGTCTACCTACGACGCTAAATATTATTTTAATGAAAAAAATGGCTTCAGTGTTACCACTGGCATTAATGGAATGTACCAGGATAATAAAGTAACACAGGGAACAGAATTTATCATTCCTTCTTACCACCAGTTAGATGCCGGCCCATTTATTTATATAACCAAGCGGATGGATAAACTTGAGGTTTCGGGTGGCGTGAGGTATGATGTGAGAGATTACCGCAACAACGATTTGTATGCAAACACTAATCCTTCAACCGGTTTTGACCAGGTGGTTTCGGGAAAAGATACTGCGGGCGCACAACATCTTTTTACAACCTACCATCATACTTTTTCCGGGATGAGCGGCAGCCTTGGCTTGTCTTATAAATTCAATGACAAGTTTAGTATGAAGGCCAATATCGGCAGAGGTTACAGGGCACCCAACGTGTATGAGATCTCTGCAAATGGTGTGCATCCCGGAACCAATATGTACCAGATAGGTCATCTTAATTTTAAGCCTGAATTTAGTTTGCAGGAAGATATTGGGGCAACTTTTAATTCTACACATGTTACCGTTACGGCTGATGTTTTCAATAACGATATTCAAAATTATATCTACAATCAAAAATTACAAAACGCTACAGGGCAGGATTCTATTATTGTTCCAGGCAACGAGACCTTTAAGTTTGTAGCAGCACGCGCTCATTTGTATGGCGGTGAATTAAGTGTTGATGTGCATCCGCATCCGTGGGACTGGCTTCATTTTGAAAATTCGCTTTCTGTTGTATACGGCGTAAATAAAGGCGTTGCGGGCGAAGGAAAAATTTCAGACAGTGCAAAGTATTTGCCTTTCATTCCGCCATTGCACACTATTTCTGAATTGCGCGCCAATATTAAAAATGTGGGTAATGCTTTTGCCAACGCATTTGTGAAAGTTCAGTTTGAAGTATATGCCGCACAGAACCGCGTTTATTTACAAAACAATACAGAAACGCCCACAGCAGGTTACCAGTTATTTAATGCAGGCTTCGGTACTGATGTGCTGAATAAAAAAGGAAAGCCAATGTTCAACATTTCTTTCCTTGGAAATAATTTATTCAACGTCGCTTATCAATCAGGGTTGAACCGTTTAAAATATTTTGAACCTTATCCCGGTAACTTTACAGGCCACGATGGTATTTATAATATGGGCAGAAACTTTAGTATTAAAGTAGATGTGCCTTTGAGAATTAAAGGTTGATAGCATAAGAACCTGGTACGGTAAACCAACAAATAATTGCATTTTTTAGTTGGCGCATCGGTCGTAAACTGTTTGCCGGCACCAAAGTATTAATGGCTTAAATGTTTCTATTGGCACTATCTGCCACTAATGCAAAATTCGTGTTAGTGGCAGATTTTCTGTTTTTTATTTGCCTGTATGCACCGTCCCAAAGCTCAATGCGTTTTTGTAGAGATTCAATAGTTGCCTGTTCCGCTTCTTTCCAGAATTCGTCGTTAGTGCCGCAAAGGTTTGCTGTCATCTGTAAGGCGAGATGACTGTGATGATCTCCATCAACCTCAATGTGTCTTTCAAGATAATATTTGAAAATTGAAATGCTGTCGGGGAAGTTTTTATCAATGTCATTTACTATCGAAACAAACATTCCCGGGATAAGGTCTTCCCGTCCAAATGTGAAAATGGCCGATTGCAAATAATCTTTATTGCTTCCAATAATTTTAAATGTAAAATCAACAAAATCGCGGGCTTCTTTTGGTGTTTCCGAAGCTGTAAATGCTGATTCGAAGTTGCCCGTGTTTTGTAATGCTTCAATAAATTTGTCAATTTGCGAAGTGTCTGCCCCGCATTGTTGCATTGCATCCAGGTATAATTCAAAATGACTTTTGCTGTTTCCGAAGCTGTCCACATCAGATTCTTCACCTACAACTATTTCGTTAATAAGATGCCTGGTTTCTGCGGAACCTTTAGGAAACCAGGGAATAGAAGTGCAGGTAAGATTGTTTTGCAGCGCCTTTAATAAAGACATAAAGTCCCAAACAGCA